>NZ_JBFBAE010000012.1:169096-309140 GCF_040689465.1 Amycolatopsis sp. NPDC051373 | reverse complement strand
CGAGCCGTGGATCGCCGACCAGGACCGATGCCGGCGGGCAGGAATCCCGGAGGGCACCGAGTTCGAGACCAAGCCGCGTCAAGCCATGGCGATGCTGGCACGGGCGTTCGCCGCGAAGGTGCCATTCGGGTGGGTCACCGCTGATGAGGCCTACGGGCAGGTCAAATACCTGCGGCTGTGGCTGGAAGCCCACGACGCCGCACACGTGCTGGCCACCAAGGTCAACGACATCCTGGTCGCCACCGACGGTCGAGAAGCCCGAGCCGACGAGCTCATCGCAGATCTGCCTGCCCGGGCGTGGCGGCGGCTGTCGGTCGGCGCCGGGGCGCACGGGCCCCGCGAGTACGCCTGGGCACGGGTAGCGATCCGGATCGGCTGGCAGCCCGGGCGCGGACACTGGCTGCTCGCCCGCCGCTCACTCTCAGACCCGACCGAGGTCGCCTACTACGTCTGCTACGGGCCTCGCCGCGCCACGCTGCTAAACCTGGCCTGGATCGCCGGGGCACGCTGGCGGATCGAGGAGTGTTTCCAGCAGGCCAAAAACGAAGCCGGCCTCGATCACTACCAGGCCCGGTCCTGGCGAGCCTGGTATGCCCACATCACCCTGTCCATGCTTGCCCACGCCTGGCTCGCTGTCTCCCGATCCCTTGCCTTAAAAGGGGAACCGGTGCCACCGAGCTAGGCATGATCGGATTCACGCTACCCGAGATCCGACGTTTACTCACCAAACTGATCCTGCGTGTCACCGACGCCGCCGACCACGTCTGGGCATGGTCCCACTTCCGGCGCCGACGACAACACCAAGCCCGCCTCAGCCACTACAAACGACGCGGCTACCCACTTACCTAACTGCCGTTGCAGTACTAAGCCGTGAGCTCGCCGACTATCTGCCCGCCGTACGCGGCGAGCGTCTTCTCGCGTTCGTCGTGCATCAGGTACAGGGCGAACTGGTTCACGCCCAGCTCCGCGAGCTCTTGCAGGCGCGCGATGTGCGCGGGGGCGGGCCCGAGCAGGCAGAACCGGTCGACGATCTCGTCCGGCACGAAGTCGGTGGACGGGTTGCCGGCGCGGCCGTGGTGGCTGTAGTCGTAGCCGGTGCGGGCGCGGATGTAGTCGGTGAGCTCGTGCGGCACCGGGCCGGAATCGCCGTAGCGCGCGACGAGGTCCGCGACGTGGTTGCCGACCATGCCACCGAACCAGCGCAGCTGCTCGCGCTGGTGGGCGAGGTCTTCGCCGACGTACGCGGGCGCGGCCAAGCAGATCGTGATGCCACCCGGATCGCGCCCGGCGGCGCGCGCGGCCTCACGCACCGCGCCGATCGTCCAGCGCGCGATGGCCGGGTCGGCGCATTGCAGGATGAAGCCGTCGGCGTGCTCGCCCACGGTCTTCAGCGCCTTCGGCCCGTAGCCGGCCATCCACATCTCCAACCGCCCGTTGCGGATCCACGGAATCCGCACGGCCGTGTCGTTCATCGTGACCTCGCGCCCCTCGGCGAGGTCGCGCACCACGCGCATGCAGTCGCGCACCGTGGCCAAAGTGGACGGTGGGTTGCCGACGACCCGGTGCGCCGAGTCGCCGCGGCCGATGCCGCACACCGTGCGGTTGCCGTACATGTCGTTGAGCGTGGCGAAGGTCGACGCCATCACCGACCAGTCGCGCGTGGCCGGCGAGGTGACCATCGGACCCACCACCAGCGACGACGTCTCCGCCAGGATCCGCGAGTAGATCACGAACGGTTCCTGCCACAGCACGCACGAGTCGAACGTCCAGCCGTACCGGAACCCCTGGTCCTCCGCGGCCTTCATCAGCCGCACGACGTCCGACGCCGGCGGGTCCGTCTGCAGCACGATCCCGAAATCCATCCGACCCTCAGCTCAAGTATTGGTTGAGTCCGCGCGACAGGAACTTCCCGTGCCCGGCCGAGCCGCTGAACCCGGCCGGCGACACCACGACCCGGCCCCGCGACAGGACAGTGTGGACCTTCCCGGCCAGCGAAAACCCTTCGTACGCCGAGTAATCCACATTCATGTGGTGCGTCGAAGCCGACAACGTCTGCGTCGCCGCGGGGTCGTAGATCACGATGTCCGCGTCCGACCCCGCCGCGATCACGCCCTTGCGCGGATACAGCCCGAACATCCGCGCCGGCGTCGCCGAGCACGTCTCGACCCAGCGGCCCAGCGTGATCTCGCCCGCGACCACGCCCTGGTGCAACAGGTCCATCCGATGCTCGACGCCCGGCATCCCGTTGGGGATGGCGCGGAAGTCGTCGCGGCCGAGCTCCTTCTGGTCCTTGAAGCAGAACGGGCAGTGGTCCGTGGAAACCACCGACAGGTCGTTGGTCCGCAGCCCGCGCCACAGGTCCGCCTGGTGCGACTTGTCCCGCAACGGCGGCGACGCCACGAACTTCGCGCCCTCGAAACCCGGCCGCGCCAGGTCCTCGATCGACAGGTACAGGTACTGCGGGCACGTCTCGGCGAACACGTTCTGCCCGTCGCTGCGCGCCTCCGCCACGGCCGCAAGCGCTTGCGACGCCGAGAGGTGCACGATGTAGAGCGGGGCGCCCGTCACGGCCGCGAGCGTGATGGCCCGCGACGTCGCCTCGGCCTCCAGCTGCGGCGGCCGCGTGAGGCCGTGCTGCAACGGGTCGACGTTGCCGGACGCCACCGCCTGCGCGGCCAGCTGGTCGATCGCGATGCCGTTCTCCGCGTGCATCATGATCGTCGCGCCGATCTCACGCGCCTGCTGCATCGCGAGCAGGATCTCGCCGTCGGTCGAGTAGAACACGCCCGGGTAGGCCATGAACATCTTGAACGATCCGACGCCTGCGTCCACGCAGGACTGCATTTCCTTCAGTGTGGAGTCGTTCACGTCCGACATGATCATGTGGAACCCGTAGTCGATCGCGCAGTTGCCGTCGGCCTTCGAGTGCCACTTGTCCAGCGTGGACTGCAACGACGTGCCCTTGGCCTGCACGGCGAAGTCGATGATCGTGGTCGTCCCGCCCCACGCCGCGGCGGTGGTGCCGGTCTCGAACGTGTCCACCGAGTGCGTGCCGCCGAACGGCATCTCCATGTGCGTGTGCGCGTCGATCCCGCCGGGCAGCACGTATTTGCCGGTGGCGTCGATCGTCTCGTCGGCGCTGAGCACGCCGGGCGCGGCGACGGCGGCGATGCGCTCGCCGTCCACCAGCACGTCGGCGAGCACGGCGCCCGACGGCGAGACGACCTGGCCTCCCTTGATGAGCGTGGTCATCAGGCCTCCGTCAGCGGGCCGTAGCTGTCCGGGCGGCGGTCGCGGTAGAACGCCCACAGGTCACGCACCTCGGCGAGGTGGCCCATGTCGAGGTCGCGTACCACGATCTCCTCCTCGGTGTCCGAAGCGGCGTCGCCCACGAGCTGCCCGCGCGGGTCCGCGAAGTACGACTGGCCGTAGAAGTCGTTGTCGCCCAGGGGTTCCACGCCGACGCGGTTGATCGTGCCCACGTAGTACTCGTTCGCCACCGCGGCCGCCGGCTGCTCCAGTCGCCACAGGTACTCCGACAGGCCCCGGCTGGTCGCCGACGGGTTGAACACGATCTTCGCCCCCGCCAGGCCCAGCGCGCGCCAGCCCTCGGGGAAGTGGCGCTCGTAGCAGATGTAGACGCCGATACGGCCCACCGCCGTGTCGAACACCGGGTAGCCCATGTTCCCGGGCCGGAAGTAGAACTTCTCCCAGAACCCCTTCACCTGCGGGATGTGGTTCTTGCGGTGCTTGCCGAGGTACTTGCCGTCCGCGTCGATCACCGCCGCGGTGTTGTAGTAGACGCCCGGCTGCTCCTGCTCGTACATCGGCACCACCAGCACCACGCCGTGGCGCTCGGCCACTTCCTGCATGAGCTTCGTGGTCGGCCCGTCGGGGATGCCCTCGGTGTAGGAGTAGTAGTCGGCGTCCTGGATCTGGCAGAAGTACGGGCCGTAGAACAGCTCCTGCAGACACACGACCTGGGCGCCCTGCGAGGCCGCCTTGCCGATGGCGTCGACGGCGTTCGCGATCATCGAGTCCTTGTCACCCGTCCACCGCTGCTGGATCAATGCGGCTCGAACCAGGTCGCTCACTTGTCTCCTCCTTCTTCTTCGCGGGCAGGGCGAGCAGCACGTACACGAGGAATGCGCTGGCGAAGCCGATCGCCCAGTTGTAGTCGTAGAGCGGTTTGAGGAACGGGATGAGACCGTCCGCGGGGAACGGCCCGCCGTAGGCTCCGCCGACGGCGAGCACCGCGCCCACCAGCGTCGCGACGAGGGCACGCCAGTTCCAGCCGCCGCGGAACCAGTAGATCCCGTCGCGGGTGTAGAGGTCGCGCAGCCGAAGCCGCGTCCGGTTGACCACCCAGTAGCCGGCCACGAGCACACCGGCGACGGCGCCGAGCAGGCCGCCGTAGAACCCGAGCCACGCGAAGATGTAGATGCTCGGGTCGGAGTAGAGCCGCCACGGCTGGATCGCGATGCCGAGGATGCCCGTGATCAGGCCGCCGATCGCGAAGGTGATGCGCTTCGGGAAGGCGTTGGAGAAGTCGTAGGACGGGCTCACGACGTTGGCCGCCAGGTTCGCCGAGATCGTGGCCAGCACCAGCGCCACCAGCGCCACGACCACCACGACCGGGCTCGAGAAGCGGTCGGCGAGCTGCGCGGGGTCCCAGATGTCCTCGCCGTAGAGCACGTGCCCGCCCGACGTCGTGAGGATCGCGACGATCGCGATGAACGTCATCGTGGTCGGCAGGCCCAGGATCTGCCCGCGCACCTGCTTGCGCTGGCTGCCGCCGAAGCGCGTGAAGTCCGGCATGTTGAGCGAGAGGGTGGACCAGAACGCGATCATCGCCATGAGCGACGGCGCGAACACCTTCCAGAAGTCCGCGCCCCAGCCGAGCTTGCCGCCGTCTTCGAGGATCGGGCCGAGGCCACCGGCCTTGACGAGCACGTAGCCGAGCAGGATGAGGAACCCGACCGACACGAGCGGCGCCGTCCAGTTCTCGAACTTGCGCACCGCATCCATGCCGCGCCAGATGATCAGCATCTGCACGATCCAGAACACGGCGAAGCTCAGCCACAGCGTCCAGTGCTGGCCCCACACCACCGTCGCGTCGCGCCAGCCGGAACCGGCCAGGCGCCCGATGATCACGTAGATCGCCTCGCCACCCACCCACGTCTGGATGCCGAACCAGCCGCACGCGATGAACGCGCGCAGCAGCGCGGCCAGGTTCGCGCCACGCAGGCCGTAGAACGCGCGGGCGAACACCGGGAACGGGATGCCGTACTTCGTGCCGGCGTGGCTGTTGAGCAGCATCGGCGCGAGCACCACGATGTTGCCGATGGTGATCGTGATGAGCGCCTGGACCCAGTTCATGCCGAGCGCGATGAGCGACGCGGCCAGGGCGTAGCTGGGGATGTTGTGCGCCATCCCCATCCAGAGCGCGAAGTAGTTGTACGTGGTCCAGGTGCGTTTGGAGACGGGGACGGGGGCCAGTTCCTCGTTGAAGAACCGGCTGCCCGCGAGGGATCGCACATCGGCGAGGTCCACGCGGCCGTCGGCGTGTTCGCGTGTCGTCGGCTCCATTGCGGAATCCTGCGCGCCGGTCGAGGGCACGTGGCAGAGGCAGACTGTTCACTCTTCGCGTGCGCTCGGCGCAGACTGTCGATTGCGCTTCGCCGCCCGGCAGTGCATGACGTGCGTCACAATTTGCTCGTATCTTCGGTGCAAAGTGACCGAAACACGACGGGAGTTCTCCACAAGATCTCCACAGCTCGCCCGGATGGCCTCCACGCTGCTTCCCTAGAGTCAGCGGCATGGACAAAGGGGGACGGCGGGTGCTGGTCGTCGAGGACGACCTCACGATCGCCGCGTCGATCGCGGCCCGGCTGCGGGCCGAGGGGTTCACCGTGGACGTGGCCCACGACGGTCCGGCCGCGGTGGCGGGCGAAGCCGAGTTCGGCCCGGACCTCGTGGTGCTCGACGTGATGCTGCCGGGGTTCGACGGGCTCGAGGTCTGCCGCCGGATCCAGGCGCGGCGGCTGGTGCCGGTGCTCATGCTCACCGCGCGCGCCGACGAGACCGACCTGCTCGTGGGCCTCGGCGTGGGTGCCGACGACTACCTGACCAAGCCGTTCTCGATGCGCGTGCTCAGCGCCCGCGTGAGCGCGCTGCTCCGGCGGGTGGAACGGTCGGCGCAGGTCACGGCCCCGGAACGGATCGTGCTGGGCGACCTGGAGATCGACATCGACCAGCGCCGGGTGGCCCGTGCCGGCGTGCCCGCGCAGCTCACGCCCATCGAGTTCGACCTGCTGGTGCACTTCGCGCGGCGGCCACGAGCGGTCCAGCCACGGGAACGGCTGCTCAGCGAGGTGTGGGACTGGGACGTGCCGACGGGCGGCGCCGGCACGCGCGCGGTCGACAGCCACATCAAGGCACTGCGGCGCAAGCTCGGCGCGGACCTCATCCGCACTGTCCACGGGGTCGGGTACGCGTTGGAGGTGCCGGCGTGAAGGCGCTGCTGTCGAAGGCCGTCGACTTCCTGCCGCGGCCGCTCGACCCGATCCGGTCGATCAAGCTCAAGCTGGCGATTCTCATGCTGGCCGCGGGGGCGATCGCGTTTCTCTTCTTCTGGTCCCGCATCGGCTGGCTGCCGCCCGCGACCACGATCACGGCCATGTTCATCGCGCTGGTCACGTCGCAGATCCTGGCCCACGGCATGACGCGGCCGCTGCGCGAGATGACCGCGGCGGCCCGCGCGATGGCGAAGGGTGACTACACGCGCCGCATCCGCGCGACGGCCCGCGACGAGGTCGGGTCGCTCGCCCAGGCGTTCAACCAGATGGCCGCCGACCTCGCGACCGCGGACCAGCAGCGGCGCGAGCTGATCGCGAACGTCTCGCACGAGCTGCGCACGCCCATCACCGCGTTGAGCGGCGTGCTGGAGAACCTCGTCGACGGCGTTTCCTCGCCCGACGCCGCGACGCTGCGCACGGCCCTGCACCAGAGCGAACGGCTGGGCCGGCTCGTCACCGAGCTGCTGGACCTCTCGCGCATCGACGCCGGCACGTTGTCGCTGGACGTTTCGCGCGTGAACCTGGAGGAGCTGCTGGCCGAGGTCGCCGCCGAGGCGGAGGCCATGGCCGCGGCGGCGGGGCGCGGGGTGCGCTTCGACGTGTCCGTGTCGCCCCCGGGCGCGTGTGTGCGGGTGGATCGCGAGCGGCTGTACCAGGTCGTGGTGAATTTGCTGGAGAACGCCGCCCGGCACGGTCCCGCGGGTGGTTCGGTGGAGGTCCGCGCCGTCGTGAACGCGGGGGAGACCCGCATCGAGGTCCGCGACGAAGGCCCCGGCATCCCCGCCGCCGACCGCGACCGCGTCTTCGAACGCTTCACCCGCGGTGAACGCGCCGGTGGCGGTGGGACCGGACTCGGCCTGGCCATTGCGCGCTGGGTTGTGGAGCTGCACGGCGGGACCATCGCCGTCGTCGAACCCCCGGCCGACGTCGTACCCGGCATGGCGCCGGGGTGCCGGATCCGCGTGACCTTGCCGACCTGATCTTCCTGGTGCTTCCCGGTGGGGGAGCTGCCACGCTCGATGATTTGCCAACGCGAACACGGAGGCTGTTTCGTGACCGAGGAAAAGCCGAGACCGGCCCACGCGGTACCGCCGGAGAACGCGGTGGGTGGGGCAGGCGAGGGGGCTGCCCCACCCGCCACGGACGCGGGCGGTGGCGTCGCCGTCGCCGAGCCGTTCACGCCGGTGCTGGTGCGGCCCGTGCCGAAGTCGGCGGTGGTGCCGATGGTGGCCGGGGTGTTGCCGGCCGTCGCGGTGGCCGGCGTGGTGACCGCGACGTTGGTGCCATTGGACCGGCCCGGGATCGGGTGGCTGCTGGCGGCGCTGGTGGTGACGGCGTTGATCGTGTTCGTGGATCGCCGCGCGCGGGCGGAGAAGACGACCCGGCGGGCGAGCGTCGCATGGGCGGCGCTGGCGCTCGCGCTGGTGGCGGTCGGGGCGCTGCGGGCGTCGGAGTGGCTGTTCGGGTTGTGCGTCGTGGCCGCGTTGGTGGCCGGGTCGCTGGCGGTGTTGGGGCCGCGGTCGGTCAACTCGGCGCTCTACGACGCGCTCGCCTTGCCGCTGGAGGCGTTCCACGCGATCCCGTGGGTGGCGCGCGGGCTGAGGGGCCGGGGGACGCAGCGCGGCCGGGTGCTGGGGGCCACGCTCGGCGCGGCCGCGGTGCTGGCGGTGTTCCTGCCGTTGCTGACGAGCGCGGACGCGACGTTCGCGCACTTCGTCGGGGCGCTCGTGCCCGATCTGCGCGCGGATTCGGCCGTGCAGTGGGGATTCCTGTTCTGCGCCGGCGCGTTCGGCACGGCGGGGGCGTACTACGTGCTGGCCGCGCCACCGCGCCGGGCGATCGACGGCACCCGCAAAGCCCAGGGTGACAGTCTCCTGTGGACGGTCCCGCTCGTGACGCTGGTGGTGCTGTTCGCCGCCTACGTCGTGGTCCGGCTCGTGGAGTTGTTCGGTGGCACGGACTACGTGCTGCGCACCGGTGGCCTCACCTCGGCCGAATACGCTCGCGGCGGCTTCTGGCAGCTGTGCGCGTGCACGGTGCTCACGTTGGGCATCATTGCGCTGGCGTTGCGCTGGGCGCCGCGGGAGACGGCCGCGGAACGGTTGCGGCAGCGGGTGTTGCTCGGTGCGCTGGCGGCGCTGAGCCTCGTGCTCGTGGTGTCGGCGCTCAGTCGCATGTGGACGTACCAGCAGGCCTACGGCTTCACCGTGCTGCGGCTGCTCGTGGAGGTCTGCGAGCTCTGGCTCGGCTGCCTGTTCCTGCTCGTCGGGGCGGCGCTGGTCACCCTGCGCTCGTCCTGGTTGCCGCGCGCGGCCATCGCGACGGCCGCCGGCGCGCTGCTGGCCCTCGCCGTCGCGAACCCGGAAGCGCTCATCGCGGGCGCGAACATCGACCGCGCGCAGCACGGGAAATCGCTCGACCTGGCCTACCTGCGCGGGTTCTCCACCGACATCTTCCCCGTGGTCGCCGAACGGCTGCCGGACGCCGACTGCGTGCTGGGGCCGATGCTGCTGCGGCTGGACGACGACAGCTGGCCCGGCTGGAACCTCAGCCGGGCCAGGGCGCTCGACGTCGAGCTACCGCCGCCGGGACACTGCTAGAAGCCGACTGTGTTTCTAGAGGCCACTGTGTTTCTAGAAGCCAAAGAGGCCCGCGGTCTGGGCATCGGCCGCGCACTTGTTCGAGAACGTGGCGTGGAACGTGACGGGCTTGCCGTGCCACGTGCCGAAGGCGGCCGCGTCGACCGGCGAGTAGATCATCGTGCAGCGCTGCAGCCGCGGCTTGATGTGGGCGATGTCGCCGTCGACGCCCGTGAGGGTGGCACAGGCGGCGTCGGACTTGGGGTGGCTGCCGCCGGCCGGGTCGCAGGTGAGCGAAACCGAGCTGAGGCGGCCCGTCGTCTCGTGCAGGCTCAGCTGGAGCGTGGACGCGGGCAGCTGCGGGGCCGCGACACCACTGAGGCCGAGCACGCACGCGGCGATCGGAGCGAAGGAAGAAAACACCATACTTCGGCTATCGGCAGCCGGAAGCTGATCACTGTGCTGCACGTCCGGGTGAGTTTTCCTCCCCCGAAAGGGTGGGGTCACCGGTTAGGTCGTGGGCCAGGAGCGCGACGTAGAGCGACAACATCGACTCCGGGTCTTCCAGCCGCACGCCGAGGACCTGCTCGATCCGCGCGAGCTGCTGGTAGTACGCCGTGCGCGAGGTGTGAGCCGCGACGGCCGCCGCCGACTTGTTGCCGCCGTGGGCGCAGTAGTGCCGCAGCGCTTGCACCAGCCGGCTGCCCGAAGCGGCGTCGCGCTGCAGCAGCGGCCCCAGCTCGCGCGCGGCGAAGGACGTCACGCGCTCGTCGTCGGCCAGCAGGTGCAGCAAGCCGCGCAGCCGCACGTCGCGCAGCCGGTGCAGCGGCCGTTCGGTTTCTTCGCTCAACGCGGCCGCGGCCACCTGCGCGGCCTCGACCAGCGTCCGCCGGGCCTCGGCCGGCCCCGTCACGGTCGTGCCGACGGCGAGCACGGCGGGCGCGCTCGCGCGGGCCTCGTGGATGTCGGCGGCCAGCCGCTGCAGCACGGCGTCGGCATGCGCCTCGGGCGAAAGGGCGAGCAGGGCCCGTACGCCCGTCTCGTCGGTCGCGACGAGCGCCGACACCTTCGCCCGCCGCGCGGCCAGCGCCGTCGCCTCGGCCAGCTCCCGCAGCAGCAGCGGCGTCGACAGTGCCTGCCGCGTGGTGGCGGTGATGCGCGGGCGCACCGCGAGGCCGATCAGGCGCCGCCCGGTCAGCGGCACGGCCAGCGCCGACGCCCGCGCGAGCAGTTCCACCGACGGCGCCGGCGAAGCCAGCAGTTCCGTGACCACCGCCCGGTGGGCCAGGCGTTCCAGCGTGTCGGAGTCGCGGGCCACCAGCCGGTGCACGGCCAGCGCCGATGCCGCGCGTTCGGCCACCACGCGGTGGCGGTGCGGCGGCGGTTCCGCGCAGACGAGTACCAGCCGGCCCCAGTCGTGGCCGCGGGCGCCGACCACAGTCACGAGCCAGCCCGCATTCGCGTGGTAACCCGTGCGTTCGCCGAGCTGAACCACGCGCGAGCGCGCCGGCCAGCCCGTGAGCAGCTCGGCGGGATCCGTGCCGGCCGCGTCGTAGGCGAGCACCTCGTGAGCCAGCGTCTCCAGCACCACCGGCTGCTCGGTCAGCCGCGTGACCTCGCCGAGCACCACCCCGGGCTCCGCGCCCGCGACGGTGAGCGCGGTGAACGTCTCGTGCACCCGCTCGGCCGCGCGCAGCTCGGCCACCTGGGCGTCGACGATCAGCCCGTTCACGGCCTCGGTCACGGCGACGTAGCGGGTCTCGCGGGAGAGCGTGATCAGCGGCAGGCCGCGGTGTTCGGCCGCCTCGACCAGGGCGTTCGGCAGGCGGTCGCTCCAATGCCGGACCAGCTCCACCACCACGCCCGAGACGCCGACCTCGGCGAGGTCCGCGACGTAACGGGCGAGCGACGGGCCGTCGTCCGGCAGCGCGACGCCGGTGGTGAGCACCAGCTCGCCGCCGCGCAGGAGGTGGGCGATGTCGGCGACCTCGGCCACGTGCGCCCAGCGCACCGGCCGGTCGAGCCCCGCGCTGCCCGCCACGACGTGCGGCCGGCCCTGGCGCAGGGCCGGTAGCGCGAGCACCTCGGACACGGTCGGGTACATCCGGTTCTCGCCCCTCTTTCGCACACCGGCAGGCACAGACTGTACGGCCGGGCGCGGGACTCCGTACACGTTGCCGATGGCGTCCGCGTGGCGCGCGAGCCGAGACTCGGGAGAGACAAGCGCCCCCCGACGCGAGGAGCCGACGCTGTGACCGACCGCATCAGCCACTGGATCGACGGCAAGCCGTACACCGGCGTGGCCGGGCGCACCGGCGACGTGTACGACCCCGCGACCGGCGAGGTTCGGGCGAAGGTGGACTTCGCGGGCCAGACCGAGGTCGACCAGGCGGTGGCGGCTGCCGCGGCCGCGTTGCCGGGATGGCGCGGCACATCGCTGGCCGGGCGCACGCGCGTGCTGTTCGCGTTCCGCGAGCTGCTGTCGGCGCGCAAGCACGACCTGGCGAAGATCATCACGAGCGAACACGGCAAGGTCGAGTCCGACGCGGCCGGCGAGATTGCGCGGGCCATCGAGAACGCAGAGTACGCGTGCGGCGCCGCGCAGCTGCTGAAGGGCGGCTTCAGCGAGAACGCCTCCACCGGCGTGGATGTGTATTCGATCGCGCAGCCGCTGGGCGTGGTCGGGGTGATCTCGCCGTTCAACTTCCCCGCGATGGTGCCGCTGTGGTTCGTGCCCAACGCGCTCGCGTGCGGCAACACCGTGGTGCTCAAGCCGAGCGAGAAGGACCCGTCGGCGGCGCTGTTCATCGCGGAGTTGCTCGCCGAGGCCGGGTTGCCCGCGGGCGCGCTCAACGTGCTGCACGGCGACAAGGCCGCGGTCGACGGGCTGCTGGAACACCGCGACGTCAAGGCGATCTCGTTCGTCGGCTCCACCCCGATCGCGCGCTACGTCTATGAGACGGGCACCCGCCACGGCAAGCGCGTGCAGGCGCTCGGCGGGGCGAAGAACCACATGGTCGTGCTGCCCGACGCCGACCTCGACCTCGCCGCCGACGCCGCGGTGTCGGCGGGATTCGGGTCCGCGGGGGAGCGGTGCATGGCGGTGTCGGTGGTGGTGGCCGTCGACCCGGTCGGCGACGAGCTGGTCGCGAAGATCACCGAGCGGATGACCCGGCTGCGCGTCGGCGACGGCCGCGAACCCGAGTCGGAGATGGGTCCCCTCGTGACGAAGGCGCACCACCAGCGCGTGACGTCCTATGTGGACGCCGGTGTCGCCGAGGGCGCGGAGCTCGTGGTGGACGGCCGGGGGATCGAGATCGCGGGGGACGGGTTCTGGCTCGGCCCGACGTTGTTCGACCGCGTCGGACCCGGGATGTCGGTCTACACCGACGAGATCTTCGGCCCTGTGCTGTCGGTGGCGCGCGCGACGAGCTTCGACGACGCGCTCGGCCTGGTCAACGCCAGCCCGTACGGCAACGGCACCGCGATCTTCACCGGCGACGGCGCGGCCGCGCGGCGCTACCAGAACGAGGTGGAGGTGGGCATGGTCGGCGTGAACGTGCCCATCCCGGTGCCGGTCGGGTACTACTCGTTCGGCGGCTGGAAGGACTCGCTCTTCGGCGACACCCACGCGTACGGGCCCGAGGGCTTCCACTTTTTCACGCGCACCAAGGTGGTCACCTCGCGCTGGCCGGACACCTCGCACGCCGGGGTGAACCTGGGCTTCCCGAAGAACACCTGATCTCCTGGTCCGGGGCAGCTTCGCGGGGTGCTGCACCCGGGCCAGGTTGGCGGGCTCGCCGGAACGGGCGTAAAGTGAACTGTACGTTCAGTTCACTTTTGAAGGAGAACGTTCCATGTCAGCACAGCCCGCGAAGTCGTCCGGCACGTTCGCGATCGGCGGGGACCTGCCCGTCGTGCGGCTCGGGTTCGGCGCGATGCAGCTGCCCGGCCCCGGCGTGTGGGGCGAGTCGCGTGACCCGGAGGGGGCCGTGCGCGTGCTGCGCAGGGCCGTCGAGCTCGGGGTCAACCTCATCGACACCGCCGACTCCTACGGCCCGTTCGTGGCCGACCTGCTCATCCGCGAGGCCCTGCACCCGTACGCCGACGACCTGGTGATCGCCACCAAGGCCGGTTTCACGCGGCAGGGGCCGAACCAGTGGATCCCCGTCGGCCGGCCCGAGTTCCTGCGCCAGCAGGTGGAGCTGAACCTGCGCCACCTCGGCCTCGAGCGCATCGACCTGCTGCAGCTGCACCGCATCGACCCGAAGGTGCCCGTCGCGGACCAGGTCGGAGAGCTCGCCACGCTGCAGTCGGAGGGGAAGATCCGGCACATCGGCCTGTCGGAGGTCTCGGTCGAGGATCTCGTCGAGGCCCAGAAGACGGCCACGATCGTCTCGGTCCAGAACCGCTTCAACCTGGCCGACCGCTACTCGGAGCCGCTGCTGGACCACGTGACCGCCGCGAGTATCGCGTTCATCCCGTGGTTCCCGCTGGCCACGGGTTCGCTGGCGGGTCCGGACAGCCCGCTTTCGCAGGTGTCGAATGAGCATGGCGCGTCGCCTTCGCAGCTCGCGCTGGCGTGGCTGCTCAAGCGTTCGCCGGTGATGCTGCCGATCCCGGGCACCTCCAGCGTCGAGCACCTCGAGGACAACGTGGCGGCGGCCGAGATCGAGCTGACCGACGACGAGTTCGCAGCGCTGAGCGCGGCGGCTTCTCGGTGAGCGTCTGGTTCGTCACCGGCGCGTCGCGGGGTTTCGGCCTCGAGATCGCGCGGGCGGCGCTGGAGCGCGGTGACCAGGTGGTGGCCACCGCGCGACAGGCGTCGGCCGTGGAGAAGGAGTTTCCGGGCGATCCTTCGGTCCTGGCGGTGGCGCTCGACGTCACCGACTCTGCTCAGGCGTCGGCAGCCGTCGGGGCGGCGCTCGACCGGTTCGGGCGCATCGACGTGCTGGTGAACAACGCCGGCCGCGGGCTGCTCGGCGCGGTGGAGGAGGCGTCGGATGCCGCGGTGCGCGCGGTGTTCGACGCCAACGTCTTCGGCCTGCTCGCGGTGACGCGCGCGGTGCTGCCCGTGCTGCGGCGCCAGCGTTCGGGGCACGTGGTGAACATCAGCTCGGTCGGTGGCTTCACGACCGGCCCGGGCTGGGGCGTGTACGGAGCGACGAAGTTCGCCGTCGAGGCGCTTTCCGAGGCACTGCACGGAGAACTGGCGCCGCTCGGCGTGCACGTGACGGTCGTCGAGCCGGGCTTCTTCCGCACGGACTTCCTCGACGCGTCGAGCCTGCACCGGGCGGACGAGGAGATCGCCGACTACGCCACCACCGCCGGCTCCATGCGCGCCGCGGCCGATTCCCGCAACCACGCCCAGCCTGGCGACCCGCGCAAGGCGGCGTCGGCGATCATTTCTGTCGTGGCTTCTCCTTCGCCACCGCTACGGATCCAGCTGGGCGCCGACTCCGTGGCCCGCGTCGAAGCGAAACTGGACTTCGTCCGGGATGAACTTTCCCGCTGGCGCGAGCTTTCGGTGTCGACAGATCATGGCTGAGCCGGTGCTCTCGCCTCGCAGCGCGCGCGCCCACACGTGCGCGCTCGAGGCGGCGCGCGCCCTGCTCGCCGAGGGCGGCCTCCCGGCCGCCACGGTCGACGCCATCAGCGCCCGGTCCGGGGTCAGCAAGGCGACGTTGTACAAGCACTGGCCCAGCCGCACGGCTCTGGCCGCGGAAGCATTCGGCCGGGAGATGGCAGATGCCCTGCCGCTGCCGTCTTCGGGCGACCCGCGAGCCGACTTGGTCGAGCAAGTGCGGCGGGTCAGTGCTTTCTACGCGGGTTCGAAGGGGGAGGTCTTCGCGCAGCTGCTGGCCGCGTGCGTCACCGACCCTCCGGCCGCCCCGTTTTTTCGGGAGTTCTTTTTGGACGGTCGGAGGGCGGCTATTTCTGTTTTGTGGCAACGCTTGGTGGCCGCAGGTCTGGCTTCCCCGTCGGTTTCTGCGGAAACGGCCACGGACATCCTCTTCGGCCCCTTGATCTTCCGCCGCCTCACCGGACACGCGCCGCTGACCGAATCGGAAGCGGACGCCCTCTCGTCGGCGGCCTTGGAGGGCCTGCTCAGGCGGGAATGACGTTGACGATCTGCTTGCGGTGGGGGATGAGGACGATCGCCTTGTCCTCGTCGGGCCGGATTCGTGCGTGGAGGGTGCTAGGCAAGATCGGGCGCCGGTAGAGGCAGTACCGGGCACACAACGCCATGCCGACCCCGATCGCCACCGCGGCGACGATGATGTCGGTGGTGCCGTAGGGCAGCGTGGCCAATGCGAAGGCGCCGAACACGAATACGATCACCACGAGCCAGAAGGCGATGTTGACGATCTGCCGGTTCTGGGCCGATGCAGTCGGCCTTCGCGGTTGAAGTGGTCGGCTTCGGCCTCCTCGGCATTCACGTCGGGATCACGTTGATGATCAGCTTGGTCTTCGGGTACAGGCACAAAGTGTTGTTCTGCTCCGGCTTGATCTTCTCCCAGGTTTCGCGGTCGGTGAGGTAGGTCTTCCCGCCGACGCGGACTTCCCACCGGGCCAGCGTGCGAGCGCTGCCCGCAACGAAGCGCAAGCCGATCGGGTAGGCGTCGGTCGTCGGTGAGCTGCCGAAGTCGTGGCTCCAGCCGGTGACCACCGCGAGTGGCTTGTGCAGGTCGCGGTAGCGGCGGGCGCACAACCCCAGGCACACGAGAGCGAGCAGCACGATGAAGGGGTACGCACCGATCGACTCGGCGCGCTGCGGCCCTTCGAACACGTTGGTGGCCGTCGGCAACACCACGCACGCCACAGCCGCGATCCCGCCGACGACCAGGCAGAGCCAAAAACCGAAGTTGAGGACGATGTGGCGCTGAGACGGGTGGAGCCGCCCGGCGAGATTGGCCGCGGCGACCTCCGCCGCGCTGACCGGGGCGGTCACTCGCCACCGCCCTCGGGCTTTTCGCCGCCTTCGCCTTTACTCTCGTGCTCCTTCTCGTAGGCCTCGGAGGCCTCCTTGGAGCGGTCGATCTGTTCGTTTTCCTGCCGCCGTGCCTCTTCGCCCACGCCGATGGAGTCGGCCCTGTTCCACTTCGGGACGTCGCCGCCCGCCTTTTCCCACTCCTCGGGGTTGAGGAAGCTGCGCCCGGGCTCGGTGTACGGCTTGACCTTGGTCTGCAGGAAGTCGTGGCCAGGAACCTTGTCCGCAGCGCCGTCCTTCCAACCCTCGGCCTTCTCCTTGACCTTCGTGGCCTTCTCGGCGTCGGTGAGCTTGTCCCAGGCCGCGCCGGTCTCCTTGAGATCGTTGGCCTTCTTCTCGATGCTGACCGCGGCGTCGAGGCTCTTGTCCGAGATCTTGCCCGCGGTCTTGCCGAGCTTGTCGAGGATCTTGGCCGCTTCCTCGATGGCGCCCTTCGCCATGCCCGCGCTCTGGGCCAGCTTGTCGAGCTTCTCCACGACCTGCGCGATCCGGGTGCTGATCTTCTCGGCGAGGATGCCGCCTTCGACGACCGCGTCCGCGATGAAGGCGGCAATGGTGCCGCCGAAGGTGAACCAGGAGGAGGCGAGCGCGGCGAGCGCCTTGATGATCAGGTTGCCGATGAACGACGAGACCATGTCCCGGATCAAGCCGCGTTCGGTGCCGACCAGCGCCCCGGCGACGTTCATCGCCACCGACGCGGCCTGGGCCTGTCCCGCCGCACCACGCAGCGTGGCGACGTAGCCCTTCGCCATGTTCTGGTACGCCTGGCCACCCGCGCTCTGGAACTCCGGGGCCACGTTCGACGCGGCCTGCTCGTACTGGCCGGCGCTCGTCGTGAGCTGCTTCGAGACATTGGTCCAGGTCACGGCCTTGGCCGTGATCTCTTCGGGGTTGCCGGCCAGCTTGTCCAGGCCGTCCTTCAAGAAGCTGATGTGCTCGATCAGCCAGCCGACTCCCGCGGCGGCCAGCGTGCCGAGCGGGTCGATGGCCGCACCCAGGATGTCGAGGCCGTCGGTGACGACGTCGACGCCCAGGTTGAGCCAGTCGCCGTTGCGGGCGTCGGTGATCGTGGAGGCGACATCGTTGAGCGCGCCGCTGCCGGCGGTCTGCGCGTTGATGTTGTTCATCTCTTTGTCCGACGAGCCCGTGTTCGACCAGAACCCGTTCGAGGGCTCAGCGGTCGCGACCAGCGGGTTCTCCTGCGTCTCGGTCATGCCGGGAGCTCCTTGCCGAACGAGGTGACCTTTTCCTTGGTGTTCTGCTCGTGCGTGTCGTAGTGGTCGTGCGCCTGCTGGAGCTTGTCGGCGATGTCGTCGGCGGATGCCGCGACCTTGTCGATGAAACTGCTCGCGATCGAGAGGTAGGCCTGGAGCGGGAGCGCGAAGACCTGCCCGACCAGCCCGAACGAGGTGTCCCCGAACGCCTGCGCGGACGCGGTCGCCTCGGCGGCGGTCTTCACCCCCGCCCCGATGTCCTGCACCTCACCCTTGTGCGTCTGCAGTGCCGTGAGGTTCACCTGCTGTGTGCCGGCCATCAGTAGCCCCTCCCCAGGATCGAGCCGCCGTTGTAGTAGTCGTCGTCATCGGAGTTGTCGGCCGGGGGGCGGGCCGGGCGCGAGGGCCGAGCGGGCGGCGCAGGCGGGGCCGGCGGACGCATCCCCGGAGCCGGCGGGGCCGGGGGCGGCGGAGGCACCGATCCGTCCTCGTCGCGATTGAAGAATTGTCGCGTATCCGCCGAGGCCGGGGGCTGTTCCTCGGGCACTTCCGGCGTCGGAATCTGCTCGTCGAGGAATTTCATCGCGTCGCTGTTTTCGCCGATGAGCGGGGCCATGATGGCGTGCAGCTGCTGGGCCGCCTGCGCCTGGGCGCGGTGGGCGGTGGCGACGACGGCCGCGGCGAGGGCGCTGCGCGAGATCTCCTCGGCACGGGGACCGAAGCTGAGCTGCTGCAACGCGCCGCTGGTGTTGACCGTCACGGTGACCGCGCCGTCGTTGCTCGTCGCGGTGGCGGCGACGCGCTTGAGACGCTCCTGGGCCTCCGCGGCTCGCTGCCCGATTTCGGCGATATCAGCGTTTTCGGCTGCGCGCCCGTTATTTTCCACGACTACCCTCGGCTCTTGGGGATTCACCACGTTCTTCTGAGGCAGCAAACCGGTTAACGGTTCCCCTAGCAAGCGAAGATTTTGAATTGTCCGGTTTACCAGGATTAATGGTCGTTTGCCATTCTTTACCTTCGGCCGCGCTGGGTCGCCGCAGCACGTCACGAGCCGGGTTGAGCGCCGGGCACTCAGGCTTCCGTAAACTCGTTGTGAGTAGCGGGTCGAAAGCAAGGAGGTGCCGGTGGCGAACACGGACGAGCGTCGCTTCGAGGTGCTGCGCGCGATCGTGGCCGACTACGTCTCGAACCAGGAGCCGGTGGGATCCAAGACGATCGTCGAGCGGCACAACCTGGGCGTGTCGAGCGCGACCGTGCGCAACGACATGGCCGCGCTCGAGGAAGAGGGGTACATCACCCAGCCGCACACCAGCGCGGGGCGGATCCCCACGGACAAGGGCTACCGGCTGTTCGTGGACAAGCTCTCGGAGATCAAGCCACTCTCGGCGGCCGAGCGGCGGGCGATCACCACGTTCCTCGACTCGGGCACCGACCTCGACGACGTGCTGCGCCGGTCGGTGCGGCTGCTCGCGCAGCTCACCCGGCAGGTCGCGGTGGTGCAGTACCCGATGCTGACCAACGCGGCGGTGCGCCACCTGGAAGTGGTCCCGCTCACGCCGGCGCGGCTCATGCTCGTGCTCATCACCGACTCGGGCCGGGTCGACCAGCGCACGGTCGACCTCGGCGACGTGCTCACCGAGGAGAGCGTGCTGCGCCTGCGGACCGTGCTCAACGGCGCGCTCGCCGGACGCCGGCTCGTGGAGGCGGCCGCACGCGTGGCCGAGCTGCCCGAGGTGGCGCCGAAGGAGCTGCGCGACAGCCTCACCCGCATCTGCACGGTGCTGGTCGAGTCGCTGGTCGAGCACCCGGAGGAACGCCTGGTGCTGGGCGGCACGGCCAACCTCACCCGCAACGTCGCGGACTTCCCCGGCTCGCTGCGCCAGGTCCTCGAAGCGCTCGAGGAGCAGGTGGTCGTGCTCAAGCTGCTGGCCGCGGCTCGCAACCCCGGTGCGGTGACGGTCCTCATCGGCGAGGAAAATGAAGACGAGCAGATGCGCAGCACCTCGGTCGTGTCGATCGGCTACGGCCGGGACGACATGCTGCTGGGAGGCATGGGCATCGTCGGACCCACCCGGATGGACTACCCGGGCACCATCGCGGCCGTCCGCGCGGTGGCCAACTACGTGGGGCAGATCCTGTCCGGCCGCTGACGGCCCGGGCAGAGCAGAAGGAGAAGGCAGAAAAACGTGGCGAGGGACTACTACGGGATCCTCGGGGTGGCCAAGAACGCGTCGGATCAGGAGATCAAGCGCGCGTACCGCAAGCTGGCCCGTGAGCTGCACCCCGACGTGAACCCGTCGGAGGACGCGCAGCACAAGTTCGGCGAGGTGACCACCGCCTACGAGGTGCTCTCCGACCCGCAGAAACGCAAGATCGTCGACCTCGGCGGCGACCCGATGGACTCGGCCGCGCGCGGCGGCGGTGGCGGCGACCCGTTCGCCGGCTTCGGCG
Organism: Amycolatopsis sp. NPDC051373; assembly: GCF_040689465.1. Classification (NCBI taxonomy): domain Bacteria; kingdom Bacillati; phylum Actinomycetota; class Actinomycetes; order Pseudonocardiales; family Pseudonocardiaceae; genus Amycolatopsis; species Amycolatopsis sp. NPDC051373. The sequence continues at coordinate 289,327 of NZ_JBFBAE010000012.1, read as the reverse complement.
GGCTCGGCGACATCATGGACGCGTTCTTCGGCGCCGCCGGCGGTGGTGGCGGAGGCCGTGGCCGGGGACCGCGCAGCCGCGTGCAGCCGGGCTCCGATGCGCTGATCCGCCTCGCGCTCACGCTCGAGGAGTGCGCCACCGGCGCCGACCGCGAAATCACCGTCGACACGGCCGTGGTCTGCGACCTGTGCCGCGGCGCGGGCACCGCGGAGGGCACCACCACCAAGACGTGCGACACCTGCGGCGGCGCCGGCGAGGTGCAGTCCGTGCAGCGCTCGTTCCTCGGCCAGGTCGTCACGGCCCGCCCGTGCCCGGTCTGCCGCGGCTTCGGCGAGGTCATCCCCGACCCGTGCCGGCAGTGCGGTGGCGACGGGCGCATCCGCGCGCGCCGCAACGTGACGGCGAAGATCCCGCCGGGCGTCGGCGACGGCATGCGCATCCGGCTCTCCGGCCAGGGCGAGGTCGGCCCCGGCGGCGGCCCCGCGGGCGACCTGTACGTGGAGATCGACGAGCTGCCCCACGAGGTGTTCGTGCGTGAGGGCAACGAGTTGCACTGCAACTTCCGCATCCCGATGACCACGGCGGCGCTCGGCGCGACCGTCCCGATCAGCACGCTCGTCGACGGCGACTACGAGCTCGACGTCGAGCCCGGCACCCAGCCCAACACCGAGCTCGTGCTCACCGGCAAGGGCATGCCGCGGCTGCGCTCGTCCGGGCGCGTCGACGGCCGCGGCGACCTCCACGTGCACATCGACGTGGTGGTGCCGACCAAGCTCGACGAGGCGCAGCGCGACCTGCTCGTGGAGCTGGCCCAGCAGCGCGGTGAAGAGGTGCCCACGCTGGCGTCCAACGGCAGCAAGCACGGCGGCCTGTTCTCCAAGCTGCGCACGAAGCACCGCTGACCCGTGCCCGACACCACGCTGCCGGTCTTCCTCGCCACCGCCGTGCCCGACCGCGGTTCGGCCGTGCTCGACGGCGAGGAAGCCCGGCACGCTGCCACCGTGCGCCGGCTGCGCGTGGGGGAGCAGCTCGTGCTCTCCGACGGCGCCGGCGCCATGGCGCGCTGCGTCGTCGACGCCGTGCACGCCGGGCGAGACGCCTCCCTCACCCTGACGGTCGTCGAACACTGGACGGAGGAGCCGCCGGCGCTGCGGGTCCACGTCGCGCAGGCGCTGGTCAAGGGCGACCGCGGCGAGCTCGCCGTGGAACTCGCCACCGAGGCCGGCGCCGACGCGATCGTGCCGTGGCGCGCCGCCCGCAGCGTCGCGCGCTGGGAAGACGGCACCCGCGGCGACAAGGCACTGGCCCGCTGGCGTGCGACCGCCCGCGCCGCCGCCAAACAAGCCCGACGCGCGCACGTGCCCGACGTCATCGAAGCCGCCGGCACCCGAGAGCTCGCCCAGCTGGCCGCCACGATGTCCCGCACGCTCGTGCTCGAGTCCGGCGTGACCAGCCGCCTCACGGAGATCGACCTCCCGGACACCGGTGACATCCTCCTCGTCGTCGGCCCCGAAGGCGGCATCACCGACGACGAGCTCAGCACGCTCGAAGCCGCGGGCGCCACCACCGTCCGCCTCGGCCCGACCGTGCTCCGCACCTCCACCGCGGCCGCCGTCGCCCTCGGCGCCCTAGGTGCGCTGACCGGCCGCTGGAAGTAGCCCCGGGACACGAATGCGGCCACATTTTGCGGCGAGTCATGGCGCGATCACACTCCGGGCAGCTACGCTCGTCACCAACGCGCAACACGACGCTGGGAATCCAAACGTTTGGGCGCGCTACTGGGTGGGTAACCTGGTCGCGCGTACCCAAAAGACCCCGCCGGGCACCTCCCCCCTCGGTCCGGCGGAGCCGCGGAGGCGCGGTGGGCCGACCCCCAGGGTCCACCGCCCCCGCGGCGCCTCCTCGTGGTCGATTGTCTTCGTAGATCCTTCGGATCTTCTTCGCCATCCGAGGAGTCGCGTATTGCCCGGGGGCCGAGCCCCCGGATCCCCGACGGTGCCATCGGTGACCATTCCTGCACGGCTGACCGTGGGCGGTGACCTGTCTCGGCGTGATGACCGTGGGCGGTGAGCCGGGCGGCGTGATGACTGTGGGTGGTGACCTGTTCCGGTGCGATGGCCGTGGGCGGTGAGCCGGGCGGCTTGATGGCGAGTGGGCGGGGGTGGGTTTGTAGGGTGGGCCCATGAGTGATGCGGAGACGTTGTTCGAGCGGATCATCGCGGGGGAGATCCCGGCGGACGTTGTCTACGAAGACGACAACACGTTCGCGTTCAGGGACATCAATCCGCAGGCCAAGGTGCACGTGCTGGTGGTGCCGAAGAAGCGCTACCGCAACGTGGGCGAGCTGGCCGCCGGGGACCCCGAGCTGCTGAGCGCGGTGATCGGTGCGGCCAAGAAGGTCGCCGAGCTCGAGGGCATCGTGGAATCCGGCTACCGCGTGGTGTTCAACACCGACGGCGACGCGGGGCAGACGGTGTTCCACGTCCACGCGCACGTGCTGGGCGGCGAGCACCTCGGGTTGTTCGGGCGCCACGCCTAACCGACCTGCGGCGGAGAGTCGCGAGCAAGTAGCATCGGCAACGTCAGAAGTCCGTCAGGCGAAGCAGCAGAAAGCAGGCCAGAGGCCACGTGGCCGGAACCGCACAGGGTGGAGCCGCCCGACCCGACGCAACCGCCGGCAAGGCGGCGCAGTCGAAGAACGAGGACGCCACCCCCGTGGCCCAGTCCCGCTTCCCCATCCCCGAAGCCGCCGTCCTGAGCCTGCTCGGCTCGCGTGACGAGAACCTGCGCGTCGCCGAGGAGCTCCTCGCCGCCGACGTGCACGTCCGCGGCAACGAAGTGACCCTCACCGGCGCGCCCGCCGACGTGGCGTTCGCCGAGCGCGTCTTCACCGACCTCGTGCAGCTCGCCACCGGCGGCCAGCAGGTCGGCCCCGACACGGTGCGCCGCACCATCGGCATGCTGTCCTCCGGCGACGCGTCCCCGGCCGAGGTCCTGAGCCTCAACATCGTCTCCCGCCGCGGCAAGACGATCCGGCCCAAGACGCTCAATCAGAAGCGCTACGTCGACGCCATCGACAAGCACACCATCGTCTTCGGCATCGGCCCCGCCGGTACCGGCAAGACGTACCTCGCCATGGCGAAAGCCGTGCAGGCGCTGCAGGCCAAGCAGGTCACGCGCATCGTGCTGACCCGTCCCGCCGTCGAGGCGGGCGAGCGGCTCGGCTACCTGCCGGGCACGCTCAACGAGAAGATCGACCCGTACCTGCGCCCGCTCTACGACGCGCTGCACGACATGGTCGAACCCGACTCGATCCCGCGCCTCATGCAGGCCGGCACGATCGAGATCGCGCCGCTGGCGTACATGCGCGGGCGCACGCTGAACGACGCCTTCATCATCCTCGACGAGGCCCAGAACACCACGCCCGAGCAGATGAAGATGTTCCTCACGCGCCTCGGCATGGGCTCGAAGATCGTCGTCACCGGTGACATCACGCAGATCGACCTGCCCAACGGCCAGAAGAGCGGCCTGCGGGTGGTCCGCGACATCCTCGACGGTGTCAACGACCTGCACTTCGCCGAGCTGACCAGCCAGGACGTGGTGCGCCACCGGCTCGTCGGCGACATCGTCGACGCGTACGAGAAGTGGCAGGCAGTGCAGGACGCCCAGGACCAGCAGCAGGGCGGCTGGAAGGGCAACCGCCGATGAGCATCGAGATCGCCAACGAGTCGGGCGTCGACGTCGACGAGGCGTCGATCGTCTCGGCCGCGCGCTACGCGCTCGACAAGATGGAGGTCAGCCCGCTCGCCGAGCTGTCCATCCTGCTCGTCACGCTCGAGGTCATGGAAGACCTGCACGAACGCTGGATGGACCTGCCCGGGCCCACCGACGTGATGGCCTTCCCCATGGACGAGCTCGACTCGTCGCGCCGCCCCGACGCGCCGGACGCGTCGCCGGCGCTGCTCGGCGACATCGTGCTGTGCCCGGCCTTCGCGAAAGACCAGGCGAAGACCGCGGGCCACGCGCTGATCGACGAGCTGCACCTGCTCACAGTCCACGGCGTGCTGCACCTGCTCGGCTACGACCACGCCGAACCGGCCGAGGAACGCGAGATGTTCGGCCTGCAGAAGCGCATCCTGACGGAGTTCCAGTCGGCCGTGGCCGAGCTGAACCGGAAGAACGCGCAGCGCAACGCCGACGACCGCGTGCTCGGCATCGCGGGCCTCGACGCGTCGGCCGCGCCCGCGGCGCCGAAACCGGTCGAGGAAACCCCCTAGGCAGCGATCATGGGCAGTCCCACGGCACAGCTTGTCGTCGCGGTGGCGCTCGTGCTGCTGGCCGGGGTGTTCGCGGCCGCCGACGCGGCCGTCAGCACCGTCTCACAGGCCCGCACCGAAGGGCTCGTGCGCATCGGCCGGGCCGGCGCGCGCCAGCTCGCCGCCGTCGTCGCCGAACGCCGCCGCCACATCAACCTGCTCCTGCTGCTGCGCCTCGGCTGCGAGCTCACGGCCACGGTGCTCGTCACCGTGTCGTTCCTCGCCTGGTTCGGCAAGCTGTGGCTCGCCGTGCTCGTTTCCGCCGTGGTGATGGTGGTGGTGAGCTACGTGCTCATCGGCGTCGGCCCGCGCACCATCGGCCGCCAGCACCCGTACCGCGTCGGCACGATCGTCGCCGGGCCCGTGCGGGTCCTCGGGTCGATCCTCGGCCCGCTCTCGCGGCTGCTGATCGTGATCGGTAACGCGATCACCCCCGGTCAGGGCTTCCGCGAAGGCCCGTTCACCTCCGAAGTCGAGCTGCGCGAGCTGGTCGACCTCGCGCAGGAACGCGGCGTGGTCGAGGACTCCGAGCGCGAGATGATCCACTCGGTGTTCGAGCTGGGCGACACGGTGGCGCGCGAGGTCATGGTTCCGCGTACCGAGATCGTGTGGATCGAGCGCACCAAGACCGTGCGCCAGGCGCTCGCGCTCGCGTTGCGCACCGGGTTCACGCGCGTGCCGGTGATCGACGAATCCGTGGACGACATCGTCGGCGTGGTCAACATCAAGGACCTGATGCCGGCGTACATGGACCCGGACGGGCCGAGCACGGTCGTGGACCAGGTGATGAACCCGGCGAGCTTCGTGCCCGACTCCAAGCGGCTCGACGACTTGCTCAAGGAGATGCAGCTCACCCACAACCACGTGGCGATCGCGGTCGACGAGTACGGCGGCACCGCGGGCCTGCTGACCATCGAGGACATCCTCGAGGAGATCGTCGGCGAGATCACCGACGAGTCCGACACCGACGAGCGGCCCGACGTCGAGGAGCTCGAGGGCGGCGCGGTGCGCGTGTCGTCGCGCCTGAGCGTCGACGACCTCGGTGAGCTCTTCGGCATCGACCTCGAAGACCACGACGTGGAGACCGTGGGCGGGCTGCTCGCGGAACGACTGGGTAGGGTCCCCCTTCCGGGGGCCGAAGCCGAGGTCGCCGGTCTTCGGCTGTTCGCCGAAGGGGGCAAGGACCGCCGGGGCCGCATGCGGATCACGTCGGTCGTCGTCCACCCGGCCGACGCGGACGCCGTGACCGAGTCCGGCACCCGCCGGCGCACCCGGGTGCCCCAGCCCGAAGAACGCGACAGGAGAGTCGAACATGCCTGACCTCGACGCCGAGGACCAGAAGCTCGTCACGCTGGCCCGGTCGTCGCGCGCCCGCGTCGGCGCCGAGGAGGGCGCGGCCGTGCGCGACACCGACGGCCGGACGTACACCGCGGTGACCGTCGACCAGCCCTCCTTCAAGCTCACGGCCGTGCAGGCCGCGGTGGCCGCCGCGCTGTCGAGCGGTGCCGAAGGGCTCGAGGCGGCGGCCGTGGTGACGGGTGACGCGCTGGTGCAGGAGGCCTCGGTGTACGCCGTGCGCGACGTCGCGAAGACCGCGCCGATCATCCTGGCCGACCCGAAGGGCGACGTCGTCGAGGTGCTGCGCTGATGGCCGACGCGCACCGCTCCGGCTTCGCGTGCTTCGTCGGGAGGCCCAACGCGGGCAAGTCGACGCTCACGAACGCGCTCGTGGGCTCGAAGGTCGCCATCACCTCCAGCAAGCCGCAGACGACCCGGCACGCGATCCGCGGCATCGTGCACCGCGAGGACGCACAGCTGGTCATCATCGACACGCCCGGCCTGCACCGCCCGCGCACGCTGCTCGGGCAGCGGCTCAACGACGTGGTGCACGAGACGTGGTCCGAAGTGGACGTCGTCGGGTTCTGCGTGCCCGCCAACGAAAAGATCGGCCCCGGTGACAAGTTCATCGCCGCGGAGCTGACGAAGATCGCGCGGCGCACGCCCGTGATCGGCGTGGTGACCAAGACCGACCTGGTGAAACCCGAGCAGGTGGCCGAGCAACTGCTGGCGCTGCAGGGCGTGATGGAGTTCGCCGACCTCGTGCCGGTGTCCGCTGTGGACGGTTTCCAGGTGCAGACGGTGGCCGACCTGCTCGTGGCGCGGCTGCCGGAGGGCCCGCAGCTCTACCCGGGCGGCGAGCTCACCGACGAGCCCGAGATGACGCTCGTGGCCGAGCTGATCCGCGAGGCCGCGCTCGAAGGCGTGCGCGACGAGCTGCCGCACTCCATCGCCGTGACGGTGGAAGAGATGCTGCCGCGCGAAGGCCGCGACGACCTCGTGGACGTGCACGCGTTCCTCTACGTGGAGCGCCCCAGCCAGAAGGGCATCATCCTCGGGCACAAGGGTGAACGCCTGCGTGAGGTCGGAGCCGCGGCCCGCAAGCAGATCGAGGGGCTGCTGGGTTCGAAGGTGTACCTCGACCTGCACATCAAGGTGGCCAAGGACTGGCAGCGCGACCCGAAGCAGCTGCGCCGCCTCGGCTTTTGAGCGACGGCCGCGGGAGGTAGCGTCAGCACCCTCAGCACACTACGGACAGCAGGGGGACGCAATGACCGGCCCGTACCCGCCACCAGGCGGGCAGTACCCGCCGCCTCCCGGCGGCCCGTACTACTACGGCGGCCCGCAGCCGAACTTCCCGCCACCGCCGGACAACCGGCTCGTGTGGGGGATCCTCACCACGATCTTCTGCTGCCTGCCGCTCGGGATCGTCTCCATCGTGAAGGCCAATGAGGTCAACTCCCTGTGGTACCAGGGCCGCTTCGCCGAAGCGCAGCACGCCGCGGACCAGGCGGGCAAGTGGGCCATGTGGTCGGCGCTGGCGATTCCCATCGGCATCGTGGCGTACCTGCTGGTGGTGCTGTTCGTGTTCCTGATCGCGGGCACGTCCGCCGGGTTCTGGTCCTCATGAGCACCGTCTACACGGGAATCCCGGCGCGCGGCGCGCGAGCCACGGCGCGGGCGCTGGCCGGGCCGGCGGCCGTGGTCGCGGGGCTCGGCGTGTGCTGCGCCGTCGTATGGCTCGGTGATCCGACGACGCCGGGCGGGCCGTTGCCGGTGTGTCCCACCAAGTTCCTCTTCGGTATCGACTGTCCGGGTTGCGGCGGCATGCGGATGGCCTACAGCCTCATGCACGGCGACCTCGCCGGCGCCGTGCACTACAACGCGGTGGCGCTCGTGTTCGTGGCGCTGTTCGTGTGGAGCGGTGTCGCGTGGACCGTCGGGCGGCTGCGCGGGCGGGCCGTACGGTCGTGGCTGCACTGGCGCCGCACGCCGCTCGTGGTGGCGGTGGTGTTCGCGATCTGGTTCGTGGTGCGGAACCTGCCTTTCGCGCCGTTCACCGGTTTGTCGGTCTGAGTTTCCCTTCTGCCGGAACCGTCTTCGCTTCCCGTTCGTCGTACGGGTTTCGAGTCGCCACCCGGTGCGGACGCCTACCTGGGCCGACCTCGTCCGGACCGGGTACGCTCCCGCGCACCGGCCCGTCCTCATCGGACTCGGCCGGTTCTCGCGTGCCACCGCGCGCGGGTCAGGACGAGCGAGGGGGAGAACACGATGACCGATCCCTACGGCCGGCCCATGGGGCAGCCGCAGGGCCAGCAGCCCTTCGGACAACCTGGTCCAGGGCAGCAGCCGTTCGGAACACCCGGCGGCTTCGGCCAGCAACCGCCTTCGGGCGGGTTCCCCCAGCAACCCGGCGGTTTCGGGCAACAGCCCGGTTTCGGGCAGCCGGGTCAGGCGCAGCCGGGCTTCGGGCAGCCGGACGCGCAGGGCCAGCCGGGCTTCGGGCAGCCCGGTTTCGGGCAACCGCCCGCCGGTGGTTTCGGCCAGCCGCCCGCGTTCGGGCAGCCCAATGGGTTCGGTCAGCCGAACCCGTACGGCCCGCCCGGCGGCGCCTACGCGAACTGGGGCCAGCGCGCCGGCGCCTACCTGATCGACTTCGGGCCGTTCCTCGCCGCCATCATCATCGCCCTGCTCGTCATGATCGCCTCGCCGACGGCCGGCAGCATCATCTACGGCCTCGCGATCCTCGGCAACCTCGGCTGGACGATCTACAACCGCTGGATCACCGCGGGCAACACCGGCCAGTCGATGGGCAAGCGGATCGTCGGGATCAAGCTCATCGGCGAGGCCACCGGCCAGCCCATCGGCGCCGGCATGGCGTTCCTGCGCGACCTCGCGCACGTCCTCGACGGCTTCCTCTGCGGCCTCGGGTACCTGTGGCCGCTGTGGGACGACAAGTCCCAGACGTTCTCCGACAAGGTCGTCAGCACGATCGTGGTGCCCGCCGACGCCGCGCCCGCGGGCCAGTTCGGGCAGCCGGGCTTCGGTCAGCAGCAGCCCTTCGGCGGCGGGTTCCCGCCCGCCGGGCAGCAGCCGGGCGGGTTCGCCCAGCAGCCCGCCGGGTTCGGGCAGCAGCCGAGCGGGTTCGGTGCGCAGCCCGGCTTCGGTCAGCCGGGTCAGCCGGCCGCCGGCGGTTTCGGTCAGCCCGCCCAGCCGGGTCAGGCGCCGTCGGGTGGCTTCGGCCAGCCGGGTGCCCCGGTCAGCGGCGGGTTCGCGCAGCCGGGCGCCGAGGCGCCCGGCGCGACTGCGTTCGAGCAGGCCGAGCCCACGCAGATGCTCAAGTCTGGCGGCGCCGCACAGCCCGAGAGCGGTGCGTTCGACGGAGCCGAGCGCACGCAGCTGCTGCAGCCGGGTTCGCCGGTCGCGGAAGCGCCGGCGCAGCCCGAAGAGACGCAGAAGATCCAGCCGGGCGAGTTCGGCCAGCCGTCGCAGCATTGACCCGAGAAGCCACTGCACTGATCGACAGCGCCGGGCCACGACTTCGATCGGGCAGGGGCGCGGACCAAGACCCGCGGCGGGGGGAGCTCGCCGGAAGCACGAGGAGTTTGGGGAACCAGTCATGACCAATCCGTACGGTCAGCCGCAGCCGCCCTACGGCCAGCAGCCGTCCGGCCCGATGCCGACGCCGTATGGCCAGCCAGGCCAGTACGGCCAGCAGGGTCAGTACGGCCAGCAGGGTCAGTACGGTCAGCAGGCGCCGTTCGGGCAGCCCGGCTACGGCCCCGGCATGGGGATGCCGCCGGGCGGCGACATCAACGCCATCAAGGAGTACAAGGGCTGGGCGATCGGCTGCATCTTCCTGATGTGGATCCTCGCGATCTTCGCGATCATGAAGTCCAACGAGGTCCGTACCTTCAAGATGCAGGGCAACTACGCGATGGCCCAGCAGGCGTCGCAGACCACGAAGACGCTGTGCCTGATCGCCACGATCATCGGCGGCATCGGCTACGCCCTCGCGATCACGTTCCTCATCATCGGGATCGTCGCGGCGACCACGGTCTCCACGTACTGCACCGGCTACTACGGCTGCTGACGCGCTGAACCAGGGTGTCTCCGCCCCGGCATCGCCCGGAAGTGGGACGATGTCGGGGTGGTGAACCTCTACCGCGATACCGGAGTGGTGCTGCGCACGCACAAGCTGGGTGAGGCCGACCGGATCGTCACCCTGCTGACCCGCCGGCACGGGAAGGTCCGTGCCGTGGCCAAGGGCGTGCGCCGCACCTCGTCGCGGTTCGGGGCCCGGCTGGAGCCCTTCGGGCACGTGGACGTGCAGTTCTACACCGGCCGCACGCTCGACGTGATCACCCAGGTCGAGACCGTGGACGCGTTCGCGCTGCCGCTGGTCGCCGACTACCAGCGCTACACCGCGGCGAGCGCGATCGCGGAGACCGCCGACCGGCTCTCGGCCGAAGAGGGCGAGCCGGTCCTCAAGCTGTACCTGCTGGTCGTGGGCGCGTTGCGTGCGCTCGCGGGCGGTGAACGCGACGCCTCCCTCGTCCTCGACGCGTTTTTCCTGCGGGCCATGGCCTACGCCGGCTGGGCGCCCGCCATCACCGAGTGCGCCCGCTGCGGCCTGCCCGGCCCGCACGCCGCGTTCAACGTGGCCGCCGGCGGCTCGATGTGCCCGGACTGCCGCATCGCGGGTTCCGTGCACCCCGCGCCCGAGGTGCTCACCCTGCTCGAGGCCCTGTTGCACGGCGAATGGCCGGTGGCGGAGGCTTCGCATGGCGTGACCCGGCGCGACGCGTCGGGCCTGGTGGCGGCTCACCTGCAGTGGCACCTCGAACGCCAGCTGCGTTCGCTTCCACTGGTCGAACGGCGTGCCCGGGAGACCGTGACACCGGCCAAGTAGGGTCTTGCGCGTAGGAAATTTTCACTCTTCCAGGAGGCGTGAAGTGCTGCGCAGGGGACGCGAGGTCCGGGCGTCGGGGTACGAGCTGCGGGCACCGGATCCGCACCCGTCGGGAGCCCGGCCACCGGAGATCCCGAAGGATCTCGTGCCGAAGCACGTGGCGCTGGTGATGGACGGCAACGGGCGCTGGGCCAACCAGCGCGGCCTGCCCCGCATCGAGGGTCACAAGCGCGGCGAGGCCGTGATGATCGACGTCGCCAGCGGTGCCGTCGAGCTCGGCGTGAAATGGCTTTCGGTCTACGCGTTCTCCACGGAGAACTGGAGGCGCAGCCCGGAGGAGGTGCGCTTCCTCATGGGCTTCAACCGCGACACCATCCGGCGCCAGGTCGACTACCTGGGCTCGATCGGCGTGCGCATCCGCTGGGCGGGGCGCCGGCCGAAGCTGTGGGCCAGCGTGATCAAGGAGCTGCAGGTCGCGGAAGAGAAGACCAAGAACAACACTGCGCTGAACATGACGATGTGCGTCAACTACGGCGGGCGCGCCGAGCTCGGTGACGCGATGCGCCGGATCGCCCAGGACGTGGTCGAGGGCAAGCTCAAGGCCGACAAGATCGACGAGCGCACGATCGCGAAGTACCTGTACCAGCCCGAAATGCCCGACGTCGACCTGTTCCTGCGGCCCTCGGGCGAGCAGCGCACGTCGAACTTCATGCTGTGGCAGTCGGCGTACGCGGAGATGGTCTTCCAGGACACGCTCTTCCCCGACTTCGACCGCACGCACCTGTGGAACGCGTGCCTCGAGTTCGCCAAGCGCGACCGCCGGTTCGGTGCCGCGGTCGACCAGGCGGAAGCCGAGCGCGCAGCCGGGGGAGCGTCGTGAGCACCTCGGAGGCCGCCGAAACGGCGGCGCTGCTCGGGCTCGCGCGCGAGGCCCTCGAGCGCTACCTCGACGTCAACGTGGACGACGACGGTGCGATCACCTTCCGCCACGCCGAGGTCCCGTGCGTCATCCAGGCCACGCGCCTGGCCGACGGCCTCACGGTGCTGAGCCTGACCTGCGTGGTCGCGTGGGATCTGCCCGACAACCCGGCGATCGCCGTCGCCGTGGCCGAACGCGCGGGGCAGGGCCTGTTCGGCACGCTCGGCGTCGGGCACACCGACAGCGGAGTCGACGTGACGCTGCGCTACGCGTTCCCGGCCGAGGGCATGGACCCGTCGGCGCTGGGCACGTTGCTGATGCTCGTGGTCTCCACCGCGTCGCAGCTGCGGACGGAACTGCCGGGTCTGGACTGAGGTTCGCGCCCGGCTTGTCCGGTTGACGGGGGAGCGAACGGCGGATTCGGGCCGAAACCGGTCCGAGCGGTCCCCTCGTGCTGTGTCCCGCTGGGATCGGGCGGGCCCGGGCTGGCATCATCGGGCCTCGTGAAAACCCTTGTCGACAACGCGCCCGAGCAGAAGCGGCGCGCACGGCGGATCCGGATCAGCTCGATCGAGATCCTCTGCGCGGTGCTGCTCGTCGCGATCCTCGCGCAGGGCCGGTTGCAGGACATGTTCGACGTGCCCGCGCTGCGCACCGGCTCCACGGTGTTCGTCGCAGTGTGCGTGCAGGCGCTGCCGTTCCTCGTGCTCGGCGTGCTGATCAGCGGTGCGATCGCCGCGTTCGTGCCCGCGCGGGTGCTGGAACGCGTGCTGCCCAAGCGCGCGGGCGCGGCGGTGGGGGTGGCCGGGCTCGCCGGCGTCGCGCTGCCCGGGTGCGAGTGCGCGTCCGTGCCGGTGGCGCGGCGGCTGATCGGCCAGGGGGTCGCGCCGGCCGCGGCGCTCACGTTCCTGCTGGCGGCGCCCGCGGTGAACCCGGTGGTGCTGGTGGCCACGGCGGTCGCGTTCCCCGGACGGCCGGAGATGGTGCTGGCGCGGTTCCTGGGTTCGCTCGCGACGTCGATGGTGATGGGCTGGATCTGGGCCCGCTGGGGCAAGCTCTCGTGGATCACCGAACGCGCGCTGCGGCGGCTGCCCGACGTGGAGCCGGGGCAGCGGTGGAAGGTCTTCGCGGAGACCGCGCGCACGGATCTCGTTGAAGCGGGAGGGTTCCTGGTGCTGGGGGCGCTGATCTCGGCGACGCTCAACGTGCTCGTGCCCGCCAAGTGGTTCGGGGTGCTGGCGGACCAGGTCGTGGTCGGCGTGATCGTGATGGCGGTGCTGGCCGTGGTGCTCGCGCTGTGCAGTGAGGCCGACGCGTTCGTGGCCGCTTCGCTGACCGCGGTGCCGCTGCTGCCGAAGCTGGTGTTCCTCGTGGTCGGCCCGGCGATCGACGTGAAGTTGTTCGCGCTGCAGGCCGGCACGTTCGGGAAGTCGTTCGCGGTGCGGTTCGCGCCGGTGACGTTCGTGGTCGCCCTCGCGTGCGGCACGGTCGTGGGCGCGCTGCTGCTGGGCGGTGCGCGATGAGGCGCGAGACGCAGAACGTGCTGCTGATCCTCCTTGGCGGGGCGCTGGTGAAGATCGCGGTGAACGGCGACTACCTGCGTTACGTCAAGCCCGCGCAGCAGCCGTGGATCATCGCGGGCGGCGTGGTGATGCTGGTGCTCGGCGCGGTCGCGGTCCTGCGTGACCTGGTGGCGGCGCGGGCCGCGGCGAAGGCGGCGGCGCTCGAGTCCGAGGCGGCCGTCCACCAAGCCCCCGAAGCCCACGACCACGTCGACGACGGCCACGGGCACGCCCACCCCGCGCGCTCGGCCTGGCTGCTCGTGGTGCCGGTGCTCGCGGTGTTCCTGGTGGCCCCGCCCGCGCTCGGCGCCGACTCGGTCACGCGCACCGCGGCTCGCGTGCCGCAGAGCGCCGCGACCACGTCGGCGGCCGCGTTCCCGCCGTTGCCGGCGGGCAAGGTCGTGGAGCTGGCGATGAACGAGGTCGTCACGCGCGCGGGCTGGGACTCCAACGGGACGATGAACGGCCGGACCATCGGCATGTCCGGGTTCGTCGTGCACGAGGGCAGCACCACGCTGCTGGCGCGTCTGGTGATCAGCTGCTGCGCCGCCGACGCGGCACCCGTCACTGTTCACCTGAGGGGCGGGGCCGCCGACCGGTTTCCGAGCGACACGTGGCTGCGGGTCACCGGGCAGGTCGTGCCGGGCACGGCCGACGAGAACAACTCGTACACGCCCGATTTCGTGCCCGCGACCGTCGAGCGGATCGCCGCGCCGAAGGACCCCTACGAGTACTGAGCGACCTCAGCTCGCGTGCTCGGCGCAGGTGCCCGTGATCTCCACGGTGTGGCTGATTTCGGAGAACCCGTGCTCGGAGGCGATCTTCTCGGCCCAGCGCTCCACGGCGGGGCCCTCGACCTCCACCGTGCGCCCGCACACGCGGCACACCAGGTGATGGTGGTGGTGCGTGGAGCAGCGGCGGTAAATGGCCTCACCGGAGTCGGTGCGCAGCACGTCGATCTCGCCGGCCTCCGACAGCGACTGCAGCGTGCGGTACACGGTGGTCAGGCCGATGCCGTCGCCGCGCTTGCGCAGCTCGTCGTGCAGCTCCTGTGCGGAGCGGAAGTCGTCGACTGTGTTGAGCAGATCGACCACCGCCGCGCGCTGCTTGGTCGAGCGGCGGCCGGGCACGGGGGCCGAGTGGGGGCTGGGGCTGGGGCTGGGGGTGGGGGCCGAAGCCGAGGTCATGGTCACTTCCCTTCCTGCACGTGGGCGACCGCGTCGACGACGATGTGGGCCAGGTGGTCGTCCACCAGGCGGTACACGACTTCCCGGCCCCGGCGTTCGCCCTGCACCACACCCGCCGTCTTCAGCACCCGCAGGTGCTGGCTGATCAGCGGCTGAGCGACGTCGAGGGCGTCCACCAGCTCGTGGACGCACCGGTCGGCCTCGCGCAGCTGAAGCACGATGGCGATCCGGACGGGGGCGGCGAGCGCGCGCAGCAGGTCGCCGGCGTCGGCGAGCGCGGCGCCCGACGGACCCAGCGGACCTGCTGTGGGACCGGAAGCCTCGAGCGGGCCGGCCGGCGCCGTCACCGGGTCACCGGACGTGCCGGTGCCGGCCGAAAGAGCGCCAGTGCTGGCCGGTGCCATCGTTGCCTCCCCTTGCGCGCGAAGCCACCGGACGAGCCGGCGGGTTCCGAAGTCGGATGTCATTGTCGACAACGGTCACGGTCATCGTAGTGTTCCCCTCAGTGGCCCCTGTCGGTCACCGGTCACTCACACCATCCTCACCCGATCGGGTGAGTTCGTCAGCAATCGGCACTTCGGCTTCGCAACCGGTGGCCGACGGTGCAAGGTTGGCGTGGGGCGTTTCGTCGCTTCTCGTACGCTGACGATCCGCCCGAATCGAGGCGGAGGCAGTGGGGAGACAATGACTCGTTTCGTTACGAAGGCAGCGATCCTGGCGGTGGCGGCGTTGCCCGCGCTCGCTCCGGTGGCAGCTGCTCAGACGACGCAGACCGTGAAGGCCGTCGACGAGAAGACCGGTCCCGTGTCGTTCGCCAACGTGGCGTCGGTGCGGCTGGGCTCCGACCCGCAGCACGGCGGCTCGCTGATCACCGAGACGCAGCGTTCACCGCTCACCCCCGGCCAGTCGAAGCTGTCGGCCGACCGCGTGGCCGTGCCGAAGAACGACGGCGAGCGCTCGACGTTCGGCGGCAACTGGGAGGTCGACCTCGGCAAGTTCGGCGGGGCGGCCACGAGCCCCTACCCGGCTGGGATCGCGAGCCGCGACCACAACGTCGTCGCCGCCCTGCAGGCGACGAACGTGCCGACGGCCGTCGCCGAGACCAACTACGCCCTGCGTGACAACGCCCGCGGCAAGGCGCGCCCGGTCGACAACACGATGCTGGTGCTGGAGAGCGCGCGCAGCGCCGCCGACTGCTCGGCCCCGAACAAGGCCACCGGAACCACCACGCTCACCCGGCTCTGGGTGCGCGGCGAAGACGACACGCTCAAGCAGGTCACGATGCCCGCGGGCGCGGCCTCGCTGAGCGTGAAGAACCTGCGCATGGGCGCCCCCAGGGTCATCGACGGGGCCGACCCGGCCAAGTCGCTCTCGGATGTCGTGGTGTCCCGCGTGTCCTCGTTCGACCAGCTGATCAAGCAGGACGGCTGGCGCAACGGCGACGTCACGGCTCAGGCCGGCTGGCGCGTCGACGTGACCACCCACGTGCGCGACGAGGCGAACGAGGTGCTGCCCGACGTGAGCACCACGCTCGTGCTCGGCGGCGTGAGCTGCTCGATCCCGAAGAACTTCGTGGCCGTGTCCGGTGGCAGCGGCAACGGCAACGGCGCGACCGCGACGCAGCCGCCGGTGCCCACCGAGGTCCCGGCCGGTTACCTCGCCACGACCGCGGCCGCCCCGTCGAGCGACTACCGGCTGCCGTTGGGCCTCGGCCTGCTGGTCGCCGGCCTGGTGTTCGGCGGGCTCGCGATCGGGCTGGGCCGCCGGCGCACGGCGCGCTCGCGCGGCGAGTAGGTCCCCGTGCTGCGCACCGCGCTGGCCGTCGTGTCGGCGGTGGTCGCCGTGCTCGCGTTGGCCGCGGGCGTGGTCGTGCTGACCTGGGGCCCCGCGCCCGTGCCCGCCGCCGCGGCGGAACCCCCACCCGGCTCGCTGCCGGGTGAAGACGGCGCGCCCGCCGAGTTGCCCGCGGACGGCGCCGCTGTCGGCGTGCAACGGCCCGGCAGCGTCCGGCTGCCCGACGGGTCGGAAGCCCGGCTCGTGCGCACCGAGGTGACGCGCGACGGGATCCTGCCGATCCCGCGCGGCCTCGGCGACGCCGCGTGGTGGGGCGCGCGCCTCGGCGCGAAGCAGGGTGCGGCCGTGCTGTCCGGTCACGTGAACTGGGCCGGCACGAAGGGACCGTTCGACGACCTGTGGCGCGTGCGCACGGGCGACAACGTGAGCATCGTCGACTCCTCGGGCGGGCGGTGGCTCTACCGCGTGACCGGCGCGGCGACCGTGCGCAAGGAGCAGCTCCCGGAGCAGGCGCCGCAGTGGTTCGCGCAGACCGGGCCGCACCGGCTGGTGCTCGTGACGTGCGGCGGCGACTACGTCGGCGGCACCGAGGGCTACGACGAGAACCGCATCGTCACGGCGAATCTGGTCTCGCGTCCGGACTGAGCCCGATCGGGTGCAACCCCGGCCGCGTCCCGCGGCATGTCTTCCTGCGCACGACACACCGGAGCAGGGAGCACGATGCAAGGGACACAGGAACGGCCCGCGAGGACCAAGTGGGTTCTGGCCGCCGTCGGGGCCGTGGTGGTGGCGCTCGTCGCCGCCCTGCTGATTTTCACACGAAACGATGAACCCGGTCTCGCCAGTGGCGCGGCCTCGGTACCGGTACCGGCGGCGGTAGCCGGTGCTGTGCAGCAGTCGGCGCAGAAGCAGGCCGACCCGGGGCAGACGCCCGGCACTGTGCTGCTGCCCGGTGGGGGAACGGCAAAGCTCGTGCAGGAACCGGTGGGTGACGACGGCGCGCTGGTGATCCCGCAGAGCCTCGCCGAGGCCGCGTGGTGGGGCTCGGGCTTGGGCGCCGACCAGGGCGTCACGCTCTTCTCCGGCCACGTGAACTGGAAGGGCCGCACCGGGCCGTTCGACCAGCTGTGGCAGGTGAAGCAGGGCCAGACCGTGACGGTCACCGACACTTCGGGCGGCAAGTGGAACTACCGCGTCGACGAGGTCCGCACGATCCACAAGTCGGGGCTCGACGCGGAGTCCGCGAAGCTGTTTTCCCCGGACGGGGCGCACAAATTGGTGCTCGTCACGTGCGGTGGCGACTACGTCGGTGGCACCGAGGGCTACGACGACAACCGGGTCGTCACGGCGTCGCTGACGGGCCGGCCCTGAGCCCTGCTCACCTCGCCGGAAGCGCCGCGGGGGCGGCCGGATACGCTGAACCTCCTAGTCCAACCGTCCCCGCATGCGTCCGGAGCGTGGAGTGCCCGCCAACACCATCGAAACCGTCGTCAGTCTGTGCAAGCGCCGTGGCTTCGTCTTCCCGTCGGGAGAGATCTACGGCGGCACCAAGTCGGCGTGGGACTACGGGCCTCTCGGCGTGGAGCTGAAGGACAACATCAAGCGCCAGTGGTGGAAGACCATGGTGCAGGGCCGCGAAGACGTGGTTGGTCTCGACTCGTCCGTGATCCTGCCGCGCCAGGTCTGGGTCGCCTCGGGCCACGTGAACGTTTTCACCGACCCGCTGATCGAGTGCCTCCACTGCCACAAGCGCTTCCGCGCCGACCAGCTCGCCGAGGACTACGAAGGCCGCACCGGCAAGGCGACGTCGGAGGACGACCTGTCCGACGTGCCGTGTCCCAACTGCGGCACGCGCGGCAAGTACACCGCGCCGCGCGACTTCAACATGATGCTCAAGACCTACCTCGGCCCGGTCGAGTCCGAAGAAGGCCTGCACTACCTCCGCCCGGAGACCGCGCAGGGCATCTTCGTGAACTTCCTCAACGTGCAGACGGCTTCGCGCAAGAAGCCGCCGTTCGGCATCGGCCAGGTCGGCAAGTCCTTCCGCAACGAGATCACGCCGGGCAACTTCATCTTCCGCACGCGCGAGTTCGAGCAGATGGAGATGGAGTTCTTCGTCGAGCCGGGCGAGGACGAGCGCTGGCACCAGTACTGGATCGACGAGCGCACCAAGTGGTACACGGACCTCGGCATCAAGCCGGAGAACCTGCGCCACTTCGAGCACCCCAAGGAAAAGCTCTCGCACTACGCGAAGCGCACCGTGGACATCGAGTACCGGTTCGACTTCAACGCGGGCCAGGAGTGGGGCGAGCTCGAGGGCATCGCCAACCGCACCGACTTCGACCTCACCACGCACTCGAACCACTCGGGCGTGGACCTGTCGTTCTTCGACCAGGCCTCCGGCCAGCGCTACCGCCCGTTCGTGATCGAGCCGGCGGCCGGCGTCGGCCGCTCGATGATGGCGTTCCTCGTGGACTCCTACGACGAGGAAGAGGTGCCCAACGCCAAGGGCGGCACCGACAAGCGCACCGTGCTGCACCTCGACCCGCGGCTCGCGCCGTTCAAGGCCGCGGTGCTGCCGCTCTCGCGCAACGCCGACCTCTCGCCCAAAGCGCGCGACCTCGCCGCGACCCTGCGCAAGCACTGGAACGTCGACTTCGACGACGCGCAGGCCATCGGCCGCCGCTACCGCCGCCAGGACGAGATCGGCACCCCGTACTGCGTCACCGTGGACTTCGACTCGCTCGAGGACCAGGCCGTCACGGTCCGCGAACGCGACAGCATGACCCAGGAACGCATCGCGATCGACAAGGTCGTGGATTACCTGGCGCCTCGGTTGCTTGGCTGCTGAGGTTTTCCCACCGCGGCCCTTCCCCGGTTTTCGGGGGAGGGCCGCGGTGCGTTGCGGCCAACCACTGGCACCTGACCCCTGTCACGCTCACGACGTGACGCTCGGCCTGACGCCCGAAGACTCCGGCGTCAGACTTCCCGCCATGGCACGGTTTCGGGCAGCTTTCCGGTGCGCACGAATTCCTGGACGGCTGTGACCACCTGGGCGATGGGCAGCCCTGTCCCGACGGAGAAGTCGGCGTCGCCTAGCGCGGCAGGCGGGGCCGGGTCGCCGTCGGTGACGACGAATGTCGCGTCATCGGCGTATTGCAGGTAACCTCAGCCGTCGCGGATGGCGACGTCCAGCACGACGTCGTCGGTTTGGATCGACCCGCTGTCGGCCCACGGTTGCGCCAGCAGCTCGGTCAGTCGTGCCACGTCGGCGTCATTGTTGAGCGGGAGCCCTTGGCCGCCCGGTACGCCGTCGCGGAGGGTCGGGACGCTCGTGTGAAGGGTCATCGCTGCTGCTCCTCAACGCCAAGCCGTTGCGCCGTCGCGCGGCCAGGTCGTCGACGAAGGGTACGGAGGGGAGCCTACGGGCGGTTGGAAGTTGTAGGCGCTTCGTCAGAATCGACGGAGCCCCACCCCTGACACCTGTCACGGTCACGACGTGACGCTCGGCCTGCGGACCGACGCCGAAACCCCGGCAGTCTTCACCGCATGGAAACCACACAGGCCACGCGCGGGGCGCGGGACGTCGCGGCGGGGGCCGCCGTCCGGTTGAGCGGGTTGAGGAAGCACTACGGCGAGGTGCGGGCCGTCGACGGGGTCGAGCTGACGATCGCGCCGGGCGAGGTGGTGGCGCTGCTCGGGCCCAACGGGGCCGGCAAGTCCACCACCGTCGACATGATCCTGGGGCTCAGCAAGCCCGACGCGGGCGAGGTCACGGTGTTCGGCAAGACGCCGGGCGACGCGGTGCGCGCCGGGATGATCGGGGCGATGCTGCAGGGCGGGGCGCTGCTGGAGGATCTGACCGTGCGCGAGACCGTGCGCATGGTCGCGAAGCTGCACCGCACGCCGATGCCGCTCGACCAAGCGCTGCAGCGCGCAAATATCGAGGACATCGCCGATCGGCGGGCCAACAAGCTCTCCGGCGGGCAGAAGCAGCGCGTGCGCTTCGCCGTCGCGCTGGTTTCGGACCCCGACCTGCTCGTGCTCGACGAGCCGACGGCCGCCATGGACGTGGGCACGCGGCGCGAGTTCTGGAAGTCCATGTACTCCTTCACCGACAGCGGCCGCACGGTCCTGTTCGCGACGCACTACCTGGAAGAGGCCGAGGAGTTCGCCGACCGCGTGGTGCTCATGCGGGCCGGGCGCGTGGTCGCCGACGGGTCCGTCGCGCAGGTGCGGGCGCTCGCCGGCGGACGCACGATCCGGGCCGTGCTGCCCGGCGCCGGCGAGGAGACCGAGCGGCTCGTGGCGACGCTGCCCGCGGTGACCGACTTCGAGCTGCGCGGTGAGCGCGTCGCGATCTCCAGCAGCGAGTCGGACGCCACGCTGCGCGCGCTGATGGCCGCCGTGCCGGCCGTGCACGACATCGAGATCGGCGCCGTCGGCCTCGAAGGCGCGTTCCTTTCCCTGACCTCCGAAGAAAACACCGAACCGGGAGCAGCCCGATGAACCCGTCCTACCTCGCCGTCGAGATCCGGCGGCTGTTCCGCTCCATGCGGTTCCTCATCTTCGTCGTCGCCTTCCCCGTGGTGATGTTCCTGTTGCAGGCCAACGTCTTCACGAAGGCGACCGACCCGGACCACGCCGCGGTGGTGGCCGTGGTGATGGTCAACATGATGGCGTTCGGCCTCTTCGCCGCGGCGACCACCAACGGCACGCGCCTGGCCCTCGAACGCGCCAGTGGCTGGCAGCGGCAGCTGCGGCTGACCCCGCTGTCGGGTACGTCCTACCTCGGCGGCAAGGCCGTGGCGGGCATGCTCGTGGGCCTGCCCGCGCTGCTGCTGGTGCCGCTCGTGGCGATCTTCGTCGAGGGCGTGCACCTCGACGGGGCCGGCTGGCTGCGCGTGATCATGGGCCTGTGGCTCGGCACCATCCCGCTCGTGCTGCTCGGCCTGCTGATCGGCCAGATCGCGACGCCGGAGTCGATGCAGCCGATCTCCATGATCGTGATGCTCGGCATGGGCTTCCTCGGCGGCCTGTGGATCCCGCTGGAAGGCATGCCGGCGTGGATGCAGGACGTGTCGCAGCTATTGCCCACCTACTGGCTGATCGGGCTGGTGCGCCCGGCCGTGACCAACGAGCTGCTCGTGAGCTTCCCGACCGCGCTCGCGGTGCTGGCGGGCTGGGCCGTGGTCCTCGGAGCGCTCGTGATCAGGCGATACCGTAAGGACAGCGCCCGGGTCTGACCGGGACAGGAGGGAACGAACAGTGGAGCCGACGAAGGACGAGGCCTCGTCGATCGCCGTCACGAGGTTCCGGTTCGCGTTGAACGACCGGGCCTCGTGGTGGGACGACCCGATGATCGGGCACCGGGGCGGGCCCAACAAGATCGGCTGGCCGATCTTCGCGGTGCTGTTCCTGCTGCCGTTCCTGATCCCGGCCACGCACGGGCTGGTCGAGAACTCCGACCCGATGTGGGCGCGGGTGCTGATGGGCGTGCTCATCTTCGGCTACAGCGCGTGTTACGTCGTCTTCCCGGTCGTGTTCGGCAAGGAGCGGCGGGTGAAGCTCACGTTCGGCGCGGTGATGCTCGCGCTGGGCCTGCTCTCCACGCTGCTCACCGACGCCAGCCCGTACATCCTGCTCTACGCCACCGCCACGCTCGCCTTCCTCTTCCCGGCCGGCTGGGCGGCGATCCTCGACACGCTGGCGCTGGGTGCCGTGGCGATCGTGCTGGTGGCCGACGGCAGGCTCGACCAGAGCGGCGGCGACCTGATCTCCGTCGCCTCGATCACGCTGGCGATGTTCTTCATGGCCAACCTGATCCGCGCCATCCGCCGGCTGGAGCTGGCCAACCAGGAGATCGCCACGCTCGCCGTGGCCAACGAACGCCAGCGCGTGGCCCGCGACCTGCACGACCTGCTGGGCCACAGCCTCACGACGATCACTGTGAAGGCCGGCCTGGCGCGGCGGGTGCTGGAGAGCTCCGGCGACGTCGGACGCGCGGTGGAGGAGATCCGCGAGGTCGAGGGCCTCACTCGCAGCGCGCTGTCGGACGTGCGGCTGACCGTTTCCGACTACCGCGAGGTGTCGCTGGCCGCGGAACTCGCCGGGGCGCGCGCGGCGCTGCGGGCGGCGGAGATCGAGGCGGACCTGCCCTACGCCGTGGACAACGTGCTGCCGCGGCTGCAGAGCACCTTCGGATACGTGCTGCGCGAAGGGATCACCAACGTGCTGCGCCACTCCGGGGCCGGACGCGTGCGC
This sequence comes from Amycolatopsis sp. NPDC051373, assembly GCF_040689465.1. NCBI lineage: Bacteria > Bacillati > Actinomycetota > Actinomycetes > Pseudonocardiales > Pseudonocardiaceae > Amycolatopsis > Amycolatopsis sp. NPDC051373. The sequence goes on along the minus strand of NZ_JBFBAE010000012.1, from coordinate 267,035 downwards.
GTGCGGCTGGGCCGGGACTGGCTGGAGATCGACGACGACGGCACCGGTGCCGAGGCCGCGCCCGGCAACGGGCTGCGCGGGCTCACCGAACGCGTCGGCGGCGTCGGGGGGACGCTGCACAGCGGGCCGCGGTCCGGGGGAGGATGGGTGGTCCGGGCGGAGGTTCCGGAACCGGAGCCGCCGGCCGTGCAGGCCGTGCGCGCCGAACCCGCGGGAGGACTTGCGTGATCCGCGTTCTGCTGGCCGACGACCAGGCGATGGTGCGAGGAGCCCTGGCCACCGTGCTCGGGCTGGAGGCCGACATCGAGGTCGTCGCGCAGGTCGGGTCGGGGGACGAGGTGCTGGCCGCAGCGAAGGAATCCGCGCCCGACGTCGCGCTGCTCGACGTGCAGATGCCCGGCAAGGACGGCCTCGCCGCGGCCGCCGTGCTGCACACCGCGCTGCCCTCGTGCCGCGTGATCATCTGCACGACCTTTGGCCGGCCCGGGTACCTGGCGCGCGCGATGGCCGCGGGCGCCGCGGGGTTCGTGGTGAAGGACGCGCCGCCGGAGCAGCTCGTGGAGGCCGTCCGGCGCGTCCACAGTGGACTGCGCGTGGTGGATCCCGCGCTGGCGGCCGAATCGCTGGCGACCGGGGCGAGCCCGCTCACCGCGCGGGAGCGCGACGTGCTCTCGACCGCGCGCGACGGCAGCACCGTCGCGGACATCGCGAAGGCGCTGTTCCTCTCGGAAGGCACTGTGCGCAACCACCTTTCGGCCGCTATCGGCAAAACGGGCGCCCGCACGCGCGCCGAGGCCGTGCGGCTGGCGGAGGAACGCGGCTGGCTCTGACGCCCGGGGTGCCTGCGCCGGAATCGCGTGCGGCTCTGAAAAGATGGCGGGCATGAGAACACCACCCACGCCTGTGAGCTGGCTGCGCCGCATTGCGTTCGGCGCGGTGCTCGTGGTGCTCGCCGTCGTCGGCGGCACGGCGTTTCGCGTGTGGCAGGTCGCGCGCGAGAACGACCGCACGCAGGCCGACGTGATCGTGGTGCTGGGGGCCGCGCAGTACAACGGCAAGCCGTCGGACATCTTCACCGCGCGGCTGGAAAAGGCACGCCAGCTCTACGACGCGGGCGTCGCGAAGACCGTGGTGACCGCCGGGGGCAAGAAGGCGGCCGACAACTTCACCGAGGCCGCGGCCGGCGCGCGGTGGCTGAACCAGCACGGCGTGCCCGCGTCGGCGACGCTGGCGGTCGGCGAGGGCAGCGACACGCTGCGGAGCCTGCGTGCCGTGGCCGACCAGGTGCAGGCGCGCGGCTGGCACACGGCGGTGCTCGTGAGCGACCCGTGGCACTCCTACCGCGCGCGGACGATGGCGTCGGACCTCGGTCTCGACGCGTGGACCGCGCCGACGCACAGCGGCCCGATCGTGCAGGAGCGCGTGACGCAGGTCCGCTACATCTTCCGCGAGACGGGCGCGCTGCTGTTCTACGAGCTCACGAAATCGCCGGCCGACGAGCTGTTCGACACCTTCATGGGCTGAACTTCCCCGGGGAATTTGTCGGTGGCCGCGCTTAAGCTGACCGGGTGAGCGACGGGTACTCCGAGTACGACCGCGCCCGGGTGCTGGCCGAGGCACCCAAGGGCGCGGCGCTGGCCGGCGCGCGGCCCGACGGGCGCAGCGACTTCGCGCGCGACCGCGCCCGGGTGCTGCATTCGGCCGCGCTGCGCCGGCTGGCGGGCAAGACGCAGGTGGTCGGCCCCGGCGAAGGGGCCGAAGTCAACGGGGCGCCGCGCACGCGGCTCACGCATTCGCTGGAGGTCGCGCAGATCGGGCGCGGCATCGCCGAGGAGCTGGGCGCCGACCCGGACCTCGTCGACACGGCCGGGCTCGCGCACGACATCGGGCACCCGCCGTTCGGGCACAACGGTGAGCAGGCGCTCGACGACGTCGCCCAGGCGTGCGGCGGGTTCGAGGGCAACGCGCAGACGTTGCGCATCCTCACGCGCCTGGAGCCGAAGTCCCTCGACGACGCCGGCGCGGCGGCGGGCCTCAACCTCACGCGCGCCTGCCTCGACGCGACCACCAAGTACCCCTGGCGGCGCCGGCCGGGGCAGCAGAAGTACGGCGTGTATGCCGACGACGTGCCCGTGTTCGAGTGGGTGCGCTCCCGGGCGCCGGGCGAGCGGCGGTGCCTCGAGGCCCAGATCATGGACTGGTCCGACGACGTGGCCTACTCCGTCCACGACGTCGAGGACGGCGTGCTGGCCGGGCGCATCTCGCTGAGCGTGCTGGCGGATCCGGACGAACGCGCGGCCGTCGCGGAGGCCGCGGCGCGGCACTTCTCCACGCTGTCGGCGTCCACTTTGGAGGGCGCGGCCAAGGAACTGCTCGACCTGCCCGTCGTGGCCGCCCTCGTCCGCACCGCCCCGGACGGTTCGCTGCGCGCGCAGGTGGCGCTGAAGCAGCTGACGAGCGAGCTAGTGGGCCGCTTCGCCTCCGCCGCGGTCACCGGCACCCGCAGCGTCTACGGCGAAGGCCCCCTGCTGCGCTACGGCGCCCGCCTCGCCGTCCCGGACCAGGTCGCGGCGGAGGTCGCGCTGCTCAAGGCCCTGGCCCTGCGCTACGTCATGAGCGACCGGCGCCGCCTCGCCATGCAGGACGGCCAGCGCGAGCTGATCGCGCAGCTGGTCGCCGCACTGCTGCGCCGCGCACCGGAGTCCCTGGACCCGCTCTTCGTGCCCCCGTGGCACGCGGCCGCCGACGACGCCGCGCGCCTGCGGGTGGTCGTCGACCAGGTTGCCTCGCTCACCGACGCGCAAGCCCACGAATGGCACCGCTGGCACGTGGGCCGGCACGTCTGACCTGCCGCTGTCTTGCTGCTTGGCGGGCGCAACGGGATGGTGACGGCTGACCGGCCACGCAGCGAACCGGCGCGCGAGCCTTGGCTTGGCTCACGGTCCGATCGCCGGCTCCCCTGCACGAGGCGCGGGCGGTGCATCGGCATGCCCGAAAGCGGCGTAGCCCGGCGCCCCTCGCCATTCCTCGGTTGCCGTGATCCCGGCGCGCCGGGATCACGCCGCGGAGCTGCTCGTGGGTACCGGTGACCTCGGGCTTGGACCAGAGCCGTCGAGCGGCCAGGAGACTGCAGCTTCGGCGAACGGGCGGCGAAGGTGTCGCCCAGGCTTCGGCTGATCGGTTCCGTGCCGCCGGAACCACCCGGTCGGGTACGGTCGCCGCATGGCCGTGGACAGCCACTTGGACTTCACGCTCGCCCTGGGACGCACCGCCGCGGCGGGTGGGGGCGACGCGTGTTTTTCGCCGTACTCAGCGGCCAGCGCGCTGGGCCTGGCGGCCCGGGCGGCGCGCGGGCGGACCGCCGAGGAGCTGCGCAAGCTCCTGGCCACCAGCGACGCCGACCTGGACGCGCACGCCACGGCGCTGCGCGACGCCGCGACGCTCGGCGACGAAGCCCAGCTGGCCGTGGCCAACACGCTGTGGGCGTCCGACGCCATCACCGTCGAGAGCGCCTTCCTCGACCAGCTCGTCACCTGGCCCGGCGGCAAAGCCGAGACCGCGCCCTTCACCACCGACCCCGAAGCCGCGCGCGGGCTGATCAATACCGACGTGGACCGGATCACCCACGGCCTGATCCCGGAGCTGCTGCCCTCGGGCACGATCAGCGCCGACACCCGCGCCAGCCTTGTCAACGCGCTCTACCTCAAGACCGCCTGGCGCCACCCGTTCCCCGACGGCGCCACGGCCCGCGCCGATTTCCACAGCCCCGGGGCCACCCGCCGGGTACCGACCATGCACCTCGAAGAGACCGTCGGCTACCACCACGCCGACGGCTGGCAGGTCGTGAGCCTGCCCGCGCAAGGCGGCGTCGAAGCCGTGGTCCTGCTCCCGGATGGCGACCTCGCACCCGCCGAAGCCGCGCTCGACACGCGGAACCTCAAGAAGCTCCTCGACGGCCCGAAGCGCCGCAAGGTGCGCCTCTCGCTGCCCAAGATCAAGCTCGACGTCCGCACCGACCTCGACGGCGCCCTCCGCGCGCTGGGCGTGCGCGAGGTGTTCACCACCGACGCCGATCTCACCGGGCTCACCGCCGCGCGCCCGCTGTGGGTCGACAGCGTGGTGCACCAGGCCGTGCTGCGACTCGACGAGCAGGGCCTCGAAGGCGCGGCCGCCACGGCGATCCAGATGCGCACGTTGTCCCTGTCCACGGCCGAGCCGCTCGAAGTCGCGGTGGACCGGCCGTTCCTCCTGCTCGTCCGGCACGCCGGCACCGGCGCGGTGTACTTCTTCGCGCGGGTGGTGCGCCCGTAGTGAGTCTTTTCCAACCGGAAGCGAGGACCGAGCTGATCCCCGCCGTTCCCGGGCCGTCCGCGCCCGCCGTCACGCCGAAGCTGCGCCCGTCGTGGGCTGACGCCGGCATCGTGGCGGCCTTTGTCGCGTTCGCCTTCATCCTGTACGGCGGGCTCTGGGGCGACCTCGGCACGGGCTACCTGTGGAACAGCGCGTCGGACCAGAACCTCTGGGAGTGGTTCTTCGACGTCACCGCGAAATCCGTGCTGCACCTGCAGAATCCGCTCAGCTCGGACCTGCAGAACTGGCCGCTCGGCGTGAACATGATGGCCAACACGGCCATGCTCGGCGTCGGGATACCGCTCACGCCGATCACGCTCGCCTTCGGCCCCACGGTCACGTGGGCCATCGCGCTCACCGGCAGCCTCGCCGGCACCGCGGCTGCTTGGTACTGGGTGTTCTCGCGCCACCTCGTGCGCCACCGCGCGGCGGCGGCGATCGGCGGCGCGGTGGCCGGGTTCGCGCCGTCGATGATCTCGCACGGCAACGCGCACCCGAACTTCGTCGCGTGGTTCGTGCTGCCGTTCCTGGCGCTCAAGGTGATCCACCTGGCGCAGGGCCGCAAGCTCGTGCGCAACGGGATCTGGCTCGGCGTGCTCACCGCGTACCAGATCTTCCTCGGCGAAGAGCCGCTGCTGATCTTCGCGCTGGGCTTCGTGATCTTCGCCGTCGCGTACCTCGCGTCGCGCCCGCGGGAGATCAAGGCGATGGTGCGGCCGCTGCTGCTCGGCGGCGGGCTGGCCGTGGTGATCACCGGCGTGCTGGTGGCTTTCCCGCTGTGGTGGCAGTTCTTCGGCCCGCAGAGCTACTCCGGCCTGGAGCACGGCCCGGTCGGCAACGACCTCGCCGCGTTCACGCGGTTCGCCACGCAGTCGATCGCCGGCCAGCCCGACGCCGCGGCCGACGTGTCGATCAACCGCACCGAGGAGAACGCGTTCTTCGGCTGGCCGCTCATCGTGCTCATGGCCGTGGTCACGATCTGGCTGTGGCGCGAGGCCGTCGCGCGCTCGCTCGCGATCGCGATGTTCCTCATGGCCTGGCTGTCGATGGGCGTCGAGCTCATGGCGGTGCACGTGGACACCGGCGTGGCCGGGCCGTGGAAGCTGCTGGCCGACCTGCCGCTGTTCGAGTCGCTGCTGGAGTCGCGCCTGGCGATGGCGTGCGTGCCCGCGATCGGTGCGCTGCTGGCGATCGCCACCGAGCGCGTGTTCGCGACGGCCGAGACCCTGCCGGACCCGGAAGAGGGCAAGCACCGGCTGCCCCTGCGCCTGCTCTGGGTGGGCGCGGTGATCGCAGTGCTCCTCCCGATCGCGCCGACGCAGCTGCTGGTCAAGGACCGCCCGCCCACGCCGGCCTTCTTCGCCGACGGCACCTGGCGCACCTACGTCGCCCCTGGCGGCACCGTGGTGCCCGTCCCGCTGCCCGGCTCGGGCGAGTCGGAGCCGCTGCACTGGCAGATGGACGCCGGCCTGGGCTACGCGATGCCCGAGGGCTACTTCGTCGGCCCGAGCGGCCCCGACGACAAACGCGGCCGCTACGGCTCCTACCAGGTCCCCACGTCCACCCTCCTCGACCGCGTCCGCGACTCCGGCGAGGTCCAGCCCGTCACCGACGCCGACCGCGACCAGACGATCAAGGACCTGCGCTACTGGAACGCCAGCGTGCTCGTCCTCATCCCGCGCGAGCACGCCGACGCCTACCGCGCCACCGTCGAGCTGCTGCTGCGCAAACCCGCGCAGTTCGTCGACGGGGTGTGGATCTGGGACGTGCGGGCGGTCACGGCCCGCCGCTAGCTGATGGCCCAGTACCCGCGCCCGTGCTGTGGGCACCTGGTGTTCGAGGAACCGCCGGGCTCTCATGCGATCTGCGCCGTGTGTTTCTGGGAAGACGACGCGATCCAGCTGCGGTGGCCCGCCGAGGCTGGCGCCAAGTCGATCCCGCCGTCGACGCTGACGGCCGCTGTCACATCCGCGCGGCCCGTCTCGTTCCTCCGTCAGCACCGACGAAGAGGAGACGACCATGCCCCGCATCCCGGCGAAGCGCACCACCGAGGCCGGCCCGCTGCTGAAGCTGATCTACCGGTTCGCCGGGAAGCGCTTCGGCGCCGTGCCCGAGCCGATGGCCGTGGTGGCCCACAACCCCGGGCTGCTGCGCGCGACCGTGGTCCACGAGCTGATGGCCGAGAAGGCGTCGAAGCGGCTGCCCGCCAACGTGCGCGAGCTGGCGGTGTACCGCGTCGCCACGCGGATCGGGTGCTCGTGGTGCGTGGACTTCGGCACGATGCTGCAGCGCCACGAAGGCCTCGACATCGAGCGGCTGCGCCACATCGACGACTACGCGACCTCACCCGCGTTCTCCCGCACCGAGCGGCTGGCCGTGGCCTACGCCGACGCCATGTCGGGGGCGCAGGTGAGCGTGACCGACGAGCAGGTGGCCGAGCTCGAAGCCGAGTTCGGCCGCGCCGGCGTGCTGGAGCTGACATACCAGATCGCGCTCGAGAACTCCCGCGCGCGCATGAACAGCGCGCTCGGCATCGTCGACCAGGGCTTCACCTCGGGCGACGCGTGCCGGGTGCCGATGCCGTGACCGCCAGGTGTCCCGGCCCGGCAATTCGAGTGCCCGCTCCGGCCTGAAGGTGTTTCATCACCACCGTGGCCGTCGAACTGAGCACACCGGACGCCGGCCGGCTCGGCGACGTCGTCCGCGCCCTTCGCGCCTGGCAGCGCGACACCGCGCCGATCCAGCTGCACCCGGGCGACCTGGGCTGGCACTGGCAGTTCGGCGCGGACGCGATGGCGGCGGCGGTGCGGACCTGGAGCCGGGACGGACAGCTGCTGGCCATCGGGTTCCTGGACGGTCCCGACGTGGTTCGGATGACTGTCTCGCCCCCGGCCTGGCGCGAGGAGGAGCTGGCTCACCAGGTCGTCGCGGACGTGTCCGAACCACGACGTGGCGTCCTGCCGGCGGGAAAGGCCTCCGTCGAGGCACCGGACGGCACCCGGGTGCAGGAGATGTTGTCCGAGGTCGGCTGGAGCGCCGGCGAGCCGTGGACGCCGCTGCGCCGCGACCTCACTGCGCCGGTGGACCAATCGGGTCTGCGGGTCGAGGTCGTCGGGCTCGGGCAGGAGTCCGAGTTCACCGCCGTCCACCGGTCGGCGTGGGGCCGCCCGCGGTTCACCGACGAGCTGTGGCGCGCGATGACGGCCGGGCTGCCGTACACCGACGCACGATGTCTGCTCGCCCGCGACGGCCAAGGGGTTCCGGTGGCGGGGGTGACGATCTGGTCGGCCGGTCCGGGGAAGCCGGGGTTGCTCGAACCGATGGGCGTCCACGCCGACCATCGCGGGCGCGGCTACGGCCGGATGATCTGCGTCGCCGCGGCGGCCGAGCTCAATAAGCTGGGTTCGTCGAGCGCGCTGGTCTGCACCCCGAGCTCCCGTGCCGCCGCCGTCGCCACCTATGAGTCGGCCGGTTTCCGGCGCCTTCCCGAGCGGCTGGACCGAACGCGAGGCGCCTGAAGCCCGATGACGCTCAGTCGCTCGAGTTCGCCGACCCGGGACGCGTGATGTGCGTGAGCTTGTCGGGGTTCACGATGTCGTAGATGGCCACGATGCGGCCGTCGCGCAGGCTCATGGACTGCACGTGCTCGTCGACGGAGAGGAACCCGTCGTGCCCGGGCATCGGCGGGAGCCAGAGGCCGAGGTCGCCGTTGACGAGGATCGGGGCGCCGCGGCTGATCACGCCGGGCTCGTATTTCTGGATCAGGCCCAGGAAGAAGCGCGACAGCTTGTCGGCGCCCACCATGATCTGGCGTGTGGTGCGGCCCTTGCCGTCGGAGTCGCCGATGAGCACGACGTCCGGGTGCAGCACCTCCGCCATCGCCCGGATGTCGCCGGCCAGCAGTGCGGTCACGAACTTCTCCAGCACCTGCTGCTGCTCCGTGAGCTCGGCGCGCGGCGGCGGGTCGGCGCTCTCGAGCGCGCGCCGGGCCCGGGAGCCGTGCTGGCGGGCGGCGTCGGGGGAGCAGCCGAGGATCCCGGCGATCTCCGCGAACGGCACGGAGAACGCGTCGTGCAGCACGAACGCCACGCGCTGCTCGGGCGTGAGCTTGTCGAGCACCACGAGCGCGGCCATGCGGATGCCGTCGTCGCGCACGGCTGCGTCGAGCGGATCCTCGCTCACCGGCGCGCCGAACGGCGTCACGATCGGCTCGGGCAGCCACTGTCCCACGTACTGCTCGCGCCGCGCGGGCGCCGAGCGCAGCCGGTCGAGGCAGATGCGGCCGACGACGGTGGTCAGCCAGGCCCGCAGGTCGCGGATGCCGGCGCGCCCGGCGTCGTCGAGCGCGGCCAGGCGCAGCCACGCTTCCTGCACGGCGTCTTCCGCGTCCGAGCGGGTGCTCGTGAGCCGGTAGGCCACCCCGATCAGGTGGCCGCGGTGAGCGGCGAACTCCGCAGCGAGGTCGTCGAGTGCCGTCGGTGTGCGCATGAGGCCGAGTGTGCCGCAAAGCCACCGGGGAGGGAGAACTATTGTGGATACCGTGGCAGGACGGATTCGGGAGAGCGACATCGCGGAGGTGCGTGAGCGCAACCGGATCGACGAGGTCGTCGGGGAGTACGTCGCGCTTCGGCGCGCCGGGGGCGGCAGCCTGAAGGGGCTGTGCCCGTTCCACAACGAGAAGACCCCGTCGTTCAACGTGCGCCCCACTCACGGCACGTTCCACTGCTTCGGCTGTGGCGAGGGTGGCGACGTCATCAAGTTCATCCAGAAGATCGACCTCGTCTCGTTCGTCGAGGCGGTCGAGCGGCTGGCGGACCGCGTCGGCATCCGGCTGAACTACGAGGGTGGCGGCGGGAGCGTGCAGCGCGACCGCGGCACGCGTTCGCGGCTCATCGAGGCTCACCGCGCGGCGAGCGAGTTCTACATCGAGCAGCTGGTGACCGATGAGGCCCGCGCCGCACGCGACTTCCTCTCCGAGCGCGGGTTCGACGCCGCCGCGGCCAAGCAGTTCGGCTGCGGCTTCGCCCCGGGCGGCTGGGACAAGCTGACGAAGCACCTGCTCAACCGCGGGTTCGAGGTCAAGGAACTGCTCGCGGCGGGCCTGTCCAAGGAGGGCCAGCGTGGCCCGATGGACCGCTTCCACCGGCGGCTGGTGTGGCCGATCCGCGACGTCGGCAACGACGTGGTGGGCTTCGGCGCGCGGCGGCTGTTCGACGACGACCGCATCGAGGCGAAGTACCTCAACACCTCCGAGACGCAGATCTACAAGAAGTCGCAGGTCATGTTCGGCCTCGACCAGGCCAAGCGCGAGATCGCGAAGCGCCACCAGGTGGTGGTGGTCGAGGGCTACACCGACGTGATGGCGATGCACGCGGCCGGGGTGCCGACGGCCGTCGCGTCGTCGGGCACCGCGTTCGGCGAGGACCACATGAAGGTGCTGCGCCGGCTGATGATGGACGACGACGCCTTCCGCGGCGAGATTGTCTTCACCTTCGACGGCGACGCGGCGGGCCAGAAGGCCGCGCTCAAGGCGTTCGAAGGCGACCAGACCTTCGCCGGGCAGACCTACATCGCGGTGGCGCCCGACGGCATGGACCCGTGCGAGCTGCGCATCGCGAAGGGCGACGCGGCCGTGAAGGACCTCGTCGCGCGCCGGACGCCGCTGTTCGAGTTCGTGATCAAGAGCACGCTCAAGCAGTTCGACCTCGACTCGGTCGACGGCCAGGTCTCGGCGCTGCAGAAGACCGTGCCGATGGTCGCGGCCATCAAGGACCGCGCGAGCCGCGACGGCTACGCCTCCAAGCTCGCGTGGTGGGTCGGCTGGCAGGACGTGGCGCAGGTCGTGAACCGCGTGCGCGGCGCCGCCGGGACGGCGGCCAAGCGCGGCGGCCAGACGCCGCAGCTGCGTCAGCCCGCCTCCCGGCAGGCCGCCGCGCCGGAGCCGGCTCCGGAGAAGCAGGACCTGCCGCGGCCCGCCCCCGGCGACCCGCGGTTCATGGGCCAGCGCGAGGCGCTCAAGGCCGCACTTCAGCAGCCCGCGATCGCCGGGCCGGAGTACGACTCGCTGCCCGAAGAGGCGTTCACGCACCCCGTGTACGTGGCCGTGCACCTGGCGTTGCTGAAGGCCGGCGGCGCCGCGTCGGGGCTCACCGGCTCGGCCCTGCTCGACGCCGCGACGCAGCACTGTCCGGAAGGGACGGTGCGGCGCGTGCTGAGCGAGCTGGCCGTGGAACCGTTGCGCGCCTTGGGAGAAGTGGACTCGCGCTACATTTCCGGCGTGCTCGCGGGAGTGCAGGAGAGCCTCGTCGGCCGCCAGATCGGCGAGATCAAGTCGAAGCTGCAACGGCTTTCGCCGGTCGAGGCGCCCGACGACTACCGCGCGCTGTTCGGCGACCTCGTGGCGCTGGAGCAGTACCGCAAGTCGCTGCGCGAGCAGGCCGCGTCCGGATGGGACTGACATGGGCTGGCTGAACCGTCTGATGGGCGGGGGACTCCCCGCGGACTACCCGGGCGAGCTCGCTGCGGGCGAGAACGTGATCGCGGTCGCGGGCGTCGAAGGCGGCGGCGAGCTCGTGGTGACCAGCCTGGGCCTGTGGATCCCCACCGAGGGCGGCCCCCGGCGCGTCTACTGGCACCTCGTGGCCAAGGCCGCGTGGGGCGAGGGCGTCTTCGAGCTCACGGAGTCCGAGGAGACCGGGGAGGCCGGTGCCGTGATGGTGGTCGTCGACCGCCCGCCCGTGCGGTTCCGGCTGCCGGCGCCGGGCAAGGTGCCGCCGCAGGTACGCCTGCGCGTCGACGGCTCAGTGCGCTCGCGCCACCGCCACGACTTCGGCACCGGCGGCGGCGCGTGGTTCGTGCAGCGCAAGGTCCCCGGCCGTGACGGCACGGTGCTGCAAGTGCGCCCCGACCCGGGCACCGACCCGGCGCTGGTGGAGGCGATCGCCGGGGAAGTCGCCGAGAAGCTGGCCAACCCGGGGGAGTGAGCAGTACGCTCGTACTCAGTACGGGCGTACGGTTTATCTTTCGGGAGGTTCGCCATGTGGGATCCGGCCAAGTACCTCGACTACGCGGACCTTCGGGCCCGCCCCTTCTATGACCTGATCGGGCGAATCTCGTCCGACGCGCCCCGCCGCGTCGTCGACCTGGGCTGCGGCCCGGGCAACCTCACGCTCGACCTGGGCCGGCGCTGGCCCGGCGCCACGCTGGAGGCCCTGGACAGCTCGCCGGAGATGGTGGACGCCGCCCGCTCTCGTGGAGTGGACGCGCACGTCGCCGATGTGCGCGAGTGGGCGCCGCACCCGGACACCGACGTGGTGGTCTCCAACGCGGTGCTCCAGTGGGTGCCGGGCCACGACGACCTGCTGCGCCGCTGGGTCTCGCAGCTGCCCTCGGGTGCCGTGCTGGCCGTGCAGGTGCCGGGCAACTTCGGTGCCCCGTCGCACCGCATCACGCGCGAGCTGGCGGCCTCCCCGGCGTGGTCCTCGCGCCTGGCTTCCCTCGTTCTGCGGGAGAACGAGGCGGTGTCGTCGCCCCTGGAGTACGCCTCCCTGCTGGCCGACGCGGGCTGCCTCGTCGACGCCTGGGAGACCACGTACATGCAGCGCCTGGCCGGCGAGAACGCCGTGCTGGAGTGGATCACCGGCACCGCCCTGCGCCCCATCCGCGCCGCCCTCCCGGACGACGACTGGACGTCCTTCCGCGCCGAGCTGGCCCCGCTCCTCGACGAGGCCTACCCGCCCCGCGCGGACGGCACGACGTGGTTCGAGTTCCGTCGCATCTTCTTCGTCGCGCGGATCCTCTGACGTTTCCGGGCGCGCTCACGGACCCCCTTGGGCGGTACGCGTGCGGCTCAGCGCCCCCGGCCGAACTTCTCGCCGACCTTGGCGCGCGCCACTCCCGCGGCGCCCTGGACCATCGGGTGGTCGATCACCTTGCGGTAGGTGCGCACGATCTGCTCGTACCGTCCCCGGCCGGCCTTGGTCCCCAGCACGTATCCCAGACCCACGCCCAGCAGGAACTTCTTCATCAGCGGCCACGCCTCTCGTTCGTCGGACTCCCGACTCTCCATTGTCCAGCAATCCGGCGCCCCCTGGGCGTGATCCGCGAAGAGGGGCCCCCTGTTCGGGTGGCGCAGGCGGTGCGCTAAAGTTCTTTCCATCGCGCCGGACCTCCGGCGCACAACTGAATACGATCCCCTGTAGCTCAACTGGCAGAGCATTCGGCTGTTAACCGGAGGGTTCTTGGTTCGAGTCCAAGCGGGGGAGCATCCAAGCCTAGGTCGCTGACCTGGGCTTTTTTGTTACCCGGAGTAGGGGCGATTTAAGGGCGATAAACCCCGTTCGTTCGTGACGGCACGCGGGCATGCCTCAGTCTTCCCAGGTGTCGCATCGGCTGACGCGCGGGTAGTCGATCCGTGACCCTGAGCCGAACGTCTCGAAGGTGATCTCGACCGACAAGCCATGCCCGGTGTCGGCGTTGAGCTTCGCCAGTGACGTCGCCCTCGAGATTCTCGACTATCCGGTCTGTGTCGAGACCGACGTTTCCGCCGGTCGCTTCGTGAGCGCCTGATGTGGGACTTGCAGGAGATGGACCACGCCACCGTGAGCGCGCGGCCGACTGGCTGCACCTGCTGATCGAGGGCACGCTGGTGGGAGAGACCCAGGACGGCGCGCGCTGCGCGCGACCTAAGTGTGTTTCGGCGCGTCAGCGGAGGACCACCGTGAAGTGCGGTCCGAAGTCGAGCCCCCTGAAGTCCACCGGCCCGCGCAGTGTCGGAAGGAAGTGGACGGTGGTGCCTGTGGCGCCGTCATCGCAGATCGGGGTCAGGTCGGTCACGGGGATGCCGCGCTCGTAGCGCTGCCGCCACGATCCGTTCGCGCGCCGGTTGACGTGCTCGAGCCATTCGCTCAGCGCTGCCACCACCGACATGCCCCGGCGCGGATGCCCGTCAGGCAGCATGGCGGCCGCCGGGTGGTCGAAAAAGCGCAGGTCCTTGGTCGCCATGACCGGCTTCTTGACTGTGCGCCCGGCATTGCCGACGCGGGTGTCGGTGCCGCGCCCATCGTCGGCGACAGAGATCGAACCATCCGCGTGCTCGGTGACCACGACGGTACCGCCGCCGCACGCCTCGGCCTCCTCTGCCGCGTAGGCCAAGACCTCGAGCACCAGATGCCGCACACCGCCTGGCGAACTCCGGGGGCGCGGAGCGGATGGCCTCGAGGTGTGCAGTGTCCACCGTGCCGGCCCAGTCGTGGGTGGTGTTGCGCCAGTTGATCACGGCTGCAGCGTATGTCGTCAGTTCCGGTCACGTGGGCGCATCGCCCTTGGATCCGACGGCCAGCACGGGCTGTTGGTTTCCCTGAGTGGTCGCGTCATGGCCTGCGCCGCGTACTTCGAGATCGCTACGCAGACGTCCGATCTTGCTTCGCCGTTGCTGGTTAGGATCTGAGGATGCTGGACGCGGGGAATGATCCGTTCGGGTGGGCCGATGACCCGGCCGTGGTGATGGTTTGCTTGACGTTCGTCGAGGGCTCATGCCGGGAGAGATCCTTGGAATCCTTTCTGCTGAGGAACTTGATGTGCCGATGAGGCCTGGGCCGCTGAGTGTGCTGGCTGGTGGTGACCGAAGCGGTATTCGTATAGCTCAGTCTGGCGGCTGGGCTGTGGTTGTGGAGTTGGAGTCGCTTATTGCGACGAAGCCAGAGGTGCTCCGTAGCTTGTCCACGAGTGGAAGGCGTGCCGTCCAGGTCTCTCGGACGGGTTCCGGGCTGGAAGGCTTTGTTTACTGGCGCGACGGAGAGCTACAGTGCCAATTCGATCCGATCAGCCCCGTGGCGCGGACGGGCAGCAATCCGGACGTGCTGGCGACAGAGATGCGTGCGTCGGGCATTGATCCCTCACGCGCCGAGATGTTGCGGGGGCACGAGATGTACCGGTTGGCTGCTGAGGTTTCGGGGGTGGTTGCCGATACAAACCTGGTGCTCGAGGCCGAACTCTCGGCGGGCCTGGTGGCTCGCCGGCGTCGACGATCTTCGTGAATGTGGCGTGCTCGAGGGGGTTGGGAGCTGCCCTAACTCATCCGAGTTCGAATGGCTCCCAGCCCCGGCGGTTCATCGGGTGGTGACCCGGGACGCTTCGCCGTCCTGGACCTGCTGATCTTGCACAACTGTCCGAGATCAACGCCCACGTCCGTGTTCCTCAGCGCAGTCGGGTCCGTTCATGCTTCCGCCTTCTCGCGTTTCGGCGATCGGGAACTCGACGCTGTCGATATTGAATGTCGGGACGAAGTCTTTTATGACGCACCTGGGAGTTGTTCCGACGGTGAAGTCACATCGAATGAGCGACGGCAGATTGTAGGCAGCCCGCGGGCCGCCAGCGCGGCCGCGACGACGTGGAACACCGAATCCTCTTCGTGTGCGACGTCGGCGTGGCTGTCGTCGGCCTTCCGGTGCGCGCCCGCGACCAGCAGCACTGCGCCGGGCACCTGCCGGAACAGGTCGACCCCGAACAGCTCCGTCCGCAGGTCGAACCCCGGATGCGGCACCTCGACGACCAGCGACGGCGGCGCCGAGCGGTCGATCACGTACATCCCCCACGCGCGCTCGGTGCCCGGCTCGTTCGTCGCGATCGTGTACGGCCGTCCGGTCGCGGGGTCGACGCCGTCCCGTACCGAGAAGCCGAGTTTCCGCAGCGGCGGTTCGACCGGCAGGACCTGAACTCCGGCGAGAGGCGATGGGCGGGTTCGACCTGCGACCGGGCGACCTGGTCCGGACCTTGGCCGACTGACAGCGCGAGGCCGCGGCCCACATCTGGCACGCGTCTGCGCGCGAGCGGGTGACTCCGGACACCTCCGTCGCCACCGTTCTGTATCTTTACCAGCCCTCCTCCCGCCTATATGTTGTTGCCCGCAACATATGTGCCGTGGTGGGTACCGGAACCGGGCCAGGCCGCTCAGGGAGTGGCCGGCTTGTCTCGCCGCCGCGCGTCCCGTCGCCAGGAGGTGCCGTTTCGATGAAGATGCACGGCAAGGACACAGGAGCCGGCAGAACGGGGCCTCGCGCCTCGCGCCGTGGGCCGGCCTGGGGCCGTTCCCGTTCGGGCGTGCTCAGGAGCAGGGCGGGCTTCCTGCTGGCGGCCGGCGGTCTGATGCTGGGCTTGGTGACGGTACCGGCCTCGGCCGCTCCCGTGCCGGGGCCGGCCGGCGGTGGCGACGGCTGGGTGCTGAGCACGAGCGACACATCGAAGAACTACTCTCCGACGTTCGTCGGCAACGGCTACCTCGCCGCACGGGTACCCGCGGCCGGCCACGGGTACAGCACCAAGCCCATCGTCACCCAGTCCGAGCTCGCCGGCTTCTACGGCGCCCCCGCCGCGGGGCAAGAGGAGCGAGCGGGCCTGCCGGCCTGGACCACGCTCGGGTTCGGCCGCGACGGCGACGTCTACGGGCTCGGGGATTGGTCTTGCGGGTTCGGCGAGTTGTGTCCGACCGCGTACGGGAAGATTTCCGGGGGCGCGTTCGTCGAGTCCTCCCATCCCGGCTCGATCGTCGGGAGCTACTTGGCCGGCCTGAACAACAACAACACCCCGACTGTCGGCGGCACCGACGTCATCCCGATCCGGAACGCACCGGCCGGCCCGGCGACGCTGGCCGTGCGGTACGGCAACGGCAGCGGCAGCCCGCAGACGATCCACATCAGCGTCAACGGCACGCTCCAGCAGCTGTCCGTACCCAGCCTGGCCGGCTGGGACGACTGGGCGGTGGTGACCGTGCCGGTCACGTTGAACGCGGGCGCGAACACGCTCGAGGTCACCGTCGCCGAGGGGGACACGGCGCGGGTGAACGTCGACTACCTCGCGCTGTATCCAGACGGCGCGCAGCCGCCGACGCAGATCGCTCCCGCCACGATCGGTACCACCGCGAACTACCGGCAGTGGCTGGACCTGCGCACCGGTGTGCTGACCACGTCGTTCGACTGGACCTCGCCCGCGGGGGATACGACCAGCTTCGCCTACGAGGTCAACGCCAACCGCTCGGAGGGTCATCTGGGCACGGTGAATGTGCGGGCCGTCCCGCACTGGAGCGGAACGGCCACCGCTGTCGACGAGTTCGACGGCCGGGGACTGGACCACGCGTCGACGACGGGCCCGCGCGTGGACGGCAAGACCGCGACACTGTCGCAGACCGTCGTGAGCAACGGGAATCTCGTCACCGCCGGGCTGAACTCAGTGCTGCGCGTCGACGGGAAGACGGTTCCCACCCAGGCGATCGCCGACCCTGGTGACGGCGGTGCCGGACAGCGAGCGACTTTGCCGGTCCGCGCCGGACAGCCGTTGCAGATCACCAAGTACGTCGGCGTCGCCTCCAGCGTCGACACCGACCGCCCGCTCGCGGCCGCGACTCCGCAGCAGGCCGCCGCGAAGACCGCGGCCCGCGCCGCCGCGGACGGCTATCAGCGCGCGCTGGCACGCAACCGCGACGCCTGGTCACGCCTGTGGCAGTCGAGCATCTCGATTCCCGGTGACCCCACCATGACCGCGCAGATCCACGCGTCGATGTTCTACCTGCTCGCGAGTGTGCGCGCGGGGGTCCTCTGGAGTGCCAGCCCGGGCGGTTTGTCCTCGGACGGCTACAGCGGTCACGTGTTCTGGGACACGGAGACGTGGATGTACCCGGCACTGCTCGCCCAGTACCCCGACATCGCCGCCGACGCGAACACCTACCGGCAGCAGCGCCTGCCTGCGGCCCGGGCCGCTGCTGCGGCACTGTCCACTCCGGACCATCCGATCGAGGGCGCGAAGTTCCCCTGGCAGAGCGCGCTGACCGGCAAGGAGACAACCCCGGACTGGTCCCCCGACGGCAAGCAGGAAATCCACATCAACTCCGACGTCGCCCTCGCGCAGTGGCAGTACTACGAAGCGTCCGGCGACAAGACCTGGCTGCGGGACAAGGCCTGGCCCGTGCTGCAGGGCATCGCCGATTACTGGGCCACGCGTGCCGTTCCCGACCCGGCCGGCGGTTACGCCATCAACGATGTCAAAGGTCCGGACGAGTACCACGACAACGTCAACAACAGCGTGACCACCAACGCCGGGGCGCAAGCCTCGTTGCGCATCGCGATCCGCGCCGCGGGCATCCTCGGCCGGACCGCCGATCCGGCCTGGCGCAAGGTCGCTGACGGTCTGAAGATCCCGGTCGACACCACGACGAACATCCATCCCGAGTTCGACGGGTACTCCGGGCAGACCGTCAAACAGGCCGACGTCACGCTGCTGCAGTACCCGTTGGCGGTGCCGATGTCGCGCGGCCTCGCCCAAAACGACCTCGACTACTACAAGCAGCGCACCGACCTCAACGGCCCGTCCATGACAGACGCGATCGCCACCATCGCGGGTGCCGCCCTCGGGTCGCCCGGCTGCGACGTCTACACCTCCCTGCGCAACAGCTCGGACCCGTACCTGGCCGCGCCGTTCAACCAGTGGTACGAGACCCGCACCGGCGGAGCGTTCGACTTCACCACGGGCCAGGGCGGTTACCTGCAGGAGTTCCTCTACGGGTTCACAGGGCTGCGCTGGGGAACCGACGTCGTCACCGTCGATCCCTTCCTGCCGCCGCAACTGCCGGGTGTCGACATCACCGGGGTCAAGTGGCACGGCCGCTCGTTCGACCTGTCCGTTGTCGACCGAACGACGATACTGACCTTGCGCTCCGGCCCGCCACTCCCGGTCCGGGTCGGCAGCGGCAGCGATGACGTGCGCCAGGTCAGGCCCGGGACCGTGCTGCAGATGCCCACCAGGCACCCGGCAGGCGACGCTACCAACTGCGGCTCCTGATCATCGCCCTCGGCCGGACCCCTCAGGGACTCCGGCCGAGGGCGATGGTCAGGTCCGTGAAGCCGAGCAGCCGCAGAGCTCGACGTGAAGAAATGACGGTGGGTGTTCTTCCGAACAGCGCGTTGGGTGAGATTCGATGCGGTTGGCTGTCGTCGAATTCACGGTAACGCTCCAGATCTGCTCCACGGCAATTGACGGGCAGGTCCGGGCTCGTTCGGCTCTTGTGGGTGCGGCCGAATCCTCCGAGATGCGCCGCATTGCCGCCACGTCTCGCGGTCGCTGTTCCAGTTCAACAACACGAAGGATCAGATGATCGCTGTGCTGTTCGGGACGGCCGCGTCCGGAGAGGACTTCGGCCGCTGTGACGCCCGGAGCGGGTATGGGTATTGGTGCGGGGAAGAGCCCGAACGAGCCCTGGCCTCGGTGCGCCCCCGGGCCGCACCGAGGCCAGGAAGCCTCCCCAGTTGGTGGTTCGTGGTCAGCCGCCTGCCATGGCGCCGATGATCAGGAACGGTTCGGCTCCCGACCGCACCAGTGCGGGCAGTTCGGCGTCCGGGGCGGTGTTCGACAGGTCCTCCTCGCAGGCGAAGAACCGGACGAACGCGCGGCGCTTGCCGGTGGTCGTGTCGCGGATGGTGCCGCGCAACTGCGGGTAGGTGCGTTCCAGCGCGTCCAGCAGGGTCTCGCGCGTCGGCGGGTCGTCGACCGGCAGCTGGATTTCACCGTCGACCTTGGCCAGGTGGCGCAGGTGCGGGGGTAGCTTGACGCGGACTACGGTCGTCATCGCAGGGTCTGTACCTCGACCGAGCACACCGCAGGCAGGTCCCGCACAATGGGGGCCCAGTTCTCGCCCGCGTCGCGGGACGCGTAGACCTGGCCGCCGGTGGTGCCGAAGTAGATGCCTGCCTCGTCGAGGGAGTCGACGGCCATCGCGTCGCGCAGGATGTTCACGTAGCAGTCCTGCTGTGGCAGGCCGTTGGTGAGCGGCTCCCATTCGTCGCCGCCGGTGCGGCTGCGGTACACGCGCAGCTTGCCCTCCGGCGGATAGTGCTCGGAGTCGCTGTGGATCGGGACCACGTAAACCGTCTCCGGTTCGTGCGGGTGCACCGCGATCGGGAAGCCGAAGTCGCTCGGCAGGTTGCCGCTGATCTCCCGCCAGTGTTCCCCGGCGTCGTCCGAGCGCATCACGTCCCAGTGTTTCTGCATGAACAGCACGTCCGGCCGCGAGGGGTGCAGTGCGATCCGGTGTACGCAGTGCCCGACCTCCGCGTCCGGGTCCGGGATGCCGTCGGAGTGCAGCCCACGGTTGATCGGCTGCCAGGTCTCGCCGCTGTCGTCGCTGCGGAATGCGCCGGCCGCGGAGATCGCGGCGAAGATTCGTTCCGAGTTCCGCGGGTCCAGGATGATGGTGTGCAGGCACAATCCGCCTGCGCCCGGCTGCCAGCCCGGCCCGGACGTGTGCTTTCGCAGCCCGGTGAGTTCCCGCCAGCTCTGCCCGCCGTCGGTGCTGCGATACAGCGCGGCGTCCTGCGCTCCCGCGTACACGGTGTCGGGGTCGGTGAGCGACGGCTCCAGGTGCCAGATCCGGGTGAATTCCCACGGCTTCGGCGTGCCGTCGTACCAGAGGTGCTCGCCGGCGCCGCCCTCGTAGGTGAAGTCGTGGTCGACCTGGCGCCACGTCTTGCCGCCATCGTCGGAGCGCTGGATCAGCTGCCCGAACCACGACGTGGACTGCGACGCGTACAGCCGCTCGGGGTCCGCGGGCGAACCCGCGAGGTGGTAGACCTCCCAGCCGCCGAAGTGCGGTCCGTCCACCTCCCAGTGCGTGCGGTCCTCGTCCGCGGTGAGGATGAATGCGCCCTTGCGCGTGCCGACCAGTACTCGAACTCCAGGCATGCCCGCTCCCTGCCTCCGTCCCCTGACCAGCTCAACCTATTCGCGCGAGACGGCCGCCGCTTCTCCATTCTTGCGCTCCCGCCGAGGCCAGCGGGGGCAGCGCGACCAGCACGGGAGGCGACCACGACGGCGCGAGGTCCAGTTGGACGTCTTGGCGCAGCGGCACCGGGCCAGGCCGGATCCGCACCGGCCGCGGGGCCGAGCCGACCGCCTGCACCCTCGGCGCGAGCTGTCCGCGCGGATCGGCGGCCGCCGGCAGGGCGCAGGCCAGCAACCGGTAGGTGCCGGGCGGCACGCCGGCGAGCACGAACTCCAGGTCAGGCCCGAGCAGCGCGCCGCTGACCGGGATGCCGCGCGCCGCCCGCGCGGCGAACAGCCCGACGTAGACCGCCGGGCCGCCGTCCAGCGCGGCGAGCGCGGCCGGGCTCAGCAGCGCTCGGCCGGTGACCGCTCCACCTGCGCAGTCCGCGCCGGCCACCCGGACCGGAGCCGGCGGGTGTTCGGCGAGCAGGTCGGGCAGCTGCCGGAACCGGTGCGGGCTCACCCCGACCGCCGCGGTGAACCGTGTCGTGAAGGTGCCGGGCGCGGAGAACCCGACCTCGTGGCAGATGTCGACGACCTTTTCGCCGGTGTCCAGCAGCAGCTCCTTGGCGAGCTGGAACCGTTGCGCGGCGAGGAACTTGCCCGGCGGCAGGCCGACCTGCCGCTCGAACGCGCGCGCCAGGTGGAACGGGCTGTACCGGACGTGGTCGGCCACGTCCTCGAGCGTGAGCTGCCGCATGCGTTCGGCGGCGAGGAACCGCGCCGCTTCGAGCACCGCATCCCGCATCGCACACCTCCCTCGGATGTGCCGCCATGCTAGTTCCGGGCCCCGACAATTCCGGCGACCTCGGCGCTCAGCCGTCTTCCAATTCGACCATGTGGCTTCGGCCTCCGAAGGGCGCTGGGACTCACCGATCACGACGGCGCCGAACCCGCGCTCGGGGTCGCGCATCGCCGCCGGCAAGCGCGTTGCCTCGGGCCGCCGTTTCCCAGGGATGGGAGCGGACTGCCCGACGTCGAAGAACTCCATCATGACCTCGCCGTGCCCGTCGTTCAGGGCGCGGTCCTGGCGCATTACATCCGCGGCCTCCGCGCGTTCGTGGATGCCGCCGCCATCGGCCTGATGCTCGTGATCGTCGGGGTCTGGAAACCGGCTTCGTCCCGGACGCCACCGTCCTCATCGACGTGGTGTGCCTGCTCGCCCCAGCGCGGCAGGAGCCTCCTGACGGCATACCGGATCTGCGGTTGTGGAACCGCTGACCGATACTCCCTGGGAACCAGTCGACGGGGACTCCGCATCCAGGCGCCGGATTGTGGGTGCGTACCCGGGTCGGGCCGTCGAGCGGTGACACGAGCAGTGGCAGTGGTGGATCTCGGGGGGCGGACATGCCTGCGGCGGCGCACATGCTGGCCAGCAGCGTGCTGGGCAGGGTCGACGATCTGACCGATGAGCTTGTCCGCGTCATCAACGAGCAGAACCCGGGCTACCGGCAGCTCAACGTCGTACCCGAAGCCGACCTGTGGAAGTCGTGCCACGACAACCTCGAGCGCGTGCTGCAGATGGTCGGCCAGGAAGGCGACGACGCGGAGCGCGTCGCGCAGTTCTACGACGCCGCACGCGCGACCGGGCAGCGGCGGGCGCAGCAGCGGCTGCCGTTGGACGACTTGCTGCGGTCGTTCCGCATCGGCGGGCGGATGGTCTGGCAGGCGCTGATCACGCAGGCCCGCGCGGAGCACGAAACGGACACCGACGATCTGCTCGACCTCGCGACCCGCGTCTGGGAACTGGTGGACGCGATCTCGTCCCAGGTCGCGGCTGCGTATCACGCAGCTGAGCGGGCGCTGGTCCGCGCCGACGAACAACGCCGCGCGGCTCTGTGGGAGGGCCTGCTGCAAGGCCGGGCTTCCGACGCGGCGTTCGCCTATGAGGCGGGCCGGATCATCCGGCTCCCCGTGGAGGGGCCGTACGCGGCCGTCGCGGCCGAGGGCCGGTTCGCCACGAGCGACCTCACCGAGGCGCTCGGGCGCAAACTCGACGAATCGGGCCTCCACTCGGCGTGGCAGGTTCGCGCGGACGCGCTCGTGGGCTTGGTGTCTCTGCCGGGGTGCGAAACCGCGGAGCTGATGAAGGCTCTTCCCGCCGTCCGCGGGTCGGTGGGTGTCTCGCTGGTGGTCGATGGACTGGCCGAAGTGCACACCGCGTACCGGCAAGCGGTGCTCGCGTTGCGGACCGTCCCGCACGGTGAGCCGGCAGTCGTCTGCCTCGCCGAACGGCTGCCGGAAGCGCTGCTGCTCAGTTCGCCGGAGCTCACCGGCTCCCTGATGCAGCAGTGGCTGCGCGGACTGCTGGACCTGCCCGATGAGGAGCGGCGGATCCTCCTGCAGACGCTCGCGTCCTGGGTCGAGACCGGCGGATCGGCCACCCGGGCGGCGCAAGATCTGCACTGCCACCGCAACACGGTGCTCAACCGCGTGCGCCGGATCGAAGCGCTGACCGGGCGCTGTCTGCCGGGTGGTGAAATCCCGATCGAGCTGGCCCTCGTCGTGCGCGCCCTCCCGCTTCTGCCGCCCCGCCGGCGGTCGTGACTCCCTTCGCGTTGTGCACGGCGCCCAACGACATTGCGGCAAACGTAGGCACGCGGTGCATGGCCGTGGCGAGGGATGTTGTGTAACACTGCGGCCCGATCCGAACACTCCCCGCATTCTCCGAGCACTTCTCTGACACCGTCGTTCGAGAGGAACCCGCCGCCCATGGCACAGCAGGACCACGACGCCCGGCCCACGCCGGAGGCGCCGCGGCACATCGACCGGCGCCGTTTCCTGGGCTTCGTGCTGGCGGCACCGACGCTCGCCGTCGCCGCGCAGATCACCCAGGCCGGTGTGGCGCCGCAGGCGGCCGACGCCGCGCTTCCGTCCCTCCCGCAGCCCGAGGACCTCTTCGACCTCGGTGACCTGCAGAACCTCGCCGCCGCACCCACGTCCGGCCTGATCAGCGTCCAGATCGGGACGGACGGACGCGCGTCGTTCGCGGTGCCGCGGACCGAGGTGGGCCAGGGCATGACCACCGCGGTGGCGATGATGGTGGCCGAAGAGCTCGACATTCCGCTGTCGAAGGTCGACGTCACGCTCGCCGACGCCCGCCCGGAGCTGCTGATGAACCAGCTCACGGGCGGCTCCAACTCGATGCGGAGCATTTTCACCCCGGTCCGCACCGTCTCGGCGATCGCCCGGGCTCGGCTGGTCTCGGCGGCCGCCGCTCAGTGGGGGGTGTCCGAGTCGGAGCTGCGCACCGCCGACGGGATGGTCCACCACACCAGCGGCAAGCAGGCGTCGTACGGCTCGCTCGCGAAGGCCGCCGCCGCCGTGAAGACCACCAGCGCCACGGCGGAGCTCAAGTCGCGGGCGGACTTCAAGGTGCTCGGCACCGCGCAGAACCGCATCGACGCCTACGAGGCCGTGACCGGGCGCAAGAAGTACACCCTCGACCACGACGTCCCCGGCGCTCTGCCGACGATGGTCGCCCGGCCGCCCACGATCAACGGCACGGTTCGCTCGATCCAGAACGAGGCCGACGTCAAGGCAATGCCCGGCGTCACCGACATCGCGGCGATCTCCCACGGCGTGGCCGTGCGGGCCGAGACGTTCGGGCAGTGCATCGACGCCATCCGCGCGCTGAAGGTGGACTGGGGTCCTGGCACCGTCGACGGTGAATCCGACGCGACCGTGCTGAAGAAGCTCAAGGCCGCGCAGCTGCCGCTGGTCGTGCCGGGAGTGCTGACGCAGTCGCTCGACGCGGAGTTCACCTTCGCGTTCGCCAGCAACAGCCCGCTCGAGACCGGCTCGGCGATTGCCGACGTCCGTTCGGACCGCGCCGAGATCTGGTCGTGCTTGAAGGTGCCGATCGTCGCGCAGCAGCAGATCGCGCAGGCGGTGGGTCTGCCACAGAGTGCCGTCACCGTGCACGTGACCCAGGGCGGCGGCTCGTTCGGCCGGCACCTGTTCCACGACGCGGCGCTCGAAGCCGCCGAGGCGTCGAAGAAGATGGGCAAAGCGGTCAAGCTCATGTGGTCGCGCACCGACGACTTCCGGCAGGGCCGAGTGCACCCGATGTGCGTTTCGCGGGTGCGCGCCACCTACGCCCTCGGCAACGTGGTGAGCTTCGAGCAGCGGCACACCAGCGTTCAGACGGAGTTCAGCCACGGCCTCGGCGAGATGCTCACCTCCACCACGGCGAAGCTGCCCATCGCGGGCAACCTGAGCTTCGCGGAGTCGATCTTCGAGCTGACGCAGTCTTCGCCATACAACTTCGGCGTGACCACGCAGCTGCTCAACGAGATCCCGCTGAAGTTCAACACCGGCAGCATGCGCAACATCTACTCGCCGAACGTGGTGACGGCCGAAGAGCTCGTGGTCGACCAGCTGGCGAAGAAGATGGGCAAGGACCCGGTGCAGTTCCGGCGCGAGTTCCTCAAGGACGCCCGGTTGCGCGCGGTGCTCGACAAGGCCGTCCAGGTCGGTGAGTGGGGCCGGTCGATGCCGTCGGGCACCGCCCAGGGCATCGCGTTGCACGCGGAGTACAAGGGCGCCGTGGCGGTGCTGGTGGAGATCGACTGCCGCCCGGAGACGGTGAACCGGAAGGTCCGCGAGGCGGTGACCGGGCCGCGCGTGACCAAGGCGCTCGTCGTGGTCGATCCCGGGTTCGCGATCAACCCGCGTGGCCTGGAAGCGCAGATGATCGGCGGCCTCAACGACGGCATCGCGATGTGCCTGACCTCCAGCCTCCACATCAAGGACGGCATCCCGCTCGAAGGCAGCTGGGACAACTACTTCTACACGCGCGAGTGGAACACCCCCGTCGAGACGCGGGTCGTGATCATGCCGAACACCTCGGACACCCCGAGTGGTGCCGGGGAGCTGGCGGTCGCGCCATCGTTCGCCGCCGTCGCTTGCGCGTACGCGCGGGCCACCGGGAAGATGCCGACCTCGTTCCCGATCAACCACGGCACGCTCTCGTTCGAGCCGCTGCCTTTGGAACCCTCCACCCCGCCTTCCCCCGTCGATGGTCTCGACTACGCCTACTAGGAGTTCTCCGTGCCACAACACACCTTCAAGCTCAACGGTGAGCAGGTCACGGTGGAAGCAGAAGACACCGAACGGCTCCTGTGGGTGCTGCGCGACCGCCTCGGCGTGACAGGCCCGAAGTACGGCTGTGGGCTCGACGTCTGCAAGGCGTGCACGAGCCACATCAACGGCAAGGCCTTCAACCCCTGCTCGGTGCCTGTTTCGAAAATCGCTCCCACCGACGAGGTCACGACGATCGAAGGCCTGCCCGCCACTGTGGGCAAGGACCTGCACCCGATGCAGGAAGCGTGGCTGCGGCAGGACGTCGCGCAGTGCGGCTACTGTCAACCCGGGCAGATCATGGCCGCGGTGGCCAAGGTCCGCCAGGCCCGCGCCGCCGGCCGCGACCTCACCGACGACGACCTCGACGAGATCCGCAACATCTGCCGCTGCGGCACTTATGCCCGCATCCGCGAGGCCATTGTGGAGGGTGCGAAGAACATGTGAGCCCGGATCGCGTGACGCCGTGCCACACCATGACCCCTGTTGGGCACAAGCCACGCGAACGCCGGCGGAAGGTCGGCGTCTGCCAAGGCACCGGGGCGGCGGAGGAGAAGAATGTCGTCCCGGTCAGGTCCAGTACGAGCTCGGTGGGCTTGTCGGCGAGGACGTGGTGATCACCACGTCCTCGCCGTTGCCGCGGCGCTGGGGGGAGGTCATGGAACAGCCTGTGTCCTGGTTCTGAATGGCGACCGCTTTCGATCGAGCCCGGGTGACGCAGGCTCGGCGATTGGCGGGGAAGACGAAGACGGAGCTCTCAACTGCTCGATCCGCCTCGACCGCGGAGTCGACCTGGACCGCGGCCTCACCACCAGCGAAGCCCGACACATCGAGCGGGGCGTGGTCGGCCCGTTGCGAAGAAGGCGGTCAGTGCCTCGAGCTGGTCCGCGGGACGTAGCAGCACGTCCGGCCACGGGCGACTGACTCCCGCTTCTGACTGACCGACCGATTCCGGCGTCACGTCGAGACAAGCCGTTTCCAGCAGGCCAAAAACGAAACCGGGCTGGATCACTCTCAGGTCCGGTCCTGGCGGCCGCGGTACGCCCACATCACTCTGTTGATGCTCGCCGACGCGTCCTGCGTGTCGTCGACGTCGTCGACCGCGTCTGGTCGTGGTCACGCTGCCGCCGTCGACGACAACACCAAGCACGCCTCAGCCACTACAAACGACCCGGCTACCCACTCACCTCACTGCCGTTGCAGTACCAATTAAGCCTCTGCGGTTGTGCTGCTCGTGACATCTGCCGGCGACAATCGCGCATAACCCGCACCACGCGTGATTGTCGGTCAATCATGTCCGCAGGAGCTGCGTCCACGGCGCTACCCATCGGAGCTCGTTCGAGAAGGCTCTGCAACGGCGCGCATGCAGACGCTGACGCAACCAATCCAGCAGATCACGGTCGGCGCGGGCGGCGGTAAGCTGATCGATCGAATATACCGACTGCCGGGGTTCGCCATCGTCGATGTCACGGATTACTTTGCCGAATTCAGGTCCATACCTTTGCCTGATCGAGCAATAATCTTGTCGTCCACCGTACGCCGCTTGGTACGGTCCCTCTCCTTGAGGCCGACGTGCTGAGCCACCTGGTGTAGCCGGATCGTCGGCTTCGCCGGCTGCCTGCTCCGGTTCCTCACCCCTGGATTCCGCGGGCCCGACTCGGCCCGGCAGCGGCGTGCGCGAGTGGTGACGATCCCGGCGCCGAGGCGACGACCAGCGGGCTGCAGGGATTGTCGAGGCAGTCGAGCAGGCCGCGCCGCCGGCCTCACTCCCGCCTACCTTGCCGGCGACGTCGCCGATGTCCATCGGCTGACCGGAGGCCGTCTGGAACTGGGCCTCGGTGCCGGCCACGTCCCGGGCGAGTTCGAGGCAGCGGGTTCGCCGGTCGGCACAGGAGGGGATCGGTTGGACGAACCCGGCCGTCGTCTCCTTCCTCGAGAACGCCCGGGGTCCGAAAGCGACGGTCCGGCGGCACCCGGATGTCCGCTTCGCGCATGGTTGACATCCGAATTGCGCAGCGCGCTCCTGAACGGAGACCGGCGTGGATACCGTCGTGGAGCAGCATTAGCAAGGAGGCGTGATGGACTACGTTCTCGATCGGACCTCGGTGACTTCGCTGGAGCGCGACGCGCGTGTCGATCTCGTCGAGAGGGCAGACAAACTCGTCCCGATCTTGGCCGCCAACGCGGCCTGCACCGAGGAAACCCGCCGGATCTCCGAGGAGAACCTCGCCGCGATCGAGCACGCGGAGCTGTTCTCGATTATGCAGCCGAAGCGCTTCGGTGGGCTGCAGGTGGACTTCCGCACCAAACTCGAAGTCGCACGCGAGCGCGCGCGGGTTCGGTTCCACCGCCTGCGCCACCGGCTTGATGAACGTTTGTGCCTGGTTCACCGGACTGTGGGGCGAGCAGGCACAGAAGGAGGTGTGGGCCGAGCGCCCCGTCAACCGCATGGCAGAGGTGTTCGCGTCCACGGGCTGGTGGAGCCGAGCAATACGCGTCCGTATACCTCGGCGCTGATCTCCGGGTTGCCGACCGCGTGGCGACCGACGACCTCATCGTCGCGCCAGACCCGCTGCGTCGGGTTTGGTTTCAGCGAGACTCGATAACCCGGGCGTGCATGGCGACAACGTTCGCGTCGCGGCGCCTTCAGGCAAGGGGGCTCTCCGCGGACGGACTCGGTTCCAACGCTGTCAACGAGGCAATCCACTCCGGCCGCAACGTTGAGACCGCCTGCGCCACACCATCACCGACAATTGACCACGAACAGACCCGAATCGGGTTGCGAGACATCGCTTAGGACGGCCGAAGATGCCAGTTGTTCCTCGTCGAGATCTTGAATCTCTGCCGAAGTACATTCCGGGACGGACGGTTCGCGGCGCGATAAAGCTGGCGAGCAACGAGATTTCCGACGGGCCGTTGCCCAGTGTCGTAGAGACGATTTCTCGATTGACGCCGACGGTCAACCGATACCCGGACGGCGATTCCCAGGTTCTGCGGGAGCGGCTCGTGCGTGACCTGGATGTCGACGTCGCGCAGATTGCAATAGGCTGCGGATCGGTAGCGCTGCTCCAGCAGCTAGTCCAGGCACTGTGCAGTCCGGGCGACGAGGTTCTGTTCGCTTGGCGCTCCTTCGAGTCGTATCCGATTGTGACGCAAGTGGCGCATGCCGTCAGCGTTACGGTTCCTCTCTCTGAAGGGCATGGCCTCGATCTGGATGCGATGCTCGCAGGCATCACGCCGCGCACGAAGATGATCTTCATTTGCAATCCGAATAATCCGACCGGTACGGCTGTATATCGTGACGAACTCGCCCGCTTCATCGACGCCGTTCCGGAAAATGTGCTGGTCGTTCTGGATGAAGCTTACAAAGAGTTCGTCACTGACGCCAATGTTCCGGACGGTGTACAATTCGTTCGCGCGCGAAGTAACGTCGCTGTGCTTCGCACTTTCTCGAAGGCTTACGGCCTTGCCGGCTTGCGCATCGGGTACGCCATTGCTAGCGAGGTCGTATGTGAGGCGCTTCGACAAGTCTGCATCACATTTTCGGTGAACGCTATTGCGCAAGTTGCCGCCATTGCGTCACTCGATGCCGGCGACGAGATGTTTGAGCGCTGTCGCAGCATCACTGTCGAACGTGACCGTGTCCGCGACTCGCTGATCGCTATGGGTTACGAGGTTCCACCCAGTCAGGCAAATTTTGTATGGCTTCCCTTGGCTGAGCGCGCCACGGTTTTCACCGATTACATGCTCGACCGCAAGCTCATTGTTCGCCCCTTCGTCGGCGAAGGGATTCGTGTTACTGTCGGCGCCGCCGAAGAGAACGACCTCTTCCTTGCGGCGGCCCGAGAGTTCCTTGGCGTGGCAAGGCCGTTATCAGTGAAATCGTACGCTTCAATAGAGTGAAGCGTTAACGCTCAGCGGCCCAGCGGAGCTAGGCTGTCGAGGAACTGCCGGTCGCAGGCGCGTCGACGGTTCGTAGCAGCACTTGGGTCGTGTGGCGGATGTGCTCAACGAGGATTGCCACGGCCGCGTCGGCCTCCTTGGCGAGGATCGCGTCCAATATGGACTTGTGCTCGCTCACGATGTCGCGATGCTCGTGGCCGAGCGGCACGGACCAGCGGCGGTAGAGCTCGGCGGAGTCGCGCAGGGAGCGGGCGATCGCCAGCAGTCGAGGGTTTGGGCAACCGGACAGTAGCGCCAAGTGGTAGGCGGCGTGCACTTCGACCCAAGCGTCGGAGAGTCGCTCCGGGTCATCGGCGTCCATCTGCGGGGTCTGCTGGAGCCGGTGGTGCGCGGCGAGGACGTCGGACTCCCACTGCACTCCACCGTGTTCGAGCGCTTCGCGGAGGACGAGCGACTCGATGGCTACCCGGGCCTCGGTCAGATGCTCGAGGTCCTTGATGGAGACCGGTGTGGTGCGGAATCCGAGCTGTGGCTCGGCCTGGACCAGGCCCTCGGCCGTGAGCCGTGACAGTGCCTCGCGGACCACGCCCATGCTGGCGTCGTAGGTGCTGCACAGCTCGGCGAACGGCAGCCGGCTGCCCGGGGTCCGGCGGCCGGCGAGGATGTCCTTGCGCAAAGCCAGATACACGCGCTCGGCCCGGGTCGAGGACTTGGTCGGGGCCATACCCACAAGTCAACCATGTTCGAGGTCTACAGGCAATGTCGAAAATGTATTGACTTATTGATAACCCTGAACCAGTCTGGTGTTACAGCACGCTGAGCTGCTGAGACGACCGGCGAGGAGGCCGCTACATGGTGGACGAAGCAGCGTTTCGCGAGCTGATGGGTGCGGTTTGCGCGCCTGTCACGGTGGTCACCACCACCACAGGCGAGGGACGCCCGCACGGCACGACCGTGAGTTCCTTCGCTTCGCTTTCCCTGCGGCCCCCGATGGTGAGCTTCGCGCTCGACAACGGATCGGCGTTACTCCAGCACGTTCGCGAGTCCCGGCGGGTGGGGGTCAACGTCCTGGCACACGGGCAGGAAGCCGTCGCGGCGGCCTTCGCGGGACAGGGCGAGGGCAAGTTCACCGGGGTGCCCTGGCACGAGGACGACGGGCTGCCGCGGCTCGCCGGCGCGGGCGGGTGGCTCGTCGGGACGGTGAACTGGCTCGTCCCCGGCGGTGATCATGTGCTGGTGCTCGTGCAGGTCGTCGCGTCCGAAGTCTCCGAAGCCGCGCCTCTCGTCTACGCACGCCGGACGTTCGGCACCCATTCCCGGTTCGAGCGCCGGATCGAGCTGTCGTCGTAAGCCCGCCGGCGGCGTGATCACCACGACGGTTCCAACCCACCGAGCAAAGGAGCATTTGATGTCCATCATTCTCGATCGGCCGAGCGCGACCTTGGCGGATCGGCAGCTTCGAGCCGACCTCGTCGAACGCGCGGGAAAGCTCGTTCCGCTGCTGGCGGCGAACGCGAAGCGGACGGAGGACGATCGGCGGGTGCCCGAGGAGAACATCCGGGCGATCGAGGAGGCTGGGCTGCTCTCGATCATGCAGCCGCGCCGTTTCGGTGGTCTCGAGGTCGACTTCCGCACGAAGCTCGAGGTCACGCGGGAGCTCGCGCGCGGATGTGGTTCGACGGCGTGGGCGACCAGCCTGATGAACGTCTGCGCGTGGTTCACCGGGCTCTGGAGCGCGCAGGCGCAGCAGGACGTGTGGGGGGAGAACCCGCACAACCGGGTCGCCGGTGTGTTCGCGGCGAGTGGAACTGCGCGGGTGGTCGAGGGCGGCCTGGTCGTGAGCGGCAAGTGGGGCTGGGCCAGCGGATGCCTGCACTCGCAGTGGGCGCTGGTCGGCACGCCACCGGTGGAGGGTGAGGGCAAGTCCTACGACCAGGGCATGGTCCTCATTCCCATGGCGGACCTGACGATCGAGGACACCTGGTTCGTCGTCGGCATGCGCGGCACGGGCTCCAACACCCTCGCCGCCGACGAGGTCTTCGTCCCGGAGCACCGGTTCATCTCCGTGCCCAAGATGACGGTCGGTGACGTCGCCACGCCGTTCACGGACGAGGCGCTCTACCGGTCGGCGTTCGTGCCCGGTGCCGCGATCATTCTCGCCGGGCCGCAGCTCGGCCTGGCCCAGGCGGCGCTCGACCTCGTGCTGGAAAAGGCCCCCAAGCGCGGAATCTCCTACACCTTCTACGATAACCAGACCCAGGCACCGGTGGTGCAGCTCGCCGTGGCCAAGGCCGCGAACCTCATCGACACCGCGCACCTGCTGGCCTACCGCGCCGCGGCGGAGATCGACGAGAACGCCCACAACGGCGTATTCCCCGACTACACCGCGCGGGCGAAAGCGCGGATGGACGTCGGCCAGGCCATCGTCACCGCGCGCGAGGCCATCCGGGAGCTGGTGACCGCGCACGGCGCTTCGAGCTTTGCCGAATCAAGCCCGATGCAGCGCATCTGGCGCGACAGCGAGGTCGCCAGCCGCCACGCCGTCGGCAATCCCGAGATCAGCGCCGAGGTCTACGGCCGGGCGCTGCTGGGCATCCACGAAGGCGTCACCCCGCTCGTCTGACCCGTGGAAGAGCGGGCCCGCGGCCGCGCGCCGCGAAGAACAACCGAAGAGGAGTGAAAACCGTGGCAGAACAACGAATGCCGTGGAAGGACCTGGTCGAGTATTCGGAGACGCACGGCTTGCTCGCGAAGCAGCTGTACGTCGTGGTTTCGACCCCGACGAACGGGCTCGGCCCGGTCTTGGAAAACCTCGATCCGCACGTCGAGTACCAGACGAAGATGGAACGGGAAGGCGTCATGTTCGCCGCCGGCCCGTTCGCCAGTGACGATCTGCAGGAGTGGCACGGCGAGGGGATGTTCGTCTACCGTGCGGAATCCCTCGAGCAGGCCACGAAGTTCGCCGAGGCCGATCCCATGCACCAGGCGGGTGCCCGTAGTTTCCGCGTCCGCCTGTGGTTGCTGAACGAGGGGACGTATTCGGTCCAGCTGTTCTACTCGGGCGGCAAACCGAAAATCGGCTGATCTCGAACTCGAGGCCGTCGGACGACAAGGAGGTGACCGCATGACGGTGGTGGAGCAGCGCAGAGCGGCTGACTCGATCCGAGACCGGGTGCGCGGTGCCGTCGCCGAGCTGGCGCGGGGACGCGCGATCGTCCTGGAGGATGACCTCGCCGGTGGGGTCGGGATTCTGGTCTTCGCCGCCGCAAAGGCGTCAACGCGGACGATGGCGTTCCTGATCGAGCACAGCTCGGGGTTCGTGTGCGTCGCGCTTCCCGCAGCGCGGTGCGCGCAGCTGAAGCTCCCGCCGATGTGTGCGCGCACCGGAAGCTCGACGCCCGACTACTGCGTGGCGTTCGACGCCGCGGAGGGTACGACGACGGGAATCTCGGCGCGTGACCGGGCTCGTGGCGCGAAGCTGGTCGCCGAGGGTGCGACCACTCCGGACGATCTGGTGCGTCCTGGGCACCTGATCCCGCTCCGGGCGGCCGACGGACGCGTGCTGGAGCGGCCGGCCCGGGCCGAGGCCGCGATCCGACTGGCCGAGATCGCCGGTCTCGCGCCGGTGGCCGTGCTGGCCGACGTGGTCAGCACGATGGACCAGACTCGGATGTGCGACGGCCTCGAAGCCACTGAATTCGCGACTGTGCACGGGCTGGCGCGCCTCTCGCTGACGGACGTCGTGGAATACGAACTGGCCGCGGTCGACGAACACGTTCCCGCGGCTCTGAAGAGAGGACTCCCATGAAAATCGGCAATCTCGACGGCCGTGCTGTGCTGGCGGTGCCCGGAGGCGTGGTCGACGTCAACCGGGCAAGCGGCGGGGAACTGCCCTCTGCCGTCAACGATCTCTTCGGCGTTTGGGACAAGCTGCGCGCGCTCGAACAACACCATTCCGCCGACGCCGTGTTCACTGTGGACGAGGCTCGGCTGGGCCCGCCGTGCCCGAGTCCGCAGCAGGTGTTCGCGATCGGCCTCAACTACTCCGACCACGCTTCCGAAGCCGCGTTCACGGTGCCGGACTCGCCGACGGTGTTCCCCAAGTACGTGTCCAGCTTCACCGGCGCGCACGGTGAGGTCGCGCTCAGCGGTGACACAGTGGACTGGGAGGTCGAACTCGTCGCGGTGGTGGGAAAGGAGGGTCACGGGATCCCGGTGGCCGACGCGTGGTCGTACGTCGCCGGTTTGTCGGTCGGCCAGGACCTGTCCGACCGGAGTGTGCAGATGAGCGGGCCGGTGCCGCAGTTCGGGCTCGGGAAGTCGTTCCCCGGGTTCTCGCCGATCGGCCCGTGGCTGGTCACCCCGGACGAGCTCGCCGACGCCGACGACCTCGAGCTGGGGTGTTCGGTCAACGGCCACGAGGTACAGAAGGGCCGGACGCGGGACATGGTGTTCTCGATCCCCGAGCTGGTTGCCCGCCTGTCGCAGGTGGTGACACTCTACCCAGGCGACGTGATCTTCACCGGGACCCCGGCCGGCGTGGGCATGGCCCGCAACCCGAAGTGGTTCCTCAAGCCTGGCGACGAGCTGACCAGCTACGTGCGCGGAATCGGCGAGATGCGGCACGTGATGACCGCTCGGCGGGCGTAGGCACGACAGCAAGGGAGCAGGAAACGTGGCTTTGCACAAGATGGCCGCGGTCGTCATCGGCGTTCCGAACCTCGCCGAGACCACGGCCTACTACACCGAATTCGGGCTCACTCCCCGCGGCGACGGCTGGTTTTCCACTGTGGACGGAGGAAACCAGCTGCGCCTGGTCGAGTCCGCGATGCGGAGGCTGGTGGCGTTCACGGTCGGCGTCGACAATCCCGACGACCTCGACCGCGCGGAGAGTCGGCTGCGCGGTGTCGAGGCGCTCGTCAGCCGTGGTCCGGGACGACTGACGGCGATCGACCCGGTCGGTGGGGTGGAGGTCACGCTCGAGATCATGCCGCGGCTGCGGCAGGCCGAGGTCCCGACACCCGTTTACAACGCGCCGGGCCGGATCGAGCGGGCCGGCGCGCGGGCCGACGGGGTGCTGCGCACGAACGCGGTCAAGCCCCGCAAGCTCGGCCACGTCGTGCTCGGGACCACCGACTTCGCTGCGTCCCAGCGGTTCTTCGTCGACGGTATCGGGTTCAAGGTGAGTGACCTGATCAAGGACACCGGGGCGTTCCTGCGCTGCTCGACCGACCACCACAACCTGTTGCTGCTCAAGGCACCCGTGAGCTTTCTGCACCACACCTCGTGGCAGGTCGACGACATCGACGAGGTCGGCCGCGGCGCCACCCGCATGCTGGAGGACCATCCGGAACGGCACGTATGGGGGCTCGGTCGCCACCACGCGGGGTCCAACTTCTTCTGGTACCTCAAGGATCCGGCGGGCAACTTCTCGGAGTACTACAGCGATCTCGACTGCATCCTCGAAGATCAGCTGTGGAAGCCCGAGGCGTTCGAGGGCGCGGCCGGCCTGTTCAACTGGGGTCCGCCGCCACCCCCGTCCTTCCTGCACCCGGACGACCTGGCGGCGCTCATGACCGGAGCACATTCGCCCGGCTGACGTGCCCCGGCGCCGCGGCGACCGGGCGGCGACTGTCGTCATCGGCGGCGTTGACCCGCGCATACGCGGGCCGGGAGGTCGGATGGCCGTATCGCGAACGGATGATGTCCGACTCGCGCAGCGGCCTCCCGTCCGGGGCCGGCCGCGGCTAGCGTCGCGAATGAGCACACAGGCAAGGAGACGTGATGGACTACGTTCTGGATCGACCGTCCGTGACCGCAGCCGAGCGCGACCTGCGCGCTGACCTCGTCGAGCGGGCAGCAAAACTCGTCCCGGTGCTCACAACCAACGCGGCCCGTACCGAGAAGTCGCGCCGGATTCCGGAGGAGAACCTCTCCGCGATCGAGGAAGCGCAGCTGTTCTCGATCATGCGGCCGAAGCGGTTCGGCGGCCTGCAGGTGGACTTCCGCACGAAGCTCGAGGTGACCCGCGAACTGGCGCGAGGCTGCGGCTCCACGGCCTGGGCCACCAGCCTGATGAACGTGTGTGCGTGGTTCACGGGGCTGTGGGGCGAAGAGGCTCAGAAGGACGTGTGGGCCGAGCGGCCGGCCAACCGCGTCGCCGGTGTATTCGCCCCGACCGGCACGGCCGAGGTCGTGCCGGGTGGCTACCGGGTGAGCGGTCGGTGGGGCTGGGCCAGCGGGTGCCTGCACTCCCAGTGGGCGCTCGTCGGGGTCCCGCTCGCCGACGAGAGCGGACAGCCGGCCGACCAGGGGATGGTTCTCATCCCGATGTCCGAACTGTCCATCGAGGACACTTGGTTCGTGGCCGGCATGAAGGGCACGGGAAGCAACACCCTGGTTGCGGACGACGTCTTCGTACCCGCTCACCGCTACGTCTCCGTGCTGAAGCTGATCGACGGCGAAGTGGCCAACCCCTACCGCGACGAGGAGCTCTACAGAGCCGCCTTCGTGCCGGGGGCCGCGATCATCCTGGCCGGGCCGCAGCTCGGACTCGCCCAGGCCGCACTGGACGTCGTGCTCGGGAAGGCGCCGCAGCGCGGCATCGCGTACACGTATTACGACAGGCAGACCGACGCCCCTGGTTTCCAGCTGGCCGTCGCCAAAGCTGCGTCTCTTGTGGACTCCGCGCACCTGCACGCCTACCGCGCGGCCGCGGATATCGACGAAGCCGCACACCGCGGCGTGTTCCCGGACTACGCCGCACGAGCGCGGGTCCGCATGGACACCGGCCGCGCGATCATTTTCGCGCGCGAGGCGATCCGGGAACTGGTCTCGGCCCACGGGGCTTCCAGTTTCGCGGAGGTGAGCCCGATGCAGCGCATCTGGCGCGACAGCGAGGTCGCGAGCCGGCACGCGGTGGCCAACCCCGAGATCAGCGCGGAAGTGTACGGGCGCGCGCTGCTCGGCTTCACCAGCGGCGTCAGCCCGCTCGTCTGAGGCGGTCACGGTCATCTGTGTGTCGCGCTCGGAATGCTTTTCGTCGGCCACGCGGTGCCGAAGGCGTTCGGCAGGCTCGGCCGGCCTGCTGTAGCCGGGGTCGGTGTCCTGTTCGACAGGTGGAGCCTGCGTCCTGCGAAACTCGGTGATCCTCACCTCGGGATGCGCGCCAACCACCGGAGTGCTTCTGATCATCGGCCCGCCGTCGCCGTTCGCCTGCACGGTCATCGGCGCGGGGCGGTACTCACGCGCCGTCCGCGGTGCCGCATTCGTCCTGGCTTCCACCGACGTCTGAGCCGGAGGGATCCGGCAGATGCGCCGGCTGGACACGAACACCTGCAACACCGGACAAGGAGGTTCAGCCATGCACGACGGCGACCCGGCGGACTGCGCCGTCACGGACATCGATCCGTTCTCCGATGAGTTCCTCACCGACCCGTTCCCGGCGCTGGCCGAGCTGCGCGATCTTGGTGAGGTCTTTTATCTGCGGCGCTACGGTGTCTGGGGCGTTGCCCGCCACGAACAGGTCACGTCAGTCCTGCGGCAGCCCACGGACTTCTCCAACGCCGCGGGCGTCGGCTACTCGGATCTGCTCCGGGAAGACCCCTGGCGCTCACCGAGCCTGATCCTCGAGGTCGATCCGCCGATTCACACGACGAACCGGCGAGTCTTGGCGCGGATCCTCTCGCCGCGCGCGCTGCGCGACCTCACCGAGCGCTTCGCCCGGGAAGCCGAGTTGCTGGTGGACCGCGTCCTCACCGGTGACGTCGCCGAGGTGGACGCGGTCCAGGACCTGGTGCGGCCGTTCGTTCTCAAGGTGTTCCCGGACTCCCTCGGGCTCCCCGCCGACGGCCGTGAGAACCTGCTTCCGTACGGCGGGGTCTCCTTCAACGCGCTCGGACCCCGCAACGCTCGCTTCACCGCTGCTATGCGCGACGCCGAGAGGCTCGCCGGCTGGGTCGAGCGCGCCTGCTCGCGGCGCGGTCTCGGGGCGAGCGGGTTCGGCCCCGACATCTTCCGGGCGGCGGACGAGGGCACGATCACCGAGGCCGATGCGGGGCTGCTGGTCCGGTCGTTCCTCACGGCCGGGGTCGACACCACGGTCAGCGCACTCGGGTTCGCCTTGCTGCGCTTCGCTCAACACCCCGATCAGTGGGACCGGTTGCGCGCACAACCCTCGCTGGCCCGTGCGGCTTTCGACGAGGTCGTGCGGGTCGACTCCCCGGTGATCGCGTTCTTCCGGACGACAACCGCGGACACCGAGCTGGCCGGGACGACCATCCCGGGCGAGCGAAAGGTGATGGTCTTCTTCGCCGGTGCGAACCGCGACCCGTCGCGCTGGACGGACCCCGACGATTTCGACATCACCCGCAACGCGGCCGGGCACGCGGGGTTCGGCGCCGGGATCCACAACTGCGCGGGCCAGATGGTCGCCCGGCTGGAGGCGGAAGCCTTGCTGCAGGCCCTCGCCCGACGGGTACAGCGCTGGGACCTGGCCGGCACACCGGCTCCGAGCCTCAACAACGCGCTCCGCGCGCTCGGCAGCCTCCCACTCCGGGCGCACCGGAGCACCGGCCGCGCGCCGACGAGCACGAGCCGAACCGCCTGACCGACGTACGAAACGAGGTATGACGATGACCGAGGCCGATCACGGGCTCAGCGCTGTGGCCCGGAGAGTGCTGCTTGAACGGCGGGCACGCGATCGCGGCCAGTGGGGCCGGATGCGCGATTGCATCCACCCCGAGGCGTCCATCCGACTGAGCTGGTTCCAGGGCACCGGTGCGGATTTCGTGAAGCAATCGGAGGAGATGGCTGCGCGGGGCCAGCAGGCCACCCACCGGCTCGCCCCGCCGGTGACCTCGCTCTCCGGTACCCGGGCGGTCGCCGAAGTGCCTGCGAGCATCGAGTTCCGTGACGTCATCGGCGGCGTGGAGGCGGATCTGGCGTCCTTCACCCGTCTCGTGTACCGCCTCGAGAAAACCTCGGACACCTGGCGGATAGTGGCGCTGGACGTGATCTACGAGCGCGACACCCTGACCCCGGTGATGCCCGGCGAGGTCCCCGATCTCGACCGGGCCCTGCTCTCGACGTTCCGTGCTCCCTGCCGGTTCCTCGGTTACCACCTCGCCGACCACGGCTACACGATCTGGGGCGACCTGTACGGCGTCGACCGGCCGGAGCCCGTCGCAGAGTTCTACCACTCCCTGTCCGCATGGGTCGATTCGGCCGCATCGCCGGCCCGGTGATGGCGATGGACGCTCCAGCCGTGTGTGTGGACACACCGGGGAAAGGACGCTGATGGCAAGCACGACACGACAAGGTGGCATGGTCGACGGAAGCAAACAAATCGAATTCGAAGCGGTGGTCGCCGGTCGGCGAAGCGTTGCCGAGGGTGTGGTCGAGCTGAGCTTGCGGCGTCGCGACGGCGCCGCTCTCCCGGCCTGGGCGCCTGGAGCGCACATCGACCTTGTGCTCGGCGACGGGCTCGTCCGGCAGTACTCCCTGTGCGGGCCGCTCGCCGACGCCAGTCAGTATCGGATCGCCGTCCGGCGGGACGACGACGGGAGGGGCGGGTCGCGGCAGGTCCACGACACGGTCGGCGTCGGCGACGTCGTGGTGCTTCGTGGGCCGCGCAATCACTTCGTCCTCGAGGACGCGCCTGGCTATGTGTTCGTCGCCGGTGGGATCGGGATCACCCCGCTGCTGCCGATGATCGAGGCAGCTCGTGACGCGAACACAGATTTTCGGCTCTACTACTGCGGCCGCCGCCGCGCGAGCATGGCTTACTGTGGCGAGCTCGCTCGCGACGAACGGGTCACGATCCTTCCGAAGGACGAGGAGGGGCCGCTGCGGATTGACGAGATCCTCGAGGACACCCCCAGCGCCTGGCCGGTGTACTGCTGCGGCCCCGAGACGCTCCTGGCCGCGTTCGCGCAAAGCTGCTCCGCGCAGTCAGGCCGCGCACTGCGCGTCGAACGATTCACCCCGGTTCCGGTTCCTGGCGAGCAGGCTTCAGAGGATCACGATTTCACGGTGGAACTCGCTGTCACCGGCGGCGAAGTGGAAGTCCCGGCCGATCGCCGGCTCCTTGACGTCTTGTGGGATTCCGGCGTCAACGTCATGACCTCCTGCGAGGAGGGCACGTGCGGAACCTGCGAGACGGCAGTGCTCGCCGGGGAGCCGGATCACCGTGACTCGGTGCTGTCGCCTGAGGAGCGAGCTGCGAACGACCGCATCATCGTGTGCGTGTCCCGAGCTCGGTCATGCCGCCTGGTACTCGATCTCTGAACGGGGCGACGCATCACCCACCCGATCCGCGCCTGACGCGGCAACAGAAACGTCGGAGAACGGGAGAACCCGAGATGGTTGAGGACAGCGGGACGACAGCAGTTGTCTCCACGACTGACGGACCGGTTCGCGGAACATGCGCCGATGGGGTTCGCCGGTTCCTGGGGGTCCCGTACGCAATGCCACCGACCGGCGATCGGCGATGGCGCCCACCCGTCGCCCCCGTGCCGTGGACCGAAGTGCGCGACGCGACGAGTTTCGGTGCCGTCTGCGCCCAGGACAGCACCGGCCTGCCGGGATTCGGGCACTTCAGCGAGACGGAAGACTGTCTCTACCTCAACGTTTTCACGCCGGACCGCCAAGATCGGGAGCAGGTGCTGCCGGTCATGGTGTGGTTTCCGGGCGGCGGTCTTTACTGCGGAGGAAGCACCGGTTACGAGCCGCATTCGCTGGTTGTCGACGGAAGTGTTGTGGTCGTTTCGGTCAACTACCGGTTGAATGTCTTCGGCTTCTTTTCCCACCCGGCGATCAACTCGGAAGGGCACCCCGCCGGGAATTACGGAATCATGGACCAGCAGCTGGCGCTGCGCTGGGTCCGGCGCAACATCGCACAATTCGGTGGCGACCCTGGAAACGTGACGATTTTCGGCGAGTCCGCCGGCGCGATCAGCGTTCTCGCGCACATTGCCTCGCCGGGATCGGCAGAGCTCTTCCACCGCGCCATCCTGCAGAGCTGTGGGCCGACAGCCCTGATGGCAACGCCGAGCATCGAGTCCCTGGCGCACGTCGGTGAGGGCTTGGCCGCGGCGGCCGGGTGCGCCGCACAGACCCCGGACGGGCTTCGTGCCCTCACCACGCGAGAGCTGCTCGATGCCGACGCGATGGCGGAACAGATCCTCGGAGTGGGGAAATATCACATCGGACTGGTCGCGGACGGCTCTGTCATTCCGGAGCGGATGTCGGAGCTGTTCAGCACCGGTCGATTCAACCGGGTACCGGTGATCAACGGCGTCAACCGGAACGAGTTCACCTGGTTCCAGGCGATGATGGAATTGCACACCGGGCACGTGATTTCGGCTGACGAATACCCGCATGCCGTGGCGGCTGCGCTGGCGGCCCTCGCGCAGGTCCCCGTGCTGGGCACGACGGTTCCGGACGACGCACTGCCGGAGATCCTCGACCGCTATCCCTGTGCGGCATATCCCAGCCCGGCAAGCGCCGTCGCCGCGATCGTCGGGGACTGCGGGTTGATCAGCGCCGGCGGTCGGCGTACCACGCGTGTCATCGCGGAGTTCGTCCCTGAGGTCTACTTCTACGAGTGGGACGTTCCGGACTCGCCTGTCTCGTGGCCTGAGGTGTCGTTCCCCTACGGCTCTGGTCACACTCAAGAGCTCCAGTACCTGTTTCGCGGCTTTCACGGTGGGGGAGGGACGCCTCGGGAGCTGACGAAGCCGCAGCAACGACTGGCGCGGCACATGGTCGCGTTCTGGACAGGGTTCGCGCGATGTGGCGAGCCGGATGCCGGAATCGCAGGCGGGCCGATCTGGGCCCCGTACGAGCACGGAGCCGACAACGCGATGATTTTGACAACTCCGGAATCGGGGATGGTGAACTCATTCGGTCAACGGCACCACAGTGATTTCTGGGACGCGCTCACTCGTCGGGCAGCAGCGACGACTGCTTGAGTGCCGGAGCAGGGCTGTGCGGCCGGACGGAGGTGATCGTGGCTGAGCTGAAGTTGTCGTGCGCACCAGGGCGAGCTAATATTGAAAATCATCGGACTTTTCGATGTTGGTGGCGCAGTGTTGAGGGGGCGTGGTGCGGAGGAGGTGATCGCGATGTCCGGACCGGTCATCCCGATGGCCGATGTCGAGGACGCGGGCATCGGCAGGGTTCTCGTGCAGACGCGTTCGGCCGAAGAGGCCGAGATCCGTGGTACCCGACTGCTCTCGCCGCATCGCCTGAGGGTGGGGAGGGGCGGGCTTCACGCGCGGATCCGTGGCGTCTCCCTCGGCCCGGTCGCTCTTTACCACCTGAGCTACGCGGCAGGTGTCACTGTCACCGCGCCGCCCATGCAAGGCTACATCGACACGTTGATGCCCGTGCGGGGGGCGGTGCGCGTCGACCATGCCGGCGACCGGTTCGACGCCGTGGCCGGCCGGACGGCGGCGGTGATCAGCCCTCATGCCCCCATGGTGCTGCAATGGAGTCCCGGCCTGCGGTTGGCGATGATGCGCATCGAGGCCGAGGCACTCAGTTCCTTCGCCCGGATGCTCACCGGCCACGACGACTTGGAATTCC
Organism: Amycolatopsis sp. NPDC051373; assembly: GCF_040689465.1. Lineage (NCBI taxonomy): Bacteria > Bacillati > Actinomycetota > Actinomycetes > Pseudonocardiales > Pseudonocardiaceae > Amycolatopsis > Amycolatopsis sp. NPDC051373. Next base: position 225,305 of record NZ_JBFBAE010000012.1, on the reverse strand, counting down.
GCCTTGACCCGATGGTGGCGGACTCGAACGGCGTGGCGGGGCTGCACGGAGTCGCCCACCTGATCCGGTCGACGACGGCCCAGCTCGCCGGTGCGAGCGTATGGCCGGGGGCGATCAGGACGCGAGTGCGAGAGCAGGCGATGCTCACTCTGCTGATGAATCAGCCGGACTTTCGTGTTCAACTGACCGGGGGTGTCCGCCAGCCCGTCGCTCGAACTGCGGTGCGGGAGGCTGTCGAGCTGGTCGAGTCGCGGCCGGAGAGTTGTTTCACACCCGCGAGCCTGGCGGCGTCCGTCGGCGTCAGCGTGCGTACTTTGCAAATGGGTTTTCGCGAGGAAATCGGCACCACTCCTGGCGCATTCATTCTCAGTGTGCGGCTTCGACGGGTCCGCGAGGAGTTGGTCGCCGCGCAGCCGGGTGACGGCGCCACCGTGGCCGACATCGCTCACCGGTGGGGGTTCCTCAACCTCGGGCGGTTTGCCGCGCAGTACCACCGCGCCCATGGGGAGTGTCCGTCGGACACCCTGCGCCGTCGGTGACTGGCGCCCTTTCGGTCGGCCCGAACTCACTATTCGCAGATGAAATCAATATATAAGTGTACTTTCCGTATCTTACTGTTTGTGTGAAATCATACGGCTCTGGCCTCCGCGCGTGACCAGCGTGCGTAGGGTCCGGCGGAACCGGGCCGCCACTCTCTGTATAGCAAAGCGCTGTCCGACCTCGGAGATTCCGCGGAGGGCTGCCTCAACGCGCCGTGGATTTCCCGTACATGGCATTCGTCCGAACCATTGATCCCGAAGGTGTGATCGCTGTGGTTGTCCGTGAGTTGATCGACAGATCGCCGATGAGCCGGTTCCAGGTTGCGGTCGTGCTGCTGTGCACCGCCCTGTGCGTGGTCGAGGGATTCGACATCCTTATGATGTCCTTCGCCGCTCCTGGAGTGGCCAGGGACTGGGGGCTGAACAATGCCTCGGTTGGAATGCTGCTGAGCGCCTGCCCGTTCGGTATGGCAGCGGGGTCCGCGGTGATCGCGCCGTTGGCCGACCGCATCGGCCGCCGGCCGCTGATCCTTGCGTGCCTTGCCGCGACGACGGTGGCGATGGCGCTGAGCGCCGCAACCCGCAACGCCGGTGAGTTGGCCTTCTGCAGGGGTTTGGCCGGGTTGGCGATCGGCGGGCTGGTCGCGAGTCTTCCTGTGCTCGTCTCCGAATTCGTCCCGGCTCGTCGCCGGGGTAGTGCGGTCGCGCTGTACACGGCCGGGTTGCCGCTGGGCGGCGTGGTCGGCGGTTTCGTGGCGACGTTGATCGGCAGCCACTACGGCTGGCGGGGCATCTTCGTCGCGGGTGCGCTCCTCACCGTGGCGCTGCAGGCGGTGAGTTTTGCGCTGTTGCCGGAGTCGTTGGAACACCTGGAGATTCGCCGCCCGCGTGGTGCGCTTCAGCGCATCAACCGGACCCTTGCCCGGATGGGGCGGGACCCCGTTACCCATCTCGCCCAACGCGGCGATGGGTCGGCGGGCGTAGCCGGCGGGGTCCTCCGTGGCCGGGCAGGCGCGCGCTCGCTTCTGCTGTGGGTGGCGTTCTTCATCAGCGTGGCGTGCTTCTACTTCGCGAGCAGCTGGACGCCCACCTTGCTGCAGCGCAGCGGTTTCTCCGCGCAGCAAGGCATCAGTGGGGGCATGCTGCTGAACGTCGGCGGAATCGCCGCCACGCTGCTGTTCAGCGTGCTCGCGTTACGTGTGGGACCGAGGCCGCTCACCGTGCTGTCCTTTGTCGCGGCCGCAGCGTCCTTCGTCGTCATGGGCTTGTCTCTGGGCAGCGCGGGCGGCGCCTTCGTCGCCGCAGCGGCGGTGGGCGTGACCATCAACGCTGCCGTGGCGGGCCTATACACGATCGCACCGGAGCTCTACGCACCCTCCGTCCGCACCACGGCGGTCGGCTGGGCCGCCACGATGGGCCGGCTGGGTGCCATCGTCGCTCCGCTGTTCGCCGGATCGCTCCTCGACGAGGGCTGGTCACCGCAGACGTTGATGGTGGTGTTCGCGGGTCCGCTTGTCGTCGGCGGACTGTGCGTGCTGGCGATCGGCAGGCTGGGCAGGGAGCAGCGGCGTGGGCTGTCAGCTCCAGCCGCGGATGGACCATCTACTCCGGTTCAAGGTGCCCTCTAACGGTTCCGGGCGGTGAAGGAGGGCGAACCGGTATCGGTCGAGACGATAGTCGTGGTGCAGGTGCAGGTGCAGGTGTGTGGGGGTGCCACACCGACCTGCACTACTGCGACGGCGGGATCAAGGATGAGTTTCCCTCTGGCGCTCGACGAGTGCCGTGTCCGTTGAGCGTCGGAGCGATCATGGGACTCGACCTGGCTGATCAGGACGAGCTGCGGACTCGTGGACCGGCCACGGCAGGGTGATGTCGATGCCAACTGCGCAAACATCCGCACCATCGGTCGCGCAGCTGCGAACCGATTCACAGCTGCGCGACCGGCAGGCCCAGTTCGGCGCAGGTGCTTGCGTCCCCGGGGAAGACGCCGACCGCGCCTTCTGCCGCGGTCACGGCGTGCGCGTTGAGCACGCAAGCGACGAGCGGGGGAACCGGGTAGTCGGTGACACCCGGTTGGCGGGGCTGGTAGTCAAGCCTGTTCGACTTCCAGTTGTCGCTGCAGATCTGCATGATGTCGCCGGTGACGTCGACGGGTCCGTTCCGGCCGCCGATGCCGATCCCCACGTGCTGGTTCGGGGCGCTGCTGGTGATGTCGGCGCTGCGGTAGCAGTAGCCGATCTCCCGATTGGTCGGAGCCAGGAGGCTGCCCGGTGCTGCAGCATCCACAGCGCTGTGCCCGCCCAGCACGGTTACTCCACCGGAGACCGCGGCCACGCCGGCCACGGCCGCGGTGACGGCGGTCAGGGCGCGCGTACGCCGGCGGGCGTGCCCGCGCGCTTCCAGTGCGTCCAGATCGAGTCTCATCGGCGGTTCGTCGGTGCCGAGCGCGCGAATCAGCAGTTCCCTGTCGCCGGTGGTCATCGTGTGCTCCCCTCTGGTGTTTCGGCCGCGGTGGCGGCCTCACACAGCAACTGCCGGAGTGTGGTCAGGCCTCGCGCGGCCTGAGATCGCACGGTGCCTTCGGAAATGCGCAGTACCTTCGCAACGTCGGTGCTGGTCAAGTCGCTGAAGTAGCGCAGCACCAGGACCGCTCGCTGCCGCGCCGGCACCTTGGCCAGCGCGGCGCGGACGTCGAGAATTCCTGCCTGATCAGCGCCGGTGACGGGGGCGTCCGGCAGGTCGGCCCGCAGCTCCGCGCGCCGGTACGGGCGCCGGGACTCGTCGATCGCCAGCCGCGAGATCACGCGGCGCGCGTAGGCATCGACACCACTGGGGTCGATGCGCTGCCAGCGTGTGTGCAGGCGCAGCAACGCCGTCTGCACCAGGTCCTCGGCCAGCGCCCAGTCTCCGCACATCAGGAACGCCTCCCGGCGCCACACCCCGGCGCGCTCCCGCACAACCTGGCTCAACTCCCACCGATCCGCCACGATCACCCCTTCCTCCCCCTACATACGAGACCGCGCAGGCGGACCGTTGCACGATCACCACACCGAATCTCGTGATCAACGCAGGTCCATAGGGGACCGCCGACGCCCGTCGAGTCTTCCTCGCCAAAATCCTGGCCGCCGCGCAGCGAGCACACCGGCCGCCCGCTGGCGGGGCAGCCGGTCCAGCGCGGCCGCGCTGGACCGGCTGCAGGTCCAGCCTCGTCGTGCTCACCAGGGACGAACGCGAGCGAGTTTCGGCGTCGATCACTGAAAGAGGCCATCTCACGTTTTGTGCGCGGCGGTCGTCTACGGGGCGGAGGAGAGGAGGGCACAAATGAGCATGCGACACGTCGTCGAGGCGGGGCGCGGACCGGTCACGCTGGTAGCCCGGGGTGGGGCTGTCACCGGCCTGTTTTTCAGCCGTCAGGTCAGCCGGCCTTCGCCGGAGACGTTCGGCCCGGAGGCGGGTGCTTCGGCGGATCCGCTGCGGGGCGGCCGCGGCCTCGCGCGAGAGGCTGGGGAGGCTGCCGGCGCGAACCCGTTGTGTGTGGGTCCGTGTGGGACGCTCGTCGTGACCGGCGATCTCACAGCGGCTACCTCGAAATCGTCTTCGGTGGGATGGACATGCAGCTGCCTTTCGAGCAAATAGTCGCGCGGCACGGCGCAACCGTGGTGCGGGTCTGCCGGGTCGTCCTCGGGCCGCACGATGCGGACGACGCGTGGTCGGAGACCTTCCTTTCCGCCATGCGCGCCTATCCGGACCTGCCGGAGACGGCGAACGTCGAGGCGTGGCTCGTGACGATCGCGCACCGCAAGGCCATCGATCTGCTGCGTGCGGCGAAGCGGAATCCGCTGCCGGTCGAGGAGGTTCCGGAGGAGCCGACGACGCTGGGCGTTCCCGATCTGGAGGATCACGACCTCTGGGCCGCGGTGAGTGGTCTGCCGGCGAAACAGCGTCAGGCCGTGGCGTATCGCTACGTCGGCGGTTTGGCGTACGCCGAGATCGCGGAGATTCTCGGCGGTTCCGTCGACGCGGCGCGCAGAGCCGCTGCCGACGGGCTCAAGAACCTCAGAAAGAAACGTCCGGGCGTGATCACGAGAGGAGCATCCTCATGAACGACATTCGCAACGATGACGACACGGTCGCGCTGCTGTCGACGTCCGTGGACGCCGATCTTCTCGATCGGCTGCACCGTCGGTTGGCGAAGGAGGCCGAGCTGGCCGGCCTGCTCGATGTCGCGTACTCCACCGTCGACTCGCCGGTGGGCAAGCTGCTGCTCGCCGCGACGCCGGCGGGTGTGGTCCGCGTGGCCTTCGCCAGCGAGGACCACGACCGGGTGCTGGAAGTCCTCGGCCAGAAGCTGAGCTCGCGCATCCTGCGCGCGCCGAAACGGCTGGACGCGGTCGCACGCGAGATCGACGAGTATTTCGCCAAAGTCCGCCAGGCCTTCGACGTGCCGCTGGACCTGTCCCTGTCGCGCGGATTCCGGCGGCTCGTGCAGACGCATCTGCCCGAGATCGGCTATGGCCAGACCCGCAGCTACCGGGACATGGCCGAGCTCGTCGGCAACCCGAAGGCCGTCCGCGCGGTCGGCACCGCCTGCGCGACCAATCCGTTGCCGATCGTCGTCCCTTGCCACCGCGTGCTGCGTTCCGACGGCACGCTCGGTGGGTACATCGGCGGGCTCGAAGCCAAGACGGCACTGCTGAAGCTGGAGGCGGCATGAGCACTGCACGGCGTAAGACCGGCGACCGCTGGCGTGACCGGGTCGAGTCGGGAGACTGGACGGCGATCACCGCCGAGGTCAACGAGTACGGCGGGGCGCTGCTGCCCCGGCTGCTGGCCCCGGAGGAGACCGAGGAGATCAGAGGGCTCTACGAGCGGGACGACCTGTTCCGCAGCACCGTCGACATGGGCCGGCATCGCTTCGGCCGGGGCGAGTACCGGTACTTCCACGCGCCGTACCCGGAGCCGGTCGAGCGGCTCAAGCAGGCGTTGTACCCGCGCCTTCTGCCCATCGCCCGCGACTGGTGGACGAAGCTGGGCCGGCCCGCGCCCTGGCCGGACACGCTCGACGAGTGGCTCCGGATGTGCCACGACGCAGGCCAGGCGAAGTCCACGGCGATCCTGCTCCGCTACGCCGAGAAGGACTGGAACGCCCTCCACCGTGACCTGTACGGCGACCTGGTGTTCCCGCTGCAGGTCGTGATCAACCTCAACGAGCCGGGCGTGGACCACACCGGTGGGGAATTCCTGCTGCTGGAACAGCGTCCTCGCGCCCAGTCCCGGGGTACGGCCACCCTGCTGCCGCACGGTCACGGCTATCTGTTCACCACTCGTGACCGGCCGGTCGAATCCGCCCGCGGCTGGTCGGCCGCACCGGTCCGGCACGGAGTGTCCGCCATCAGATCGGGCGAACGGCACACCCTCGCGCTCGTCTTCCACGACGCAGCATGATCGACGAGGCGAAGACCTGCACCCTGCTCGGACCGGACGGCCCTCCGTACCGGCCGTCGGTCAAGGGAGCGTGGGGCGGCCACCGCAAAGCGAAGATCTACGGGCGGCTCGACTGCCCGTGCGCGCTGCGCGCGATCGCCGGCGGCGGCTACGTCACGGATCGTGTCTTCTTCGTCGACGAGGCGGCCGCGGCAGGTTTCCGCCCCCGCGGGACGTGCTGCGAGGACCGCCACCGGAAACGGAAGACCGCCCGGGAGAACGGCGAAACATGGAAGCTCTGACCAGCCCCTTGCTGACGAGGCCCGCGACTCACGACACGGACCTGATCGCCACCGACGCCGAAGTTGAGACCATCGTCCGGCTCGCCCGCGGCCGCGGCGCCCGCGACATCGCGGTCGGCTCCGGCCGCACTGCCCGCGCGCTCGCGACCGCACGCTTGGTCGAATCCGCGTGGGACCGCGCCGGCGGCCGGACCCTCGGCACGGTCACCTGGCCCGAGACCGCGGCGTCCTGGCTGCGCCCTGCCTCACGATTCGCGGCCGCGGACCCTGATCTGTGGATCATGACCGGACCGGTGACCGGCTGGGCACAGATGACCCGGCGCCTCTTGTGGTCGACCTGCTGGAGCCCGGACCGCACGCTGGCGACTGCCGGAATCGGCGATCCGCGCACCCTCGCGCTCGTCGGCCTCGCCCATCTGGACGGCCTGGCCGGGACCACCGCGGACGGCGCTTTGTGGCGCGTGGTGCACGACCGGTTTCGACAGGTGAACGCATGACGCAGGCGACGAACCCCGCCGAAGCGGACCGCGGCGTCGTCGTCGGGGACGACGGGCTCGCCCGGCCCGCGTGGGCGGCCGCGGACCCGCTACTTCGCGACTACTACGACACCTGAGTGGGGCATGCCCGTCACCGACGAGCACGGCGTCTACGAGCGCATCAGTCTCGAAGGCTTCCAGGCGGGCCTGTCGTGGGCGACGATCCTCCGCAAACGCCCCGCCTTCCGCGCGGCGTTCGACGGCTTCGTCCCGGACACGGTCGTCGGTTACACCGAGACCGACGTCGAACGGCTGATGGCCGACGCCGGGATCGTGCGCAACCGGCGGAAGATCGAGGCGACCATCGCCAACGCCCGCGCCACGATTGCTCTGCGCGAGGAAACGGGCCTCGCCGACCTGGTGTGGTCGTTCCGGCCGGCGGACACTCCTCGCCCCGCACGGTTCGAGGAGATCCCCACGAAGTCCGCCGAATCGGTCGCCTTGTCGAACGAGCTGCGCCGGCGCGGGTTCGCGTTCGTCGGACCGACCACCATGTACGCGCTCATGGAGGCGATCGGCATCGTCGACACCCATCTGCTCGGCTCGCACCGGCGGGGCAGTTCGGGAATCTGGCCCGTGTGAGGCTGCTGCGCAGGTTCCGGGCTGTCCTGCTGATTTTCGGGATCGCGCGCCGGATGCTGACTGCTATCTCTGGCTCCCGACGCAACTGGATCTCATGAAGAAGGAACCTGCGGGTTCTGACGCCTCCTTCGCACGAAGTTCTGCGTGCCACTTGGCAAAAAACTCACGAATCCAACGCCGTCGAAGATTCGGGCATACCGCGAGCACGGACTCTCGTTTTTTTGCGAGGCCATCGCGCCACTCTGCGGTCGACCAGTCGCCGGTGGTGATACTGCGGTCGATGTCCCATCCCGGTTCGCTCGCCAGCTGGGAGACGTACTGCGACGTCGATCTGTGAATCATTTGCTCGCGTGTGGCGGGGAGATGGTGCGGCCGCTCATCGAATTTCCTCAGGTCGGGCAGCTTTCAGTTCGCGGTCGGCAGTTTGACAGCTCGAACTTCCGTCATACGTCGGTAACGCGGACCCCTTGTCCGGTCGGGCACGACGATGCCCCATTCGTTCATCTCGCGTTCATCTTTGAGGCGTCTGATGGAGTTCTGCGTACCTGAGCGCTCCCGAGGGTTTACCGACCCCGCGGCCGCCCTGCAGGAATGTCGGCCGGCCCACGACGCCGGTCCCGCCGCAGAGCTATCTTGTTTCGCCCAGACGAACACCGGCCGGTGCCAGACCGTCAGCTGTCGCGCAACACGGGCCGCCGCCGGGTCCGATGGTCCCGGTTACTGGGAGCGAGGCCGAGATGTCGAGGGCTCGGGCTCGCTGTGGTGGAAACCTGGCCGGCGCACGGTCACGGACGCATCGTGCGCCGGCCAGGGCCCCCGTGCTTTCAGCTCATCGACGGCGCGGAGGGGAGCGGCACGGCACAGCCGGTGACCCAGCCGACCCGTTGATCGCACTGCGGAGAACGGCACCTAACGCGTCAGGCGCCGTTCTCGCCGATGCTCGGCAGGGAGCTCGGGCAAACCGACTGGGGTGCGCCGGCAAAGGGCGTAGTGGGTCAGAGGTGTCGCGATGCGATACAGGGTGGTGTCCGCCAATGCAGCGCATCACGGACGCCGCAGGCTGCCGACGGCGGTGCGCGACAACTTTAACTCCGTCACCTCGGGCATCTCGGGCACCTTCTGGGGGTTCAGCGGAGGCAGCGGTGGTGGCGGGCCGCGAACGACCTCAGCGCCGTGACGATCAAACGCTGGGGTGCCCGCATCACCGCCGCGGACGAGGTCGCCGCAACGCTTCTGATCGGGCTGGGAACGTATGGGCGCAAACACGGCATCGCGTTCGAGCTTGCCGACGGAACGCTCTCCCCGACCTCCGCGGCGACTGCGTGGGTTGGCGTGAACTCGCGTCGCATCCTGCTCGATGCTCTCCACGCCCATGCCGCGGCCCACGGCGTCGCCGTCCGGATCAGCAATCCGAACAACGGTGCCCTGTTCGGATTCGGCTGGGACATCCGCATCGGAGAGGGAATTCCGCGGCCCATGACAGAGAAATCCGCCGTTCAGACCGATTGTGGGGGCTGGCCGTGCGCATGATCGCGCTGCGTTGGCCGCGCCGCGCCTCGCCTCGTGCGAGTGCTGACGGTGGCTGCTGTCAAAGACCTCTCGAAGCTGACGTGACGCGGGCCGCCCAGCCGAGGTGTCGACGTGATCCGCGTGTTCGACATCGGCCCCCGTGGCCGGGTCGTCGGCCTCCCGAACGGCCTGGCCGGAATCATGATCCGGCCAGGCCGCCGCCGGGTCACCGGTGCTGGTGTCGTCAGCTCGTCAAAGTGTGGTTGTTCTCCCGCTCGGCAGGTGCGTTCTCCGCCACCGCCGGCCGCTGCGTGCCGGAGTCGGTGACACTCTTCTTCACGGATTCGAGGATCGCCAGCCCCTGACCGACGAGCCCGGCGGCGACCTGACCGAGTCCGTCGGCTCCATTGAGGACGGTGACGTTCGCGCCGCTGAGGCCCGCGGCTGCTTCCTTCACGATCTGCGGCAGCTGCTCGATGAGCAATCGGTCGAGCGCGACCCGGTTGTGGGACGCGGCGGCCGCGGCCGTGACCTCCGTCGCCTCGGCGTCCGCCCGCGCCATGATCCGCACCTGCTCGGCCTGCGCCTCGGCGGGCTTGACGACCTCTGCCACCAGCTGTTGCTGGCGCAACAAAGCTTCCCGTTGCGCCAGTACGGTCCTGGCGTCGATCACCTCTTGCTGGGCCGTGGCCTGCGCCAGTGGCCCGGCCTGCGCTGCCTCGGCTTGGGCCCGGTCGATTTCGGCCTTGTACTGCGCCTGCACGACCGAGGTCTGCCGCGCGTACTCCGCCTGCCGCCGCTGCGATTCTTGTGCCGCCTCGGCCGCGGCCTGGTCGGCGCGAGCTTGCGCGATCTGGGCCTCGCGCTGGATGGCGGCGTTGTGCGGTGCGGCCATCGCGGCGATGTAGCCGAGTTTCATGTCGTCGATCGACTGGATCTGCAAGGAGTCGATCGTCAAGCCGATCTTCGCCATTTCCGCGGCCGACCCGTCGAGGACTTCGGTCGCGAGCTTCTGCCGCTCGGTCACGATTTCCTCGACGGTCATCGAGCCGACGATCGAACGCAGGTGGCCGGCGAAGATCCGGCCGGTCAGGATCGACATCTGCTCCTGGTCGGACAGGAATCGCTGACCGGCGTTCACGATGCTCTCGGTGTCATTGCCCACCTTGAACGCGATGACCGCACGGACGTTGAGCGCGATGGCCTGCTTCGTCACACAGGTTTCCGATACCTCGGCTTCGGACATGCTCAGCGTCAGGAACCGCACTTTCCGGAAGAACGGCATTACGAACGCGCCGTGCCCGGTGACCACCCGGAACGGCGCTCCCCCTGTGCCATTGCTCTTCCCGCCGGAAATGAGCATCGCCTCGTCGGGCGCGGGCACGCGATAACCGAACATCGTCGTTCTCCTAATTGCTGGTGAAGGGATCCGTCCAGGCGATGACCTCGACGGCACGATGGGGGAGGGACTCGACGACGAGGACGGTCGTGCCCTTCGCGAGCGGTACCTCGGAATAGGCCCGGTAGGTCTCGGTGCCTCCGCGGATCCGGAGCAGGACCTCACCCGGTCCCGCCGGCCCGCGGGTGCCGATGAGCAGCACGCCGGTTTGCCCTTCCGGCGATCGATCGGCGTACATTACCCGACACCTCCGGACAATTCGGGCGTGGTGTCCCACTTGCCGAAGTCCAGAGCCGGCGGCACCGGTGCGGCACCATGGAACGATCAACGTCAAGTGTCCCACGGCGGCATACCGGCCACCAGGGCAGAACCACACCACCCCGGCGCCGGATTCGCCCGCGGCGGCAGTCCTCGTGCGTGGTCATCGGCGGCGTCCCCGTGGCGGCGGGTTGTTGCCGTGAAAGCGGCTGAGCGGGATGGCGTACGGGCCCTTGCCCCAAGGGTCGTGCGGCACCACCGGCACCCAGACGCTCAACCTCGCCGGAGAGCCACGCGCGGGTGGGCGCCGCCGTGAGGAACGAATAGTGGCTGCGGACTGCCGCGACGATGCGGACCGACTTCCGGTCTCGGCCGGCGCGGTTCAGGAAGAACGACCCGTGGCCGAGCGCCGCGAGCTTGACCGATTGCCATCCGGAGCGGCGCGCGATCCGCCGGCGCCGGACCAAGACCACCGTGTACGCGACGACCCAGGAGAACGCGCCCAACTCGAGGACGACCACGACGATCGAGCCCCAGGAGTCGTCGCCGTTGGGCTCGTCCGCGGTGCGCACGTGCGACGGATCGGCTGGGTCGTAGTACGCCGTCAAGATTTCGCCGACGTAGTACCGGATCTGGGAGTCGCGCCTGATCCCGCCTTCGAGGCCCGGCGCCGAGTAGTCCACGACGATGTAGGGCCCACCTCGCGCGTCGTTCGCCACCGCGACCACTCGCGCGGGCACCCACAGCGCCACGGCCCCGGCGGCTTGGCGAATGCGCACCCGGACGGCTCGGTCCAAGGTCACCGGGTCCGGCTTCGGCAGCCGCCCGGTGCGGGCTAAGAGAGGTTCGTCGTCTTCTTGGCGCGGGGGCTCACCCGCGCCGGTCATCCCCAGATCCATCAGCAGAGGATACGACCGAGAAATACAGCTCCACCAGGAATTCTCTGCGATCGAAAACACTGCCGGCGAAGGCAACCGAACGGGCCCGTCCGGCGTTCTGGCCCAACCTCGCGCCACCTTGGCCGGCACGGCTCTGGCCAGGTGTTGCCGGCGCTACATCCGAACGGCTTCCCGCGGCGAACTACCGGTTCGCGGCCGGCTCACGCGGCTACGAATCACCTTCGTGGCCGGGTAAGGTCGGCGACTTGCCCGTGATCGAGGGAGCGGTGGTCGCACCGTATCGACAAGTCGGCGGAAGTCAGTCGAGACAAGGCGTTGCTCGAGGCGCCGCAGTCCAGCGTGGACAGCTTGTCAGCGGATCGCCCGATTTGCGAGGATTGAAAGGGTCGGCACCTCATGATGGAACTCGGTTGCTGGTTTCCCTATATTCCGACACAGCCGGGTCCTTTGCGGACGATGGAGCAATCTCGCGCTCGTGCGGCGTATGACGATTTCATGCTGATGAAGGAGGACAGGCTCGGAGAGCTCACACGGTTGCTCAACTACAACGGCATCGACGTGACGTTCGATGAAGATCGACGATCAGGTCGGCGTTGGTGGCGGAGCGCACTCCGCCGTCGACCCAGACGGCACCGGCCACGTCGACGGCCGGTGCGACGCCCGGAGCCGCGGTGGAGCACGCGATGCCGACTGCTACCGGGAGGTGATCGTCGGTCGACCACGCGTGTGCCTCGCCGGTGCTGACGTTCACCGTCGCCATCGCCAGGTTTCGCGGCCACGAGCCTTCGGGTGATCCCGGTTTCCACAGTTCTTCGGCCTCGCCGGCCGAGAGAGGCGGCTCCGCTTCGACCGCGGCCTGGGCCATGGCCACCATCGAAGGTGCGCCCGCATCGGACCTCTTGGTCATGAGGCGCGTCAGCTTCTCGCGGTCGCTGCGACCGTTCGCCGCGCGGTCGGCGTGCCAGGCCGCTCGTGCGCGCATCCGGTCGGGCAGCCCGGCGAGGCCTTCCGGGCGCATCGTCAGCCAAGCGCCGACGATCGAGCCGGCCGACGTTCCCAGGACGACATCGGCATCGGCGGCCGAGAATCCTGCCGCGCCGAGTGCGAGAAGCAGAGCTGCCTCCCACGATGCGCCAACGGGTCCGCCGCCACCCAGAACCAATGCTCTCCTCGGAGAAGAACCCGGTCGTCGACTTTCAATCATTCGAGGAAGACCCTTTCGTTTGTGCACGGTGCCGACGTGGACCTGGCGGTCCGCCTGGTCCACTTCGGACAAAACCACGCCGACGCCACGGGGGAGTGTCTCATCAGCCGTCCGTGCGGCCGTCGACGGCGACAACGATCTTGCCGACCTGGCCATTGCGCTCCAGGTAACGGTGCGCGTCGGCGTAGTCCTCCAGCGGGAACACCTTGTCGATGACGGGGACGAGGTCGCCGTCGACGATGCCGTTCCGGACGTAGTCCACCGCGGGGGCCAGACGCAGGCTGTCCGACGCGAGCTCCGCGACCCCGAAACCACGAATGGTGAGCCGCTTGAGCAGCACGTCCATCACGTTCACGGTCGCCGGGGTGAAATCGAGCACGCCGTAGATGACGAGGACCGCGTCCTGGGCGGCGGCCTCGATCAAGGTCGCGAGGGCGGCGCCGCCGACCGGGTCGAAGATGACCCTCGCGCCCCGCTCTTCGGTCAGCTCTCGAATCCGCGCGACGACGTCCTCCTCGGCGGTCGCGATCACCACGTCGGCTCCGGCGTCCAGCAGTTGTCGCCGCTTTGCGCCGGTACGGGTCAGCGTGACGGCTTTCGCGCCCGCCCGCCGGGCGATCTGAATGGCCGCGAGACCGACGCTGCTGGACGCGGCCGAGATCAGCACGGTGTCCCCGGGTCGCGTGTTCGCGATCTCCACCAGACCGCCGTAGGCGGTGATGTACTGCATCCACGTCGAGGCCGCCTGCTCGAAGGAGAGCTCTTCGGGGTGGGCCACGACGGCGTGGACGGGTGCGAGAACCGCTTCACCGTGCATCGGGTAGTCGAGCAGGTTGAAGCCGGGCAACACGCTGACGGCTTGGCCGACGTGAACCTCGCCGACTCCGTCGCCGATGGCCGCGATCAGCCCTGCGACCTCGAAACCCATGCCGCCCGGGACGACCGGGGCGACACTGTACATTCCTTGGCGGAACAGCGAATCCGCTCGGTTGAGCCCTCATGCGCGGGCGTGGATCAGGACTTCGCCGGCACCCGGCTTCGGCTCGGGCACGTCGTCGAGCTGCAGTACTTCAGGACCGCCGATCTGGTGGAAGCGGACGGCACGGCTCATGGTGTGGCTCCTCGTGAAACTGGGCTGATCCGGATCTGACTGGCCGACGCGAGTGCGGTCCGGGATGGCGAGCAGCGGCTCCGGACGGGATCGCCTGCAGGCGGCCGTGTTATGTCGACCGGCATAGCGCTGAGAGCGACTATATATGTCGGGCGTCATACAGGCAATCGCGGTACACTCGCCGCATGGTCAGACGGTCAGACACCAAGCGGCGCATGATCGGGGCCGCCCGCCAGCTCATCCGCGAACACGGCTACCACTCCATGGCCCTGTCCGACGTGGTCGAGCGCAGCGCGTCCCCCCGCGGATCGGTCTACTACCACTTTCCCCAGGGCAAGGTTCAGATGGCCGCCGAAGCGGCCGAGGCGCACACCCGCGAGCAGGTCGACCTGATCAACCAGCTCGCCGGCGAGGCCACGTCGGCCGAGGACCTGGTTCGGGCCTACGTCGAGCTGGCTCGTGAAGGTATGCTGACCAGCGGTTACGGGCGCGGTTGCACCATCGCGCCACTGGTGCTCGAGGTCGGGGAGACTTCAGAGGAACTCGGCGCTGCCAGCCGGCGGGCCTTCGTCCTCATGACCGAGACCCTCGCGCTTCAACTCATGGTGCTCGGCGCCGAGGCTGCCGACGCCCGGGAGCTGTCGCACGCGACCGTGGCGGGTGTCGAAGGAGCAATGGTGACCTCGCGCGCACTGCGCAGCCCCGAGCCGTTCAACGCGATCCGCGACACCGTGGTCGCCCGAGCCCGCGCTCTCACCGCGGTCCGCGACTGACATCGCGGGTCCAGGTGAATCACCCTGACGAGGCACCTTAATTATGTCGGTCGGTATATATACGTGCTAGCCTGGCTGGGTGATGGTGCAACGCCGCCATCGGAGGGGTGGGTCTGCCACCTGCCCGACCTGGTCCACGTCGGACCGGCGAGACATGGATGGCTGCCTGACGTGGATGGGTCCTGGCCGAACGGCGAACTCGCTGTGCCGTGTCGTCCACCACCGCAAACCTCACCAGCCCATCAGTGAACTGGAGATTCCAGACATGTCTTCAATCCTCATCACCGGCGCCTCGCAGGGAATCGGCCGCGCCATGACGCTGGAGCTCGCAAAGCGTGGTCACCGTGTCATCGGCACGGCCCGCAATCCGGACAGCCTGGCCGACCTGCCGACCGCCCGGCGCCTCCGGCTGGACGTGACCGATCAGTCCAGTGTGGACGCTGCGATCGCCGCTGCGGGCGAGATCGACGTCGTGATCAACAACGCCGGCGAGACCATGCGGGCGCCGCTGGAGAGCGTCCCGGTGTCCGAGGTCGCCCGGCTGTTCGACCTGAACACGCTGGGAGCGCTGCGCGTTGTCCAGGCCGCGCTGCCCGGCATGCGCGAACGCGGGTCCGGCCACCTGGTGTTCCTGTCCAGCATCCAGGGCCGGATGGTGCTGCCGATCATCGGCCCGTACGGGATGAGCAAGTGGGCGGTGGAGGCCATGGCCGAGGTGCTGGCCATCGAAGCCGGCCATTTCGGGGTGAAGGTCAGCTTGGTCCAGCCAGGTGTGGTGGCGACCAACGGCGGCGCGAAGGCCAAGGTCTACCGGGCCGGCGACGACCCGTACGGCCCGCTGTTCGACGAGCTGGTCAAGACCCGCGGTGACGTTGTGACGCCGGAGGAAGTAGCCACGGTCGTGGCCGACACGATCGAGCAGGAGAACCCGCCGCTGCGCGTGCCGGCCGGTGCGACCGCGACCAAGGTCCTGGCTGCCCGCAAAACGGCGCCTGAGGACGAGGTCTTTTTCCCTTACGACATCAACTGGTGAAACCGTCGGCTCGGCCGGCCGCCCCGGCATCCCTGAGGACGGGGCAACGCCAAACCGCAGCGGCAAGGAAATCCCATGACCGACAAGATCACCTCGGCTGCCTTCGGCGAGGTCGAAGTCACCCGGGTCCACGAGTGGAGCGATCACTTGTTCTCCCGGCCGGAGCTCCTGCCGGATTCCGGGCGCGAGGGGTGGGAGGCGGAGAAGGGCTGGCTCGAGCCGGTCTTCTGGTCGGCAGAGTCAGAGGACGCCTGGCTTCGCCATGCCCGACAACAGGTCGAAGTCGGCTTTCGGGCCGCGTTGGGGAAGGTCGGGCGCCACTCGGCGCCCTCCAGGACGGTGTTCCACCCGATGTGGTAGAGGTGCAGGTGGGTGCACACCACCAAGTCCACGTCCTCCGGCCGCACGCCCAGCGCGGCGAGGTTGGTGAGGTAGCCGGTGTCGAGATGGTCGAACGGCGGTACGCCCGGGCGCGGCTTCCCGTTGCCGATCCCGGTGTCGACCAGAATGATCCGGCCGCCGCTGCGCACGAGGAAGCTCTGCGAGCCCAAGACCTCGGGGTGGACCCGGCGTGCATCGCCGTGTCCGGGCAGAACGCCGGCGGCGGGCTCGCGGCAGCCGTGGCGCAGCTGGCCCGCGACTGCGGCGGCCCGCGCTAGCGTTCCAGGCACTCGGCACCCCGGCGCTCGACGATCGGCTCGCCACCGAGTCGATGTGGACCTGTGTGGACACTCCGGTCTGGCACCGTGGCAACGCGAAGCAGAGTTGGGCCGCCTACCTGGGCGACGAGGCCGGCGGTCCGCGCGTGTCGTCGTACGCCGCACCCGCGCGTGCTACCGACCTGACCCGGCTGCCGCCGGCGTACGTCACGGCGAGCCAGTTCGACCCGTTTCGGGACGAGGCGCTGGAGTATGCGCGCCGTCTCGCGCAGGCGAACGTGCCGGTGGAACTGCGCTTGTACCCGGGCACGTTCCACGGGTCGACGTTCGTCGCCGGCGCCGCGGTGTCCCGCCGAATAGCGGCCGATCTGGTCGACGCGCTGCGGCGAGTGTTGGCCGTGGCGCCGCCGGCTTCTGCGCGGCTGCCATGACGTGGCACGGCAACGAGCGTTACGGTCTTGCGCCGGCGCCGGGCGGGCTCGCCCTCGTCCAGGATTTGCTCAACACCCGCCGCAGCCCGCAGAGGACCTTTGGCGACCTGTTGTCGTCGGTCCGCTCGGCTCAGGAGTGGGCGAATGCGGCGATCGCGGCGTGGGCGGTCGCCGGCGGTGGCCGCAGCCGCGGCGTTCCCGGAGCGGTGGCACACGCTCCGTGAGCGGCTCGACGGTCGCCGGGACGCCGGGGCCGACGAGCTGATTGCCGGCTTCCGGGCCGCGCCGGGGCTGGGGTCAACCGGCGAACGGGTGGCCACTTGGCTCATGCGTCCTCAGTGGACTGGCAGGGCCGAAAACTGATCGTGATGACCTTTGTCCGCTATGGGCAACAGGGTGAAGTATCGGTAAGACCGTACGTTAGTAGCTTGTTCGCGAGGCTGAGGCGCCGGATTCTGTTTTCCGTTGCGCAGCGCCACTTCCCGTTCCCCTGACCAGGGCCCGGCCTCGAACCCGGGTCCGGTTCACCCTGCCCGGAGGAGATATGGAACTGAGACGTTCTGCCGTCTTGGCCGTGACCGGCGTACTCGTCGGCGCGCTCTGCGTCACCGGCACCGCACAGGCGCAAACCACCCCGAACGCCGTACCCAACGCCGTACCGAACGCCCAGGCGATGGCGGTGAACGCCGCCGCCGGTCTCGTCGCGAGCCGTCCGGCCGCGCTGCACGCCAGCGCGGACGACGGTTTCGTGCAGCAGAAGGCAATCTCCTCGACCAACGGGCTCCAGTACATCCCTTACGAGCGCATTTACAAGGGCCTGCCCGTGGTGGGTGGTGACTTCGTCGTCGCGACCGATTCGACGGGCCAGGTGCTGGCCACCTCCGTCGCGCAGGACCAGACCATCAACGTCGCGACGTCCGTTCCGGCCGTCACGAAGGCCGCGGCCGAGGCGACTGCCCGGCAGCAGCTGTCCTCCGTGGACAGTGTGAGCCCGGCCCAGCAAGTCGTTTACGCGCTCGGCTCGCCGAAGCTGGCGTGGAAGAGCACGGCCGTCGGACGCGACGCCGAGGGCCCGAGCCGGCTCGACGTCATCGTCGACGCGGCGACCGGGAAGGTGCTCCACACGCAGGAGCACGTGATGAACGGTGACGGCACCAGCGCGTGGAACGGCCCGAACCCGGTGCACCTCGACACCACGCACTCGGGCAGCACCTACACGATGAAGGACCCGGCCATCACCAACACGTCCTGCCAGGACGCGGCCTCCAATACCACCTTCAGCGGTCCGGACGACAGCTGGGGCAACGGCACCGCCAGCAGCCGCGAGACCGGCTGCGTCGACGCGCTGTTCGCCGCCCAGACCGAGAACAAGATGCTCTCGCAGTGGCTGGGCCGCGACGGCTTCGACGGCAACGGCGGCGGCTGGCCGATCCGCGTCGGCCTGAACGACGAGCAAGCCTTCTACGACGGCACCCAGGTCCAGGTCGGCCACAACACGCAGAACCAGTGGATCGGCTCGATCGACGTCGTCGCGCACGAGCACGGACACGGCATCGACGACCACACGCCGGGCGGCATCTCGGGCGCGGGTACCCAGGAGTTCGTCGCGGACGTCTTCGGTGCTTCGACCGAGTGGTTCGCGAACGAGCCGGCGCCCTACGACAAGCCCGACTTCCTCGTCGGCGAGCAGGTCGACCTGGTCGGCTCCGGCCCGATCCGCAACATGTACAACCCGTCGGCGCTGGGCGACAAGAACTGTTACGACAGCTCGGTTCCGGGCGGCGAGGTGCACGCGGCCGCCGGCCCCGGCAACCACTGGTTCTACCTGCTGGCCGAAGGCACCAACCCCACCAACGGACAGCCGACCAGCACGACGTGCAACAACTCCACGGTCACCGGGCTCGGTGTCCAGACCGCGGTGAAGATCTTCTACAACGCGATGCTGCTCAAGACTTCCGGCAGCTCCTACCTGAAGTACCGCACCTGGACCCTGACCGCGGCGAAGAACCTGTTCCCGGGCAGCTGCGCCGAATTCAACACCGTCAAGGCGGCGTGGAACGCGATCTCCGTCCCGGCGCAATCGGGTGAGCCGACGTGTTCGGCGACCGGCACCGTCACCGTGTCCAACCCGGGCAACCAGTCGACCACGACGGGCTCCGCGGTGAACCTGCCGCTGTCGGCCTCGGGCGGCACCGCGCCGTACACCTGGTCGGCCACCGGACTGCCGGCCGGCCTGTCGATCAACGCCTCCACCGGCACGATCTCGGGCACCGCGACCACCGCGGGCTCCTCGAACGCCACGGTGACCGCGAGGGACTCGGCCGGGAGGACCGGCACGGCGTCGTTCACCTGGACCGTCGGCGCCACCGGCGGCTGCTCCGGCCAGAAGCTCCTCAACGGCGGCTTCGAGTCGGGCAGCGCGAACTGGACCGGCACCACCGGCACCATCGGCCAGTGGGCGTCCTCGGGTGAGCCGGCGCACGGCGGCACCTACAGCGCCTACCTCGACGGTTACGGCTCGACGCACACCGAGTCCGTCGCGCAGTCGGTGAGCGTCCCGGCCGGCTGCCACGCCACCCTCACGTTCTACCTGCACATCGACACCGCGGAGACGACCACGACGACCGCCTACGACAAGCTGACCGTCACCAACGGCAGCGCGACGCTGGGCAGCTTCTCCAACCTGAACAAGGCTTCGGGATACGCGCTCCGGACGATCGACGTCTCGTCGGCCGCCGGTGGCACCCTGGCGCTGAAGTTCACCGGCACCGAGGACAGCTCGCTGCAGACGTCGTTCGTGATCGACGACGCCGCGGTGACACTGAGCTGACGCGCCTGAATCCGCACTGAGAAGGCGGGGAGACCGGAAGCCCGGCTCCCCGCCTTTCCGCTTTCCGGCAAACGCAGGCACAATCGAGCGCATGGACTCCGAAGCGCTGCGCGCGACCCAGGCCCCGTTGAAGGACAAGTACCGCGACGAACCGGAGAGCGCGCTCGTCACGCTGCACGCCGACGCCGAGCTGGACGGCCTTGGCATCTCCTGCAAGGTCGAGACCGGCCGCGCGATCGTCGAGGCCGGGCTGCACCCGGCGACCGGCGGCGATGGCACTCTCGCCTGCTCCGGGGACATGCTGCTCGAAGCGCTCGTCGCGTGCGCCGGGGTGACGTTGCGGGCAGTGGCGACGTCGCTGGGCCTCGAAGTGCGCGGCGGCCGCGTCCGGGCCGAGGGCGACCTGGACTTCCGCGGCACGCTGGCCGTCGCGAAGGACGCCCCGGTCGGCTTCCGCGCGATCCGGCTGTCGTTCGACCTCGACACCGACGCCGACCCCGACCAGCTCGCGACGCTGAAGAAGCTGACCGAACGCTACTGTGTCGTGTTCCAGTCGCTGCGGACACCGCCGGAATTCGCCGTCACGCTCGCGGCGGACTGAACCGTCCTAACGCGACGGTTGTCCGGCTCCGGGATCAGGCCATCAGTTCGGCGAGGGTCCGCAGGGTCGCCGGGTCCGCCATGTTCGCGCTGATGACGTCGACGACGGTCGTCTCCCAGGCTTGGAGGTCGTGGCGGATGTTGTGCGGGGGGCCGATCAAGGCGACTTCCTCCACCATCCGGGTGCTGACCGCGGCGATCGCCTCGGCCCGGTGGCCGTCCAGGTACAGCTGGGTGATCTTCTCGCACTCGGCCTCGTAGCCCAGCCGCGTGAACATGTTGCGGTGGAAGTTCACCTCGGCCGCGCCCATGCCGCCGATGTAGAGCGCCAGCAGCGGGCGCAGGCTGTCCGCCGCGCGCTCCACGTCGTCGTCGTCGACGCGTACGTTGACGTTGGCGACGACGGTGAACGATTCGGCGGTGTGTCGCGCGCCCGGACGGCTGAAGCCCTCGCCGAGTGCCGCGCGGTAGTACGCGTCGAGCTTGGGGCCGAAGAACATCGAGAGCCAGCCGTCCGCGATCTCGGCGGCGAGGGCGACGTTCTTCGGGCCCTGGGCACCGAGGGAGATCGGGATCTCGGGCCGCCGCGGCCGGATGTTGGCCCGCAGCGGCTTCCCGAAACCGGTGCCGCCGGGCGCGGGAATCGTGAAGTGCTCGCCGTGGAACTCGATCGGCCTTCCCGCGCAATCACCTTCCGCACGATCTCGACGTACTCTCTCGTCGTCTGCAACGGCCGGCGGTACCGCTGCCCGTACCAGCCCTCGACCACTTGCGGCCCACTTGACCCGAGCCCGAGGACGAACCGGCCGTCGGACAGGTGATCCATGGTCATCGCGGCCATCGCGGACGCGGTGGGCGTACGCGCCGCCATTTGCGTGCACGCCCACTCTCGGTAGCCGTGGCTGCCGGGCGTCTCCGACAGCACGCCGGTCTCGAGCAGGCCTTCGAGGTGCTCGGTCAACAGGGCACGTGACATGCCCAGGTGGGCTGGGAAATCTCCGAAGCGGGCGCGCCCCGAATAAGGCGTCGCGCACGATCAGCGGCTTCCAGCGTTCGCCGACGATCTCGAGGCTGCGCGCCAGGGAGCACTGCTGACCCGCGCAGTACTTGGGATCGGCTGCTGCTGACCGAGCAGGTCTCGTCTTCGAGTCCGGAGTGGACGGGCCGACGCCGATCGGCTCGGCGCCTACGCCCGGCAACGCCACTGGCGCACCATTCGCGCGGTGTCGTCGAAGAACACCACCTTCGACCGCGACTACCACGCGGAACCCCGGACGGTGCGCAGATCCCGCTCCTGCACGTGTTCACCGAGGACGAGGACGGCATTCACCACCGGTGGACGAGCAAGCAGGTCTTCGCTCGCGGTGATTCCAGCGCCATGGACACGATCTGGCCGATCTTCGGCGCGCTCGACCTGACTCCGGAAGTCCGTGGGGACCTGGCCGCCTACCCTTCGCTGCTGTACTGGACCGGTCGCCCTTGGGGACGTAAAACCGGCTTCTAGCCCCTTTGGCGGCTTCGGCAAGCCAGTGGTTCACAGTTCGTCCGAGATCAGCGCCGCCGCGGTGGCGCTGATCTCGACGTGTTCGGCCGCCGAGCGGCCGGCGCCGCGGCAGTCGACCGTCAGGTGCGTCGGCGCGGCCGTATGGATGTGTGCGAGCTGTCCCCGGGCCAGTTGCGGCGCGGTGATCCAGCCGTCGCCGAGTGCCACGATGCAGGCTCTTGGCGTCTTGCGCCACCGAGATCAACCGGTATATTGGTAAGTCCATTAGTCAGCGGCTAGGAGTGGACATGCCGAAGGTCGTGTACGTCGACGACGCCGGCGAGGAGCGGGCGGTCGACGCCTCCGTGGGGGAGAGCGTCATGAGCGCGGCCGTGCGCGCGGGGGTGCCGGGGATCATCGGCGAGTGCGGGGGCTGCCTTTCGTGCGGCACCTGCCACGTGTGGGTGCGCGAGGAGTATCTGGATCACGTCGGCGAAGTCGGTGACATGGAGGACGACCTCCTCGACCTCGCGGTCGGCGACCGGCGGGCCGGGAGCCGCCTCTCGTGCCAGATCGAGATGACGCCGCAGCTCGACGGGCTCACCGTCGACGTGCCCGGAGAGCAGGTCGTCTGACCTCGGCGCGGGGAACTCGCCATTGCCAGTGGTTCAATGGTCTGATATTCAATCCTATAACGGCTTCGCGATCGCCGGTGCGAAAGGACTTCAGCGTGCTCCGAACAGAGATCAACGAACTGCTGACGCAGACCGGGCCGGGCACCAAGATGGGCGCCCTGTTCCGGCGCTTCTGGCAGCCCGTTCTGCTGGCCGAGGAGCTGCCCGCCGACGACTGCCCGCCGATGCGGGTCAAGATTCTTTCGGAGCGGCTGATCGCCTTCCGCGACTCTGAGGGCCGGTACGGCCTGATGGACGAGTTCTGCGCGCACCGCGGCGTCTCGCTCTGGTTCGGTCGCAACGAGGCCGGCGGCCTGCGCTGCCCGTACCACGGTTGGAAGTACGACTACACCGGTCAGGCGATCGAGGTCCCGAGCGAGCCCGAGACCAGCAACTTCTGTGCCAACGTCAAGCTCAAGTCCTACCCGATGGTCAAGCGCGGCGACGTGCTGTGGGCCTACTTCGGTGACCCGGAGACGCAGCCGCCGCTGCCGGAGTGGGAGTTCGTGACCGTTCCGGAGGGGCAGGCGTTCACGTCAAAGCGCTTTCAGGAGTGCAACTGGCTGCAGGCGCTCGAAGGCGGCATCGACTCCAGCCACGTCACCTTCCTGCACTCGGGCAGCCTCGACAGCGACCCGCTGTTCAAGGGGTCGAAGGGCAACGCCTACAACCGCGCGGACCTCAAGCCGTTCTTCGAGGTCGTCGACTACGAGGGCGGCCTGCTCATCGCCGCTCGCCGCAGCGCGGAGGAGGGGCACTACTACTGGCGGGTGACGCCGTGGGTGCTGCCGAACTTCACCATGGTCCCGCCGCGCGCCGACCACCCGATGCACGGCCACTTCTGGGTGCCGATCGACGACGAGAACTGCTGGGCCTGGAGCTTCGACTACCACCCGACCCGCCAGCTCGACAGCGAAGAGGTGGCGGCCATGCGGGCCGGTCTGGGCGTGCACAGCGCGAACGACGAGAACTACCGGCCGCTCGCGAACAAGGACAACGACTACCTCATGGACCGCGACGCGCAGCGGCGCGGCGAGACCTACTCCGGCATCAAGGGCATCGCGCTCCAGGACTCGTCGTTGCAGGAGTCGATGGGGCCGATCGTCGACCGGACCAAGGAGCGGCTCGTCGCCACCGACGCGGGCATCATCAAGGCGCGCCAGAAGCTGCGCAAGGCCGCGCTCGCGCTGGCCGAGGACGGGGTCGAGCCGGCAGGCAACCGGGCCCAGGACCAGAAGGTGCGCTCGGTCGCGGTCGTGCTGCCCGCCAACCAGTCCTTTGTGGACGGCATCGGCGAGGCGATGGTCGCCAAGCCGGGCGTGCGGCAGACCACGGTCTGAGACGGCGAGGAAAACCGTGTTGCAACGTGGCTTGGTCAGCAGTTGTGCCCGCGCGGCGACGGCCGAGGAAGCGGCTTTCCGGATCGACTACCCGTTGTCCGCTGCCCGCAACACGCGGGTGGTGGCGCTGGACGAAGCGGCGAAGGGCATCGTCGGGCGGGCGGCCGCCGAGGAGTGGGCGCAGGCGCGCTTCTACTCGGTTTCCGGCGCCGGTGACGAGCTGGTCACCATGACCGGCGACCGGGTGGCGCTCACCGATGAGCTGCGGGACAGCAACACCGTCGTGCTGGTTTCGACCACCGGCGAGAACGCCGAGGCGGCGGCCACCATCGGCGCGGCCTGCACGGTGCGCGGGATCATGACGGCGGGCCTGGTCGTGACCTCGGACGGGGTCTCGAACGAGGCATTGTTCTCGCTGCGTCCGCACGCCCGGATCCTCTTGGTGCCCGCCGAAGAGGGCGATCTGCTGGAACTGCTGAAAGCGACGCGCGCATGAGCCCCCAGAGCGATCCGGCCGGCAAGGTCACCATCCCGGCTCTGCAGGCGATGAAGACGCGCGGCGAGAAAAGCGTCTGCATCGTCGCTTGGGACTACCAGATGGCGCGCATCGCCGACCGGGTCGGCGTGGACATCGTCTCGGTCGGCGACACCGTCGGGGTCAACCTCTGGGGGCAGCCGCATCCGCTCGAAATCACCTTCGACGAAGTGCTCGTCGTCGCGAAGGCGGCTCGGCGGGGAGTCCGGCGAGCGCTGCTCAGCTGCGACTTCCCGTTCGGCCCGCTGCAGCAGGGCGCGGCCAGTGCGGTCGACGCGGCGATCAGGCTGGTCAAGGAGGCGGGCGTCGACCTGGTGAAGCTCGACGGGGCCGCCGACTTCCCGGACGCGGTCGAGGCCGTGACCAGGGCGGGCATTCCGGTCTTCGCGCAGTTCGGGATCACGCCGCAGACGGCCCTGAAGTACGGCATCGAGTACTCCGCGGCCAGCGTCGCTCAGGTGCCCGACGGGATGCTCGACGAGCTGGTCGCGGAGGCCAAGCAGCTCGAGTCGGCGGGAGCCGTCGCGCTCAACTTCACCAACTCCGGCCCGGTGGTGGGGCCGGCGGTGGTGGACGCGGTGTCGATCCCCGTGCTCGGCGGGTTCGGGGGCGGGCCGTGGCTCGACGGGCGCATCCGCATGGCCACCGCGGCCATCGGCTACAACGCCGCCAACGTCGACAAAGAGATCGACACCTACGCCAACGTCGCGCGCATCGCGTTCGAGGCCCTGACCGATTGCGCCGCGGACATCCGCGGTGGCAGGCAGATTCGCGGTGGCATCAAGGTGCCACAGAGCTGAGGAGAAGTTCGCATGCCCGTGGTCGTGCTGGACGGGATCGCCACGCGGTACCAGATCATCGGGGACGGGCCACCGCTGCTGATGTTCAGTCCGGGCGGGTTTGATTCCAGTTTGGACAATTGGACCAGCTTCGGGCGCTACCGCGAACTCGGCTTCCTCGACGCCTTCGCCCCCGAATACACCTGCGTCGTCTTCGACCGACGTGAATCGGGGCAGTCGGGTGGCCGCGTCGAGCGGCTGGACTGGCCGGTCTACGTCCGGCAGGCGCTCGGGCTGCTCGACCACCTCGGCATCGACGCGGCGCACACCATGGGCGGCTGCGTCGGCTGCTCGACCGCCGCGGCACTGGCCGTCGCGGCACCGGAACGCGTGCGCGGCATGGTGATGTTCTCGCCGGCCGGCGGGCCCCGCTACCGGATGGCGCAGCACCGCCGGTTCGTGCAGCACCTCGCCTACGTCGCCGAACACGGGCTGCCGGCGGTCGTCGACCTGGCCCGGTCGACGACGGCCGGCTTCAGCACCGACCCGCGGGTGGGTCCGTGGGCCGCGCCGCTGCGCAGCGACGAGACCTTCGCAAAGGAGTACGCGGCCTTCGACCCGGCTCGCTACGACCTGCTCGTGACCGGCTCCGTGCGGGGCCTGTTCGACCGCGACACCGTTCCGGGCGTGGAGCCCGAAGACCTGATGATCTGTGACGTGCCCGCGTTGATCGTGCCGGGGCAGGACAGCTCGCACGCCCCTTCGGCCGCGCGCTACCTCCAGGAGTGCCTGCCGGTGCACGAATACTGGGACGTTCCGGTTTCCGAGCAGACGGCCGAGACCGCGCCGGCGCGCGTCCTGGAGTTCCTCCGCGGACACGACCGGTGACTCCGCTCGTCCTGCTGCGCCACGGCGAGAGCACCGCCAACGCCGGGGACCTGTTCGCCGGGCACCTCGACGTGCCGCTAACGCCGGCCGGCGTCCTCGAAGCGCGAGCCGCCGCGGAAGGACTGGCCGGCTGGGTCCCGGACATCGTGCACTGCTCGCCGCTGGCCCGCGCCGCCGACACCGCCGCGATCGTCAGGAGCCGGCTCGCGCCGACCGCCGTGGCCGAGTACCACCCGGCCCTCGTCGAGCGGCATTACGGTGCGCTGCAAGGACTTCTGCGGGCCGACGCGCGAGCGCGGTTCGGCGCCGAAGCGGTCGCCTGCTGGCGGCGGTCGCCGGCCGGCGTGCCGCCCGGCGGCGAGAGCTTGGAGATGCTGCACGACCGATTGCGGCCGTATTGGCTCGACGAGTTGCTGCCGCTGCTGGAAACGGGCCGCTCGGTGCTCGTGGTCGCGCACGGCAACTCGCTGCGCATGCTGCTCGCCCACGTGAGCGGGCTGGACGTGGCCGACGCGATCGGCGCCGAGGTGCCGACCGCTGTCCCGCTCCGGCCGGAAATCAGGCTTCCAGCGCGGTGATCTGGTCGATCCGGTCCTGGTGCCGGCCGCCCTTGAACGGAGTCGCCAGCCACAGCGCGAGCAGTCGTTCCGCTTCGTCGTCCGAGATGACCTTCGTGCCGATCACGAGCACGTTGGCGTTGTTGTTGCCGCGCGAGATCTCCACCATGAACGTGGTGTGCCCGAGACCCGCGCGCACGCCGCGGATTTTGTTGCAGGCGATGACTTCGCCCTGCCCGCTGCCGCCGAGCACGAGGCCGGCGTCGGCGCGGCCGTCCGCGACCCGCCGGCTCACGTCGGCGCACAGCGGCGGGTAGTCGACGGTGTCCGTCGCGCTGTGCGAGCCGCGGTCGTCCACCTCGTGACCGTGGTCGGTGAGCCAGGTGGTGAGGCGCTGCTTGAGGTTCACGCCGTGGTGATCGGCGGCGATCGCGATCCGCATGGCTCAGCCCGCCAGTTCGCGGGTCGCGGGCGCGAACATCGAGTCGACGTCCACCGGTTTCGTCAGGATGTGTTGCGCCGCGGCCTGTTCGGCGAGGAGGTCGAGGATCGCCCGGTTGGGTTCGATGCCGTAGGGGAGGGGGTCGGTGGTGCCGGTCTCGACCATCACCCGGGCGTACATCCGGTCGGCGGCAGTTTCGACGACCCCGGCCCGCAGCTGCTCGACGTAGCGGCGCTTGGACTCGGCGAACGCGTCGAACACGGCCCTCGCGACGCCGGGGTGCGCGTCGAGGACCTCGTCCTTGACGACGACGAGGTGGTTGATCGGGTAGAAGCCGCGTTCGCGCAGCGCGGCGAACCCGGCCTCGACCGGCTCGGTGATCAGGGGCACGACCTCGGGCGAGTCCACTCCGGTGTTGACGACGGCGTCCAGTTCGCCGGCCAGCAACATGTCCCCGAGCTTCTTCCCGGGCCCGGCCGGCTCGACGTTCGCGGGCGGACGGTAGGACACCACGTGCTCGTCACCGCTGAGGACCCAGGTGACCGAGTCGAGGTCGAGGCCGTGTTCGAGCGCCATGATCGCGCGCGCCCAGACACCAGTGGTCACCGTGTAGCCGCGGCCGACGCCCACGCGTTTCCCGGCCAGCTGCCCAGGCTCGGTGATGCCAGAGTCCTTGCGTACGAGGATCGCGCCGTGGTGGAACCCCCGGACCAGGAAGACGGGGAGCGCGGTGAAGCGCACGCCGTGCTCGCGCGCGGTGAGGTAGGTCGTCAGCGCCATCTCGCAGACGTCGTAGGCGAGGTCGCGGACCATCCGCCGGAACCCGTTGACGAGTACCGGTTCTTCCTTGAACGCCAAGGGAAACCCGGCAGGGACGACCTCGCCGTCGGTCAGCGCGCGGTTGTTGCCCTGGGTACGCGTCACGGTCAGCAGGTGCTCGGCCATGCGGCTCCTCGCTTCGTCTGGTGGACTACCCCGCTGATGGTATATTGGGCTGTCCATTCTGCCAACGAGGGAGATTCGATGGTCCAGACTGTGCAGGCGGCCGTCCGCGTCGCGCCGAGCACGACGGAGATGCAGGAATTCGGGCTCCCGTCGATCGACGAGGACTCCGCCCTGCTGCAGGTGGAGGTCGCGGGGATCTGCGGGACGGACGTGAAGATGTACGCCAACCCGCCCGCGGTGATCCAGGGCCGGGTGATCATGGGGCACGAGAACGTCGGCGTCATCGCGCAGGCCGGGGCGCGGTTCAAGCGACGCCACGGGCTTTCCGAAGGCGATCGGGTGTTCGTCGAGCACTACGTCGGCTGCTTCAACTGCGAGTGGTGCCGGCTCGGCGAGTACCGGCACTGCGAGGCGACGGACTGGCGGACCAACCCCGACGGCCGGCGGTTCGGCTACACCTCCGCGGAAAACCCCGGCACGCTGTGGGGCGGGTTCAGCGAGTACATGTACCTGCCCTGGAACTCCGTGCTGCACAAGGTTCCCGACACGGTCACGCCCGAGCTCGCCGGCATGGTCATGCCGCTGTCCAACGGCATCGAGTGGGCGCTGCTCACCGCCGGCGTCGGGTACGCCGACACCGTGCTGATCCAGGGCCCGGGCCAGCAGGGCCTCGCGCAGCTGGTCGCGGCCAAGACTGCCGGTGCCGCCCAGATCCTGGTATCGGGCACCACACGCGACAAGCACCGCTTCGACCTCGCGAAGGAACTCGGCGCCGACGAGGTCATCGACGTGCTCACCGAGGACCCCCGCGAGAAGGTCCTGGACCTCACCGGCGGCCGCGGTGTCGACATCGTGCTCGACTGCACTTCGCGCGCCGGCACCGCGCCGGTGCTGCTCGGCGTCGATGTCCTCAAGCGCCGCGAAGGCACGCTCCTCATCCAGGGTGAGCTGGCCGCGTTCCCGGACTTCCCGGTCAAGAAGGTGACCGAGAAGGCGATCACGATCAAGTCCGCGCGCGGGCACTCGTTCCGCGCCTGCGAGCTCGCCGTGGACCAGCTCGCCTCGCGCCGCTTCCCGCTGGAGAAGCTGGCGACCCACCGCTACGGCATCGACCAGGTCGACCACGCGATCCGCGTGCTCGCCGGCGAGACCGACGAGGACGCGATCCACATCTCCCTGATGCCCTCGCTGGTCGGCCAGGCCGGTGGGGCGGTCGTCCGATGAGCGGGATCGTCGTCACGAACCCGCCCCGGACCGGCTCGGAGACACGCGACGGCCTGGGCCGGTTCGGGGTCGCCACCCTTCACGAAGCCCAGGGCCGCACCGGGCTGATGGCGTCCACGCTGAACCCGATCTATCCCGGTGCGCACGTGTCGGGCACGGCCGTGACGGTGAGCGTGGCGCCGTGCGACAACTGGATGATCCACGTGGCCGTGGAACAGTGTCAGCCCGGTGACGTGCTGGTGGTCGCGCCGACGTCGCCGTCGGACGCGGGCTACTTCGGCGAGCTGCTGGCGACCTCGCTCAAGGCCCGCGGGGTGCGGGGCCTGGTCATCGACGCCGGCTGCCGCGACATCGCCGAGCTGCGTGCGCTGCCGTTCCCCGTGTGGTCCCGGGCCGTGTCCGCCGAGGGCACGGTCAAGGAAACCCTCGGCTCGGTGAACACCCCGGTCGTCTGCGGTGGCCGGCTCGTCGAGCCGGGTGACGTGATCGTCGCCGACGACGACGGTGTGGTGGTCGTGCGCCGCGCCGACGCGGACGAGATCCTCGCGGCGTCGGTTGCGCGAGAGGACAAGGAAGCGCGCCTGCGGGCCCGCTACGCCGCGGGCGAGCTGGGCCTCGACGTCAACTCGATGCGTGAGCGCCTCGCCCGCAAGGGCCTGCGGTACGTGGAGCACGACGAGTACCTCAAGGAGGTGCGCGACCGGTGATCATCGACATCCACGGTCACTACACGACAGCCCCGCCGGCGTTGAAACAGTTCCGCGACGCCCAGCTCGACGGTGAGCGGGCAGCACTGGCGCCGGTGACCGACGACGAGCTGCGCGAGAGCGTCGAGGGTAACCAGCTGCGTGTGCTGCGGGAGCGTGGCGGCGACCTGATGTTGTTCTCTCCCAGGGCATCCGGCATGGAACACCACGTCGAGGACGCCGGCGTGGCGAACGCCTGGGCGCGCGCGTCCAACGACCTCGTCCACCGTGTCGCCGAGCTCTACCCCGAGCACTTCGCCGCGGTCGCGCAGCTTCCGCAGACGCCGGAAGGCAATCTCGGCGGAGTCACGGCCGAGATCCGCCGGACCGTCGGCGAACTCGGTTTCGTGGGCGTCAACCTGAACCCGGACCCGTCCGGCACCTGGGCGGGCAAGCCGATCACCGACGAGTCGTGGTTCGGTGTCTACGAGGTCCTGACCGAGCTGGACGTGCCCGCCATGGTGCACGTCTCGACGGCGTGCAACCCGAACCACCACACGCTCGGCGCGCACTACCTCAACGCCGACACCAGCGTCTTCACCCAGCTGCTCGAGTCGAAGCTCTTCGACCGGTTTCCCGGTCTGCGACTGGTGATCCCGCACGGCGGGGGAGCGGTGCCCTACCACTGGGGACGCTACCGGGGCCTGGCGATGCGCAACGGCTGGCGCGACCCGGCCGAGCTCCTGCCGAACGTCTTCTTCGACACGTGCGTCTACCACCAGCCCGGCATCGACCTGCTGCTCGATGTCCTGCCCGCGAAGAACGTGCTCTTCGCGTCCGAGATGCTCGGCGCGGTGCGCGGGGCGGACCCGGAAACCGGCATCGCCTGGGACGACACGTTGCAGTACGTCGACCGCGCCGGTCTCGCCGGCGAGGACCTGGCGGCGGTGTACGAGGACAACGCTCGCCGGGTCTACCCCCGGCTCGACCGGCGGCTCGCCGCCGCAGGAAGGTGACCCGATGAGCCGACTTTCCCTCACGTTCGCATGCGGCGACTACGACCGCACGCGCGCCCTCGAAGACGGGTCGATCCGGCCCGACGGCATCGACCTGACGTACCTGCGGCTCCCGGTCGAGGAGACGTTCTTCCGCATGCTGCGCCACGGCGAGTTCGACGCTTCGGAGATGTCGCTGTCGACCTACGTCGCCTCGCTCGACCGCGACCCGGCGCCGTTCGTCGCGCTGCCGGTGTTCACGTCGAGGATGTTCCGCCACGGCGGCGTCTTCATCAACACCGCGGCGGGCATCGAGAAACCGGCCGACCTCGTCGGCAAACGCATCGGCACGCCCGAGTTCCAGCTCACCGCGGGCGTCTGGATCCGCGGCATCCTCGCCGACGCGTACGACGTGCCACTCGACTCGGTCACCTACCTCACCGGTGGCCAGGAAACGCCGGGGCGGATCGAAAAGGGTGCCGTCTCGACCAGCTTCGACGTCCAGTCGATCCCGGCCGGCCGGACCCTTTCGGACATGCTGGCCACCGGCGAGATCGACGCGCTGCAGAGCCCGCGGATCCCGAGCTCGTACGTCGCCGGCGACGGTCGCGTCGCCCGGCTCTTCCCCGACACCGTCGCGGCGGAGAAGGAGTACTACGCGGAGACCGGGATTTTCCCGATCATGCACGTGGTCGCCCTGCGCCGCGAGGTCTACGAGCGGCACCCGTGGGTTGCGCAGTCCCTGATGAAAGCGTTCACAGCGGCAAAGAACGAGGCGTACGCGCGGATCTACGACGCCTCGGCGCTGCGGTTCATGGAGCCGTGGCTCAACCAGCATCTGGAGGACGCGCGGAGCCTGCTCGGCCCCGACTACTGGTCCTACGGGCTGGACGCCAACCGGCACGTGCTCGACGTGTTCCTCCGCTACCACCACCAGCAGGGGCTCTCGTCCGGCCTGCGCACCGCGGAAGAACTGTTCGCGCCCGAGTCGACGGAGTCCTTCGTCATCTGACTCGTCAAGCCGCGCGCAGGAATTCCTTCAGCGCCACCTCGGTGTCGGCCGCGACGTGCGGCGGGACGGTGCGGCCGGCCTCGAGCAGCTTGCGCACCGCCATGTAGTCACGTGGCGCGTTGACGGCGTCGATCGCGATGAGGCGTCCGCCGCGGTAGTAGAAGAGCGAGAACCGTTCACTGCCGGGGTCGCCTCGCAGCACGGTCTCGTCGTAGCCGCTGCTGATCCCGGCGATCTGGAGTTTCAGATCGGCCTGGTCGGACCAGAACCACGGGATCCCGGCGACGGGAGCGGCGAGGCCGAGCAGGCTCGCGGCCGCCATCTTCGCCTGCGCGATGGCGTTGGGTACGGACTCGAGGCGGAGGGCGCCGTGGTCGGGGTGCGCGACGGTCGTGCAGTCGCCCGCGGCGACCACGCTGGGTATGCTGGTCCGGGCGGACTCGTCGACCAGGATCCCGCCGGCGCAGGCGAGCCCGAGCTGCTCCGCGAGCTCGGTGTGGGGGACCAGGCCGATCCCGACGACCACGACGTCGGCGGGGATGGTGCGGCCGTCGGAGAGCCCGACCCCCGTCACCCGGTCGCGGCCGAGGAGTTCGGTCACCCCGGTCGACAGCACGACTTCGGTGCCGCGCCGACGGTGCGCGGCGAGGTAGAAGCCCGACATCTGCGGCGCGACGGCGCGGGCGAGCAACCGGTCGGCCGCTTCGACCACGGTGACGTTCCGGCCGGCGGCGGTGGCGGCCGCGGCGGCCTCGAGCCCCACGAACCCCCCGCCGACGACCACGACCTCGCGGGCTTGGGCCAGGTCGTGCCGGAGCGCCATCGCGTCGTCGACATCGCGCAGGTAGTGGACGCCGGCGAGCTCACTCCCGGGGATCCGGAGGCGGCGTGGCGTGCCTCCGGTGGCCAGGGCGAGCCGATCGAACTCCACCGTCCGACCGGACCGCGTGACTGCGAAGCCGTCACCGAGCTCGGGGTCGGTGAGCGTGATCTCGTCGATCCATTCACCTCGGACGAGCTCGATCCGCTGAGCCGCGTAGAAGTCCGGGCCACGCAGTGCCAGCCGTTCCTCGGGCAGGTCCCCCTTGAGGAACGCCTTGGAGAGCGGGGGCCGCTGGTAGGGCAGCCGGTTTTCCCCGCCGAGCAAGGTAATCGGTCCCGAAGCACCCAGCTTGCGCAGCGAGGCGGCCAGCTCCACGCCCGCCTGGCTCGCGCCCACCACCAGGGTGCCGCTTCCCTTCACCGCCATGCCTTCACCACCCTGACTCCTCCGTTGGCTAGTCCATTGGACCTTAGCGGAAGGTGGCGTCCAGTGCGAGAGGAGTTCCCGAGGGTGGTGCGGCGTTTTTCCGGTGCTACTCGACCTCGTGCGACACGCGTTGCGCGGTCCGGGCGATGTGTTCGCTCATGACCCGCTGTGCGGCCGCGAGGTCGCGGTCGCGGATGGCCTCGGCGAGCTCCCGGTGTTCGCCGGTCCCGCGCGCGCCCATGATCGGGGCCTGCTCCCGGGCCTCCCGCAGGGACATCAGGAGCGGGCCGTGGAAGCTCTGGATCAGCATCGTCAGCGCGGTGTTGTGGGCGCATTCGGCGAGCCGGATGTGGAACCGCGCCGAGATGTCCACCGCGTGCACGCCCTCGTCGACGGCGGTCTGGCCCTCGTCGACGAGCTTGAACAGCGCGTCGATGTCCTCGTCGGTCGCCCGCTCGACGATGAGGGGGAGGGCGCCGATCTCGACGATCTTGCGCGCCTCGGTCACCTCGCCGGCGGTGAGCACGGACATCGAAAGGAGATCGGCCAGGCCCTCGCCGACGCGGTCCGTGCTCGGCGCGGTCAGGAAGGCGCCGCCGTGGGCGCCGACCCGGATGGTGACGAGCCCGGTGGCTTCCAGCACCCGAAGTGCCTCACGCACGGTCACCCGGCTCACGCCGAAGCGCTGGCACAGATCGCGCTCGCTCGGCAGCCGGTCGCCGGGGGTGAGGGAACCGTCGCGGATGAGGACCTTGATCTGGTCCACGATGACCTGGGACACCCGCGAGGTGCTCACGCGGCTGAAGAGGTCGTCCTTCGCGCCGCGCCCTGTTGCAGCCATGTCTCCACCTCGTCAAGGTCGATGCCGGAAATGCACCGTAGTTTAACAGTCAATGGTCTGACCTTACGGCACTAGCCCTGGTCAGGGGCGGCCGCGCTGCTCCGGCTGGTCACGACCTGGCCAGAAAACTCAGTTGGACCATTGCTTTGGACTGACAATTAGTCCTACCCTCCCCTCCATGCTGAGCCGAGACAAGCCGGCACTGTCCAGAACGGCAGGCCGTGATGCTGCGCACATCGATGTGGGGGCCACGGGCGGGATCGCGCACCTCGAGGCCCGAGGTGTCGCCATCGACTACGCCAAGCCTGGGTCGAAAGAGGTGACGACGGCCGTCGAGCAGTGCGACCTGACCTTGGCGCGGGGGGATTTCGTCTGCCTCGTCGGGCCTTCCGGCTGCGGCAAGACCACGTTGCTCAATGCGGTCGCCGGGTTCGTCCAGCTCGCCGAGGGCGATCTGGAGCTCGACGGACGGCCGATCCCCGGTCCGGGACCCGACCGGGCGATGGTGTTCCAGCACGCCAACCTGCTGCCGTGGCGGACCGTTCAGGCGAACGTCAGCTACGGCCTCGAGCTCACGAAAAAGGTGAAGAAGCCGGCGGCCAAGCAGCGCGCCGACGAGCTGCTGGAGCTGGTCGGACTCACCGGCGTGGGGCAGCAGTACCCGGCGCAGCTCTCCGGTGGCATGCAGGCCAGGGTCAACCTCGCCCGCGCGCTCGCGGTCGAGCCGGAGATCCTCTTGCTCGACGAGCCGTTCGCCGCGATCGACGCCCAGACTCGTGAGGTGCTCCAGGTCGAACTGCTCAGGGTGTGCGCCGCACGCGACGTGACGGCGCTGTTCGTCACCCACGACATCACCGAGGCCGCGTTCCTCGCGGACCGGGTGTGCGTGTTCAGCCCGCGGCCCGGTCGCATCGTCAAGGAGATCACGGTGCCGTGGGCTCGCCCGCGGTCGCACGAGATCCGGCGGACGCGGGAGTTCGCGCAGCTGCGGGACGAGATCGCCGATGTGCTCTACGGCGCCAAAGCCGGCGCCGGGGAGGGAGCCCGATGAGCGTCACCTCTTCGCCAAGGCCGGCCTCGCGGATCGAGTCCCGGCCGGCGCGCCGGAGCCCTCGCGCGGGCCAGGCGGCCCGCCGCCGCCGGCTGCCGTCGTGGCTCAGCGAGCAACGCCTGTTCGGCATCGGCGCCGTCGTCGTCGTGCTCCTCGCGTGGGAGGTCATCGCGCTGCTGCGGATCCAGCCGCAGCTGATCCTGCCCGGGCCGGTCGACGTCATCAACGCCTTCGGGGCGATGATCCAAGGCGGGCAGATCTGGATCGACCTGTGGACGAGTGCCCAGGAACTGCTCGCCGGCCTCGCGCTCGCGGTGGTGATCGGCCTGCCGGTGGGGCTGCTGATCGGCTGGTACAAGCGCATCGCCTGGGCGCTCAACCCCTTCGTCAACTTCCTCTACGCCACGCCGCGCATCGCGCTGACGCCCCTGCTGATCATCTGGCTGGGCATCGGCAGTTCCTCGAAGATCGCGATCGTCTTCCTGATGGCGCTGTTCCCGGTGCTCATCAACACCGCGCAGGGCGTCCAGTCGCTCGAACAAGGAACCGTCCGCGTGGCGCGGTGTTTCGGGGCGAGCGATCTCCAGCTGTTCCGCACCGTGGCCCTGCCCGGCACCGTCCCCTTCATCGCCAGCGGCATGCGGCTCGCGGTGGGCCAGGCACTGATCGGTGTCTTCGTGGCCGAGCTCAGCGGCGCGCAGCACGGTGTCGGCATGACGATGAACACCGCCGGCCAGCAGTTCCAGACCGCCACGGTCTTCGCCGGCCTGTTCATCTTCGCCGCGGCCGGGGTGATTCTCACGGCGCTGCTGCGCCGGGTGGAGAACCACTACGCGGCCTGGCGCCTGAGCAACGACTGACGTTTCCCGTCCCCGCCCATTCCCAGAAGGACAGAACAATGAAGTTCAAGTCTGGCGCCTTCGGCGTCGCCTTTTCCGTGGCGCTCGCGACGTCGTCTCTCACGGCCTGCGGTGGTTCGTCGGACGCCGGAGCCGGTGGTGTCATCACGGTCAGCTACAGCGAAGAGGTCGCTGACGAGCTGCCCCTGTGGATCGCTTCGGAAGCCGGCTACTTCAAGGAGCAAGGGCTCGACGTCAAGCTCATCAAGCTCGACAGCAACCAGGGTTACCCGGCGCTCATCTCCGGCCAGACGCAGCTCGCCTCGATGGGGGGTTCCCAGATCGTGGCCGGCACCGCGGCGGGCGGTGACGTGAAGGTGCTGGCCGCGCTCACCCCGGTGCTCCCGTACCAGATCTACGCGAACGTGCCGACCGCCGCGCAGCTGAAAGGCAAGAAGATCGGCTACACCACGAAGAGCGGCTCGCAGTACATCGGCACTCTGCAGGCACTGAAGAAGCTGGGCATCAACCCGACCGACGTGAACCTGGTGCCGCTGGGCTCGGTGACGAACGTCAACAACGCGCTGCTGGCCAAGACCATCGACGCCTCCGCCACGCACCCGCCGGCGAGCCTCAAGTTCGAGGACGCCGGGCTGCACATGGTGATCGACATGGCCAAGGAGAAGATCCCCAATATCAACGTGGGCATCTCCAGCACGTCCGAGTACCTGAAGGACCACCCGGACGTCGTCGGGAAGTTCATGGCCGGCCTCAAGAAGGGGTTCGACCGCGAGCGCTCCGACGAGGCGTATTCGACCAAGATCCTGGGCGCCCACCTCGGGGTCACCGACCAGCGCGCGCTCGACGCCACCTGGAAGTACTACGCCGGTGAGGTCCTCACCGACCCCCCGGTGGCAACGGTGGACCAGCTCAAGTCGTCGCAGCAGTCGCTGGAGGGCTCGGTGAACGGGGTCGACAAAGTCGACCTCGCGTCGCTGATCGACTCGTCCTTTGTGGACAAGGCGTTCGGGAGCAAGTAGGCAGCGCACGGGAAACGCGCGGTGCCGGGTCGGTCGTCGGCCCGGCACCGCGCGTTCATCCGTCGCAGGGCCTCAGCCGTCGAGCTGCGTCGCGTGGCGCAGGTCGTCGGCGGTGAGCAGGTTCGGGTCCAGAGCGACCTCGGTGCGCACCGTGAGCGCCGCGAGGATCGACTTGCGGACCCGCCGGCCGTCGAGCCCCCGCAGGCCCTTGGCCAGCTCCGCGCGGAGATCTGCGTCCCGGGCTAGCGGCGTCAGCGCGGTCCACTGCTCGGCCAGTTCGGCCAGCGACGACGCCACGATCTGCTCGATGACCTCGTCGTCGGGCAGCGTGGTGCTCATGACCAGATCGGCCCGCGAAAGCACCGCCTCGTCGACCGCGTCGACGAAGTTGGTCGTGGCCACGACAACCAGGTGCGGGCACTGCCCGCGAAGCTGGTCGAGACCGGACAGCACGGCGTCCGTCGCGCGGTGCACGTCGACCGGGTTGGTTTCGAACGACGCCGAACTCCGGCGTACGGCGAGAGCTTCGACCTCGTCGATCAGCACCACGGTGTGCGGTCGCCGCGCGGCGATCTCGGGCAGGGTGTCGAGGAACAGCCGCGAGACGGCCCGCTGGCTTTCGCCGAGCATGTCGCTCGGGAAGGCGTGCGGGTCGACCTCGACCAGCGTCGTGGCGCCGCGCGGGGCCATTTTCCGTGCGGCGGCCTGTGCGAGTCCCTGCGCGAGAGTCGTTTTTCCCGTCCCCGGCGGGCCGGCCAGCACGATCAGGCCGTGCGGCGCGCCGGAGAGCCCGCTCAGCAACCGGCCCTGCCGCAGGACGAGCAGCGCGGTGCCGAGCAGCCTCTCCTTGGTGCCCGCCGGCACGATCATCGAGTCCCACGGCCCGTCGTGGTGGTCCGAGGGGAGCGCGTGCAGTCCGACGACTCCGGGCGGGAGCGTCCGCTCGCTCACGGCCAGGACGGCCGGTCGAGGGCGGGCCACACGACCGTGTTGACGTCGCCGGCCTGGGCGTCGCGGATGTGGTCCGGCGGCTCTTCGAAGAGCACCGCGGGATCCATCAGCGCCCGCATCGTCTCGAGCAGGCTGTCGAACATGTGGATGCGCACGACTCGCGCGGTGTTCTCCGCGGAGTCGTTGAAGTGCTGGTGCCACAGGAAGTGGTCGACCACGATCAGGTCGCCCTTCTTCCACGGGTGGTTCTCCCCGCCCTCGGGCTCGGTACCGAGGTAGGAGTGGCCCTCGCCTTCGAGCACGTACAGCCAGGCCTCGCCGGCGTGCCGGTGCATCGACTGCCGGCGGCCCTGGGCGATCTCGAACATCGCCATCGTGATGCCGGAAGCCTGGTACCCGATGGCGCGGTCGAGGAGGAAGGTCGTGCGGGTGCCGCGCGGGGTGTTGAGCATCTCGAGCTCGTCCCAGTCGGTGTGGAGCCGACCGCTGCGGCGCTTCTGCTGCTCCTTGCCGAGACGGCGCAGGCGACGGGCGTACGCGTCGTCTCCCTGCGCGTCGGGAGCGCTGAACTCGGGCCGGCCCGGGAGGTTCTCGACCGGCTCGTGACCGCGGTCGTCGAGGATCGACATGCCCATCGTGGCGAGCAGCGGCTCGCTGGAGAACGTGAGGTAGCGGAACGTCTCGTCGCCGTCGTTGCCCGAACGGTGCCACGCCCACGCCGGGATGTGGGCCGAGTCGCCGGGGGCGACGGTCACCCGCTCGCCGTCGACCTCGATCCAGCCCCGGCCGCCGACGCCGAGCACCATGGCGTCCCAGGAGTGCCGGTGGATCGTGGTGACGACGCCGTGGTCGACCTCGTGCACGAGGGCGTCGATGGAGCGGGTCGGGTTGTCGCCGTCCTCACCCATGTAGACGCCGGTGCGCATCCCCCGCGCGGTCTGCTCGAGTTTGACGTCCTCGCCGCGGATGACCGTGCGGTGGTTGTCGCGCCAGTCCTCGAGGAACTTCGCCCGCCGGGCTTTCTGCTGGTGGTAGTGGGTGGTCTTCGTGGTGGTCTTCGTCGACACCGAGCCTCCAATTGGCCGGACCATTTTACCTTTCGCATTGTGGTCCGCCGGGCGCCCTGCGGCAAGCATGGACTTTTGGTCATACCATCAGGCATTATGGCGGACATGAAGGTCGCCGAGGTCCTGCGCAACCGCGACTTCGATTTCTACTGGGGCGGCGTCGTTCTCTCGCAGATCGGCAGCCGGGGAACGATCGCCGCCAACCTCTACCAGGTCTACGAGCTCTCCGGTTCGGTGGCGCAAACCGGGCTGGTAGGAGCCGCGCAGGTCGTGGCGCTGGTGGTGCTCAGTCCCTTGGCCGGCGTCTACGCGGACCGGGTGGATCGGCGCAAGCTCCTGCAGTGGTCGCAGGCCGTGGCCATGGTCGTGGCGCTCGCGCTCGCGGCGACGAGCTTCGCCGGCCACGTCGACGTCGTGCAGGTGGTCGGCTCGGTCGTGCTCACCACCGCGGCGGCCAGTTTCGACCAGCCCGCCCGCCAAGCCCTGATCCCGGCGCTGGTCCCGCGGGCGCAGCTGCCGCAGGCCTTCGCGCTGCTCAACCCTTCCCGGGAGCTCGCCGTGCTCCTCGGCCCCGCGCTCTCCGGTGTGCTCATCGCCGTCAGCGGGCCGGGTCTGATGTACGCCGTCGACGCGGTGACCTACCTCCTGCTGATGGTCACCCTGGCGCTGCTGCGGATCCCGCACCTGCCGGGGTCGGGCGAGCACATCACGCTGCGGGAGCAGTTGGTGGAGGGGGTCCGGTTCGTCGTCAGGAGACGGATCGTGTGGCAGATGGTGCTGCTCGACCTGGTGGCGACCGTCTTCGCGGGGTACCGGGTCCTCCTGCCGTCCCTGGCGATCGACCGGTTCCACCTGGGCGCCACGGCGTACGGGCTGCTCTCGGCGGCCCCGTCAGCAGGAGCGCTCATCGCGACGTACACGGTCTTCCGGGTGGTCGACCGCAGCAAGCGGCTCGGCAAGGTCCTCCTCGGTTCGACGATCGCGTACGGCCTGAGCGCCGTTCTGCTCGCGTGGGCCGCGGGGCTCCTCGTCGCGCTGGTCGCCTGCCTGTTGCTCGGTGCGTTCGACGCGATGGCCACCACGATCCGGCAGGCGGCGGTGCAGCTCGAGACGCCGGATGCGTTGCGCGGGCGGGTTTCCGCGATCTACCAGATGGCCTCACGCGGTGGGCCCGCCCTGGGCGACACCGTGATCGGTGGCGTCGCGGCGGCGATCGGTCCCGTGCTCGCGCTCATGATCGGCGGGCTCGCGACCGCCGCCTTCGCGGTCGGTCACTTCGGTCGGGCCAACCCGGTGCGCAACTACGCCGCGGCACGGGCGGAGGAATCCGAGCCGGCGTGACCCACGAGTGTGACGGTTTCGCACTGAATGCCACATTCCGGTAGTGCCGAACCTCCGGTCGTGGTCTGATGTCCTCCGCGATTCGCGGAGGGGGCGGGGAATGGGCGACACCTGGCGCGTGCCCGGGTTCACCGAGGTCGACGTGCTCGGCATCGGCGGCTTCGGGCGGGTCGTGCTGGCCAAGCACGAGGCCTCGGGGCGGATGGCGGCGATCAAGTACCTGCGCGCGGAGTACCTCGCCGACGCGAGGATCGCGGACGGGTTCCGGCGCGAGGCGTGGCTGCTGTCGGGCGTGCGGAGCCCGCACGTGGTGCGGCTCTTCGACTTCGTGGAGACGCCGGACGGCGCCGCGCTGGTCATGGAGGCCGTGCCCGGTGTGTCGCTGCGCGCGCTGCTGGCGACGGAGAACGTGCTCGCCCCCGAATCGGCGCTGGCCATTCTGAAGGGCTCGCTGCTCGGCCTCGCCGACGCCCACGCGGCCGGGGTGGTCCACCGGGACTACAAACCGGGAAACGTGCTGGTGTCCCGCGAAGGCGTGTCGAAGCTGGTCGACTTCGGGCTCGCCACATTGGACGGCCACAATGGGCTGACGGCCGGTTCACCGTCGTACATGGCGCCGGAGCAGTGGTCCGGGCAGCCCGGGGTGCCCGCCACCGACGTGTACGCGGCAACCTGCGTGTTCTACCAGTGCGTCACCGGACAGGTGCCGTTCCGGGCGGACACGACCGAAGGGCTGCGCTCGCTGCACCAAGCGGCGCCGGTGCCCGTGGAGGCGGTGCCCGAGGCGTTGCGCCCCTTGATCGCGCGAGGGATGGCGAAGGATCCGGCGTGGCGACCGGCCCGGGCTGATGCTTTCGTGGCGGAGCTGGAAACCGTCGCCCGCAAGGCCTACGGGAAGAACTGGGAGAAACGCGGCTGGAAGCGCCTGGCCGCGTCGGCCGCCGCGTTGACGGCGTTGACGCCCTTGGCGTTGCTGGCCACCGCCGGCACGGCCGCCGCGCCGGTCGGCGCCGGTGCCGTGGCGGCCGGGGTCGGGGGTGGGGTCGGGGGCGGGGTTCCGGCCACGGGGACCGGGGTGGGCGCGACCGCGGTGATCGCCGGCAAGATCGCCGCCGCGGTGCTCATCGTCGGCGCGCTGGTCGCCGGGGGAGTGGCAATTTTCGGCAACCACGACGATCCGCCCCCGCAAGCGGCGGCGCTCACCGTCAGCCTGCAGACCACGTCGGGGCGGGACCAGGCCCTGCCGGTCACCTACGACCTCCAGTTTCCGCAGGTGTCCGGCGGTCCGGATCCCGCGGTCCGGCAACGGATCAACGACGCGCTGCGGGCACCGGTCGACAAGCGGCTGAAGGCGATCCGCGACGGGGTGGCCGGCAATCGCGAGATGTTCCAGGAGCGAGGGGACACGGCCGCGGCGCACACGACGGCACGCATCCTGCTGCGGACGCCGAGCCTGCTTTCCGTGCGGTACGACCACGATCTGGATTCGGACGTGCTGTCGCACACGACCTGGCGGTTCCCCGAGACGGTGAACGTCGACCTCGGCACGGGACAGGTGCTCGGTCCGAAGGACATGTTCCGGCCCGAGGTGCTGACCGCGACCGGGATGCGGACGCTGACCCAGCGGCTCGAGCCGGTCACGAAAAACGGGTTCTGCCGGGTGCCCACGATCGACGGTGACGGAGAGAAGGTCACCATCGACGCGGCCGACCGCGGCTCGGGCGCCGACCATGTGCCGGGCGCGGCCATCGGGTTCACCGCGACCGGGGCCGAGTTCGAGATCCAGTGGTACGACCTCGGCTGCGACACGGCGTCCGGGAAAGAGACCGTGACCCTGCCCTACAACGGGATCGGCGACCTGCTGCTGCCGAAGTTCCTGACGATGCTCGGCAGAACGGCGCCCGCCTCGTCGCCTCCCGCTTCGCCACCGCCTTCGACCTCGCTCTCCCCGCCGCCGACGACGCCCTCTCTTGGTCAGTCCGCGGAGGGGCCCACATACACGAACCCCCGGTTCGGTTTCACCGCGCTGATCTCCGAGAGCTACCTCGCGACCCCGTACGCCCCGCCGAACGGAGACGGGATGACGTTCACCAGCTCCGATGTCGACGCGACGCTGACGGTGTGGGGCGCCAACTCGAACCAGTCCGCGGCCCAGGCGCTGGCCGGCGCGGTCGCCGCGGCAGAAGCGGGCGGCGGACGAGTGACCTACCAGAAGGTCGAGGGCGATCGGTACTCGATTTCCGGCTACCAGGGCGACGGCAAGATCTTCTACGAACGCGGGTTCACAGGATCCGCCTCGATGGCCGCGTTGCGCTGGGTCTACCCGCGTGAGTACAAGGACCAGTTCGACGGGCTCGTCAGCTCGACGCTGGAAGGTTTCCGGCCCGGCGACCTCTCCCGGCCGCACTGACTCGCGGCTCTACGTCGCGGCCTACGCACGCCGGGCGGTGACGTACAGCCGGGCGAGGGCCATCGGCAGGTCACGCGGATCGGCGATCACGTGGTACTCGTCGGGGTCGCACATCGTCCGCAGGTAGTCGCCGCCGGCCGGGTCGACGGTGATGAGGTACGGGCGGACACCGGCAAGGCGGGCTTCGGCGAGCGCGCGCGTGGTGTCGGCGAGCGCGTAGTCCAGCACGGCGTCCTCGCCGTACCGCTGCCCGTAGTCGAGGTCGAACGGACGACCGTCGGAAACCAGCACGAGCAGCTTCGCCGGCGCGCCGTGCGTGGCGAGCCGGCGGGTGAGGTGGCGGATGGCCGGGCCCATCCGGGTGGTGTGCTGCGGCACGAGCCCGTCGAGCCGCCGCAGGGTCGCCGGCGTGCGCCGCTCGTCGAGGGACTTCACGACCGAAACCACGACGTCCTCGCGGCCGGTGCCGGAGAAGCCGTAGATGCCGTAGCTGTCGCCCACCCGCTCCACCG
Source organism: Amycolatopsis sp. NPDC051373 (assembly GCF_040689465.1). Classification (NCBI taxonomy): domain Bacteria; kingdom Bacillati; phylum Actinomycetota; class Actinomycetes; order Pseudonocardiales; family Pseudonocardiaceae; genus Amycolatopsis; species Amycolatopsis sp. NPDC051373. The sequence goes on along the minus strand of NZ_JBFBAE010000012.1, from coordinate 182,355 downwards.
CTTCGAGGAGCAACGCGACCGATTCCCGCTCCAGGTCGAGGATCCGGCGGATCCCGTCGTCGCGCTCGGGCAGGCGTTCGGCCGTCGACGAGCTCAGGTCCAGTGCGAACGCGACGGCCACCTCGCGGGCCACCGGTTCGAGCGCGCTGTGGACGGCCTCGCCCGGCGTCCGTCCGGTCCGCAAGTCGGCCATGGCTTCGACGCAGGCGTCGAGGTCGAGGTCGTCGCCGTGGCGCAGCCGCGTGCGCCGGCGGCGCCCGAGCGGAGCCATGCGTTCCAGCTGCGCGGTCAGCGCGGGCAGCAGCGCGCGGTTGCGCTTGAGCGCGTCGCGGTGCGCGCGGCCGCCGCGCCCCGAACGGGGCCGCTTCTCGCGGACCAGGCACCAGTCGGTCAGGTACCGGCCGGCGTGGTGGTCCCACTCCGGATAGGCGAACTCGTGCCGTCCGCTCGCGTGGACGGGCCCGGTTTCCCCGTGGTGGTGGTCGTCCAGGTCGGGGCCGTGGTCGTGCGGCAGCGGCTCCGGCGGGCGCTGGACCGCCGTGACGTCGACCTGTCCGCTCTCGGCCGCCAGCGAGCGTTCGGTGAACTCGTCGGCCGCCTGGCCTTCCTCGCCGGTCGTCCGCAGGATCGCCTCGGTGAGCGGCATGCCGGAAGCCGACAAACCGAGATACCGGGGACCGGGCACGTCGCGGTAGCGCACGGGCGCGAACCGGACGTCGAACACCTCGTCACCTTCGAGCCGGAACTCCTGGCCCGGCAGCGTGAACCCGTCGTCCACATCGGATTCGGTGAACGCGACCTCTTCGTCCGGACCCGCCGCCGGCACCAGGTTGGGCAGCCGCACCAGCACGCCGTAGCACCGGATCGCCGCCTCGGCCGTCGATTCCACAGTGGACTCCCGGTCGGTCAGTACCTTCGCCACGGCGGCGATCCGGGTGACTGCCGGATGCAGTGCCGGCGGCAGCCGGATCGAGGTGGCGCCGAGACTCAGCCGGACGAGCGCCTCGGCCGCGGCGGAGCGGGCCGGCAGCTCGGCGAGGTCCGGCCTCGCCGCCAGCTCGTCGTGGCGCACCCGCTCGTAAGCCGGTGCCAGGCCGGGGAACAGGCGCAGGGCCGCGGTGTCCACGCGCAGGTCTTCGAGCGCGGTGAACACCTCGACCGCGAGCGCCGTGCGGCCGAACAGGCCGGCGAAGCGGTCGAGCCCGCCGCTCAGGCCGGCCGGGCGCAGCCGCCGGAAGAACGGCTCCGGCCGGTCGAGATCGAGCTCGAAAGTGCCGAGTTCGTGGTGCAGCGCCCGATGCGTCAGCGCCACCTGGTACCACGACGGTCCCGAGTGCACGTGCGACGGGAGCCGCACGGTCGTCGCGGTGTCGGGCCGTTGGCGAAGTTCGGCATCGTCGTCGTAGGGCACCAGTTCGCACCCGCGCCCGCACAACGCCCGGTAGTACAGCGAGAGCGAGCCGGTCAGCGGCGCGAGCGCCGTCATGCCGCGAACACGGCGTGCGTCACCTGCCGGACGGCGTCCTGCACGTCCCGGTCGTCGCTGGTGGCCAGTACCAGCGCGAGATCGCACGCGCGCCGCGGTGCGACCCCGCGACCGATGAGCGCGCCGGCGTGGACGAGCAGCCGGGTGCTCGGGCCGTCGACGAGATCGGCGGCGTCGAGGTTGCGGATCCGGGCGCCGAGCGCGGCCAGTGCCTCGGCCACGTCCGCGGGCACGCCCGCTTCGTGCGCGATGATCTCGGCCTCCAGATCGGCGTCCGGGTAGCCGAACTCGATGGCGAGGAACCGCTGCCGGGTGCTCGGCTTGAGATCCTTGCTCGTGACCTGGTAGCCCGGGTTGTACGACACCACGAGCAGGAAGTCCGGGTGCGCCGCCACGGTGGTGCCGAGCCGTTCGAGCGGCAGCATCCGCCGGTGGTCGGTCAGCGAGTGCAGCACCACGGTCGTGTCCTTGCGGGCTTCGACCACCTCGTCGAGGTAGCAGATCGCACCCGTGCGCGCGGCCCGCGTCAACGGCCCGTCGAGCCACGTCGTGCCCTCGGCCGAGAGCAGGTACCGGCCGACGAGGTCGGCCGCGGTGAGGTCGTCGTGACAGGTGATGGTCACCAGCGGCTCGTCCGGCGGCGCCCCGGTGCGTTGTTTCGCGATCTCCCACGCCATGTATTCGACGAACCGGGTCTTGCCGCACCCGGTGGGTCCCTTGAGCAGCACCGGGATGCGCTGGTCGTAGGCCGCGCGGAAGAGGTCGACCTCGTCGCCTGCGGGCAGATAGAACGGCGCGGTCACCGGGCGAACTCCCCGTTCTGCTCGCGGCGGATCCACGAGACCGGGTCGGGCGCGTAGTCCCGGTGGTAGTCCCCGGGGTAGTTGATGCCCGGCACCGCGGGAATCCAGTCGTACTCCAGGTGGTGCGTGCCGCCGAGGCTGCTGGCGAGGCGCACCACGCGCTCGGAGTCGAGTGCGGTGATGCGGCCCTTGTCGATCAGCTTGACCCACTCGCCGGTGCTGCGCCGCCGGATCTCGTAGGTGGCGAACAGGTTGTGCACGTGGGGGAAGTGCATCGTCGGCAACTTGTTCTCCTTGGCGTAGGAGAGGAAGGTCTGGTCCCAGTGCTCGGCACCGAAGCCGAAGTGGATCACGCCGGCCTGCGCGCGCTCGGGCAGGTTCGTCCAGGAGTCGTTGTAGTTCCACAGGGTTTCGATCTGGCGGTAGCTCTTCGGGTTGGTGCCGATCGACGCGTCGTTGAAGTACGCCCAGCCCGGGTAAGGGAAGCCGGGGTAGTGCGTGTCCTGGTAGCGTTCCACGACCTCGCGCCACAACTCACCGTAGCGGCCGCCGCCCTGGATCTTGGTGATCATCCCCGACTCGATGGTCACCGACGCGTGCGGGAAGTATCCGGTGTGGTTGCTCGTCCCGCCGACCACGCCGTTGAGCGTGGGCATCAACGTCTTCGCTTCGCGCAGGAAGGTCTCCGCCGGGTGGCCGAACCGGATGCCCTGGATCGTCGAGCCGAGGATGTGCCCCGAGATGTAGGCGCCCTTGGGCCACAGCTCCGCCTGCTGCGGGGTCACCTGCCAGCCGAGGTCCGTCCCTTCGGGACTCGTGATGCGGACCTCGGCGGCGTCGCGGAACGCGTCGACCACCATGAGGTCCACGGTCCGCCAGATCTCGTCCGGGATCCCGTTGGCGCGGGAGATGAAGTCCTCGTAGGTCGAGTACACCCAGTTGTTCCGGATCCGCTTGCCGGCGGCGCGTCTCCAGTGCGAGCGACCGGCTTCACCCGCGTAGACACCGGTGTAACCGGGGCGGTCGTCGAGGTAGCGCTTCAGCGCGGCCGCGGCGACGTTGAACTCGATGCCCTCCTCGATCATCGGCGGCAGCCGGTCGGTGATCTCCCGCCACCCCTCGGCCGCGCTGTAGGACTTCACCTCCATGCCGAGGTCGGTGACGTCGATCCGGTCGACCTTCGCGACGCCGATCTCCAGCAGTGCCTGGCGGATGGCCTTGAACACGAGCTCGTGTTGGTGGGGGAACGTGACGATCAGCAGCTCGTCGCCGGGCCGGACGTCGCCGAGCGCGGACCGGCCGTAGCGGCGCCGCACGTGCGCCCGCGCGAGCGGCATCAGCTCCTCGAGGTCGTCGGTGCGCTCCTGCAGGAGGTAGCCCGGGAACCGCGGCGCCGGGTAGTCGAACCCGGGCAGCGGAGCGGGGACACCGGGAGCCTGTGCGGACAAGGGGTACGGGGCGGTCATCGGCGACCGTGCTCCTTTCGGGTCAGTGCGCGGGCAGGACGATCGCGTCCTCGGGCTCGGGCTGCAGGAAAATCGGGTCGCCGTGGGCGAGGCCGACCTTCTCCTTGTAGACGCGGACCTTCAGCACGTCGTCGCCGAGCCGGACGTAGTAGTCCCAGCAGTCGCCGTGGTAGATGCTGAACTGCACGGTGCCCTTCCAGGCTTCGGCGTCGTGCTGCTTGCGGGAGAACCCGAAGCTCTCGGGCCGCATGAACACGCTGACGGTGTCGCCCGCGCTCAGCTCGGAGTTGGCGCCGCAGACCAGCCGGCCGGGTCCGACCTGCACGCACACGCCGGTCTCCAGCACCTCGGTGACGACGCCGGTGAGCGTGTTGGAGACCCCGAGGAAGCGCGCGGTGAACTCCTGTTGCGGCCGGGCGTAGATCTCCTGCGGCCGGCCGCGTTCGACGATGGAGCCGCTGTTCATCACGACCACGTCGTCGGAGACGGCGAGGGCCTCGTCCTGGTCGTGGGTGACGAACACCGTGGTGATGCCGAGCCGCTGCTGCACGGCGCGGATCTCGTCGCGCATCCGGTCCCGCAGCCCGGCGTCGAGGTTGCTCAGTGGCTCGTCGAGCAGCAGCACCTTCGGCTCGCGCACCAGGGCGCGGGCCAGCGCGACCCGCTGCTGCTGGCCACCGGACAACGCCGGGGCCGGGCGTTCGGCGAAGTCGGCCAGGCCCACGAGATCGAGCGCGTCGAGCGCCTTCTTGCGCGCCGCGGCGGCGCGGACCCGGGGTTTGTTGACCCGCAAGGGGAACATCACGTTCTGCACGACCGACATGTGCGGCCAGATCGCGTACGACTGGAACACGATCCCGATCGGCCGGCGGTGCGCGCCGGCGAACACCCCGTTGCGCGGGTCGGAAACGACCTTGCCGTCGAGCTCGATCGAGCCGGCGTCGGCGCGTTCCAGCCCGGCGATGAGCCGTAGCGTGGTGGTTTTCCCGCAGCCGCTGGGACCCAGCAGGGTCACCAGCTTGCCCTCGGCGATCTCCAGGTCGATCCCGTCGACCGCGTTGGCGGCCACGGTCCGGCCCGGGAATCGTTTCGTCAGTCCGGTCAGCCTGATCATCTTCGGATCCCACTCTCCCGCGGGGGTTGTTGTCGGGTGTGCTCAGCTCTGATTCGCGCCCTGGATCCCGAAGCGGCGCCCGAGCAGCCGGACACCGGCGACGAGGATCGTCAGGAACAGCACCATCACCACGCCGAGCGCGGCGACCACCGGGTACGAGCCGTTGGAATAGAGGTCGTAGATGCTCACGGACACGACCTCCGACCCGGAGGAGTACAGGAAGATCGCCGCGGAGATCTCGCGGAACGCGACGATCATCGTGTACAGGAACGCGGCCAGCAGTGAGGGCATGAGAAGCGGGATGAACACCCGCCGGAAAGTCTGGGCCCAGGAAGCCCCGCTGGCGGTCGCCGCCTCTTCGAGCTCGTCCTTGATCTGCGACATGCCGGGCACGAGGTAGCGCATCGCGTACGGCAGGCTGATCGTCACGAAGGCGACGACCAGGATGGTCAGCGTGCCGTAGAGGTGCACGGGCAGCGGCGCGGCGAGGTACCAGTAGAGGATGCCCACGCCCATCACGATGCTGGGCACGGCGATCGGCACCGTCGCGAGCCCGTCGAGCAGCCCGCGGCCGAACACCTTCGTCTTCACCGTGAGGTAGGCGACCACGGCGCTCAGCGCGGTGACGATCACCGCCGAGCTCACCGCCGTGACGACGCTGTTGCGCACCGACTCGATCAGGGCCGGCTGCCGGAAGATCTGGGCGTAGTTGCCGAACCCCAGGTCTCCCAGCGCTTTCAGCGAAGGCGGTTCGTAGCCGGGCAGCAGCGACGACCAGATCAGCATCGCCAGCGGCAGCACGACCGCGATGAGGAAGAACAGGATGAACACGGCCAGTCCCGCCCACCGCCACCGGCCCAGGTCCTGCACCGTCGAGCGGAACCCTTTGCCGGTGATCGTCTGCGTCGCCGAGCGCCGGCTCAGCCGTTGCGACAGAATCAGCCCGATCGACGCGATCACCAGCACGAACACCCCGATCACCCCGACCGTGCCGTAGTCGGCCGGGAACGCCTGCAGTGCGCTGTAGATCCGGCTGACGAACACGTATGTGTGGCCTGGCACACCGATCAGCTGCGGCACCTCGAACGTCGAGATGGTCTGGATGAACATCAGCAGCGCGGCCGACAGGATCGCCGGCCGGGCCATCCGCAGCGTGATCACGCGGAAGGTGCGCACGGGGGAGGCGCCCGACGCGAGCGAGGCCTCCTCCAGCGACGAGTCCATCGAGCTGAACGCCGCCGTGCCCATGAGGAACGCGACCGGCGCGACATGGATGGACTGCACGAACACCATGCCGGCGATCGAGTAGATGTTGAACGCCGGGAGCCCCACCGACCGCAGGACACCGTTGAGCGGCCCGCGTTCGGGGGAGAGCAGCAGCGCCCACGCCACCGTGTTGAGGATCCCCGGCACGATCAGCGGCACGAGCGCCGCCAGCTGCGCGAACGTCTTGCACGGCGTGTTGGTCCGGCTGACCAGCCACGCGAGCCCGAACCCGATCACCGTGCAGACGAACGCGGTGAGCCCGGCGTAGAGGAACGAGTTGAGCACCAGGGTGCCGAACCCGTCGGACGCGAAGGTCGTGGCGTAGTTGTGCAGTGTCCATGTCGAAACGCCGGTGCCGAGGAACGACGTCTGCAGGCTGGCGTAGATCATCGTGCCGACCGGCACCAGTGCGAGGTAGGCCACCGCGATCGCCGCGATGGCGAGCGTGAGGTAGCGCGGCTGCAGCAGGGATCGCCAGGACCGGTGGCGCGAGGTCTTCACGGCCCGGCCGGTCTCGGTGGGTGCCGGGTCGCCGGGTCGGGTGTCCAGCAGGGTCATCGTGGGTCCTTTCGCCGGCGGGGTCCGCCACGGCCGTCAGGGGTCACGGCGCTTTCAGTGCCGACTTCATTTCCGCGAGCTCGTTGTTGTAGTCCGCCTGCGAGAGGTTCGGGTGCCCCCACGCGGCCGGCCACTTCGTCTCGTCCCACACCTTCGCGTCGTTGGTGACGTCCGGGCGGACCGACGTGTGGTTGGTGACGTCGACGATCTCCTGCTGCCCGGCCTTGGAGACCATCCAGTCGTCGAAGAGGCGGGCGGCGTTGGGGTGCGGCGAGTTCTTCACGACGTCGATCAGGTTCAGCGACGCGGGCAGTGGTGTGCCGTTGACGAAGTCCAGGGTGTTCGGCGTCTTCTTCTTGAGGCTGGAGGCTTTGTAGCCGTACGCGGTCGCGGCGGCGAGCGGCTCGCCGGCTTGCACGTTGGTCAGCGACTGGGTGTGGCTCTCGACGAACACCGGCGCGTTGTCGCCGAGCCCCTTCAGCAACGCCAGTGCCTTGTCGTGGCCCATCGCCGTGATCAGGCTGTCGTACCAGTTGACCGCGCCGGGGTCGATCGAGAACTGGCCGCGCCATTGAGGCTTCGTGAGGTCCTCCCAGGATTTCGGTGCGGTGAGGCCTTTCTGACTGAGCACCTGGGGGTTCCAGGAGAGCACGGTGGTGACGGCGTACACGACACCCTGGTAGCCGTCGGGCAGGCTGAGCCCGGCGGGCAGCGGCGCGGCGTCGACCGGTTTGTAGGGCTGCAGTGCGCCCGCCTGAAGGAGCTGGGCGATCTGCGGTGAGTCACCGGAGACCACGTCGGCGTTGTACTTGCCGCCGCGCTGCTCGGTGATCACGCGGGGCGGGATCTTGTCGGCGCTCAGCCGCAGCGCGTTGACCTTGATCTTCGGGTAGACCTTGTTGAACGACGCGATGATCGGCGCGACGTCGGCGTCGGCGAACGTGGTGTACCAGACCACCTGGCCTTCCCTCGCCGCCACCTCGGCGAGCTGCTGGGGGTTGCGCTGGTCGGCCGTCGTCTGGGCCGCGTCGGTAGAGCTGGCCGCGCCGGAGCCGCACGCGGCGGCCATCGTCAACGCCAGGCCGCCGGCGAGGACGGCCGAGACGGTCCGTCGGGTGCTTCGCCTCTTGTGCATTGCGGTTCCCTTCGGTGAGCGGACCGCCGCCGGGAACAAGGCGGGCTCACCACGATGTGAGTGCGGAACTGTCGCAGAGCTTCGGGTGCCGAGGGTCCGGTGCCTGAGGCCACGGGCCGTTCGGTTCGAGCAGTATGGACCTATGGTATGACCATTTGTCAACCGTTGATGCCGATGCTGCTCCCGATCGAAATCCTCGGCCCACGGATCCACTTCGGACAGTGAGCGCAGCGCGGGACGGCCCGTGCGCGATGAGTGCGGGCGGGCGCGTCCCTGCGGCGAAGTGGCAGCCATTCTGCCAAAGCCCGGCGGAAACCGTAGGGCCGAATGGCGGATTACCGCACCGGGTTCACACCACCACCTCGGTCATGATCCCGGCCGGGAAGATCTCGTCGGCCGTGGCGAGCCGGTGCGCTATTCCCTGCTGGGCTGCATAGGTAAGCAGTTGTTCCCAGGTCGCGCGATTGGGTTCGATGCCGAAGGGGAATGGGTCGCCGGCGAAGAGTTCGCGCATTTCGCGGCCGTAGGTGGCGAGCCAGGGGAGCGGGTAGCGCGACACGGCGGGGTCGAGAAGCCGTTCGACGCTGCGCTGTTTCGACTCCAGGAAGGCGTTGTAGAGGTTGCGCGCCACCCAGGGGTGCTCGTCGAGGATCTGCCGGCGCATCGCGATCAGGTGCATGATCGGCCAGATGCCGGTGTCGCGGTAGTAGTCCTGTTCCCGTTCGCGGTAGTCCGGGAACAGGCGCACGACGTCGGGGTGTCCTTCGAGGAAGCACGTCGGCGGCCGGGCGATGATCGCGCAGTCGATGTCGCCCGCGGCGAGCAGGTCGGACAGCGACCGGTCGGAAACGCGGGTGAGCCGCACGCCGGGCGGCAGGGTCAGCTCCACCTTCTCGACGCGGCCCGGGGCGTTCGCGCCGGCCTGGTACCACTCGATCTCGTCGAGTTTGACGCCCATGTCGTTGTGCAGCCAGCCGCGCATGTACACCGCCGCGGAGTGGGCCCACTCGGGCGAGCCGACCTTCTTGCCGCGCAGGTCTTCCACGGAGCGGATGCCGCTGTTGCGGTTGACGTAGAACGAGCCGAACCGGAACAGGCGCGAGCAGACGACCGGAAGTCCCACGATGTCCGGCTCGTCGCGGGTGATCTGCGTGCTGAACTTGGCGAAGGACAACTCGGCCACGTCCCACTCACGGTTCGCGGTGAACCGCGCGAAGATCTCGTGGTGACTCAGCATCGACCAGGTGTGGTCGATGCCCTGGGCGCGCACGGCGCCGGTGCGGAAATCCCGGAAGTGGTCGTAGTCGGTGGTCGCGATGCTGAGGCGGACGTCGCTCAAGGAAGCCTCCCGGAAGCTCGGGCTCTGGATTGGTAGGACAGTTAGGCCTATACTTCGGAGCGTACCCGGGCGGGACGTCCGGGAGGAACATGTTCTGCCTCCGTCGAAAAGCGCCAAGGCGCGGGAAAGCGAGGAACGCATGGGCAAGAAGGGACGCGTGTTCGTACGTGGCTTGACTTCTGAGACCTACGGGCTCGGTCAGTTCCGTCAGGCCCAGCTGGCCGCCGAACGGGTCCGCGACGACTCGGTGGTGGTCGACGACGCGAAGGTCGGCCACTCCGGCGACTCGGAGAAGTCCCGCACGTGGTGGCGGATCGGGCCGGGGGACGAGGACTTCCTGACCCAGACGTTGCAGGTGCATTTCGTCGAACTGCCGCCGCACAGCTCCAACCGGGGACACGGACACCAGAACGAGGCGTCCTTCTACATCCTCGAAGGCGCCGGCTACGAGATCCACGACGACCAGCGTTACGACTGGAAGGCCGGGGAACTGGTCTTCGTGCACACCGACTCGGTGCACCGGCACTACAACCCCTACGACGAAAAAGCCGTCGCGCTGGTCATGAAAGCCAAGTGCACGTGGATGTTCCTGGGCCTGCTGCAGCAGGGCCGCGGCGGCCCGATCGAGCGGCCGGACGAGTTCGGTGAGCGCGAGGACTGGTCGAGGATCTGGACCGACGGCGTGCTGGAGCGCAAGAAGGTGGTGCGGCAAGAGGACACGGTCTGGGAAACGACCCCGATGGGCCGCGTCCGCGTGCTCAACAGTCCCGAGCGGACGGACCTGCGCCAGTTCTCCGTCGACGTCTTCGAGCTCGACATCCCGGCCGGCAGCCGCTCGGGCAAGCACTGGAAGATGGCCGACGAAGTCCTCTACGTGCTCGACGGCTCCGGCTATTCGCTGCACTGGGAAGTCCAGGAGGAGATCGCGGAGAAGTACTACGCGCGAGTCGCGAAGACGCCGACCCGGCACGAGATCACGAAGGGCGACACGCTCTACGTTCCGCAGAACACAATCGCGGTGCATTACGCCGCCGACGGCACTCCGCTGCGGTTGCTGTCCGCGCAGAACCGCATGTTCAAGCACCTCGGCTACGACAAGGTGCACTACTTCGAAAACGCTCCGGAGTACGCCGCCGGCGAGCTGGCCGAAGCCGCCGCGACCGTCTGATCGTCCGCCGGAGGGGCCTGTCTCGTGGTTCGCCGCGAGGCAGGCCCTTTTCGTTCGACCGTTTGCCGAAGGAGAGGAACGTGCTGATGCCGAACCACGGAATCGCCGGTGTCGGGGTGGCAGGGCTGGGGGCGATGGGCGGGCCGATCGCCCGGCACCTTGTCCGCGCCGGCCTGGACACAGTGGTGTTCGATCGGAATCGCTCCACAGTGGACGAACACGTCGAAGGGGGTGCGCGGGCTGCCGGGTCCGCGGCGGAGCTCGGCGGGTGCGACGTGGTGCTCGTGATCGTGCCGTCCGATGAGGACGTGCTCGAGGTGTCGGCGGCCGTGCTGGCCACCGCGAAGCGCGGCTCCGCGTTGCTGATCTGCAGTTCGGTGACGCCCGAGACCTCCCGCCGAGTCGAGGCCGAGGCCGGAGGTGCCGGAGTGGCCGTCCTGGACGCGGCCCTCACCGGTGGCGTCCGCGGAGCGGAGAACGGCGAGATCGTCCTGCTGGTCGGCGGGGAAGAATCCGTGCTGGACCGGGTGCGCCCGGCACTCGCGCCGTGGACGAAAGCGGTGCACCACCTCGGTCCGCTCGGCTCCGGCCAGGTCGGCAAGACGGTGAACAACCTGTGCCACTGGGGTCAGATCACGGCGATCGTCGAGGCGATGCGGCTCGGTCGCAGCCTGGGGGTCGAGCCGGCGAAGCTGCGCCGGGCGCTGCTCGACGGAGTGGCCGCGAGCGCCACGCTCGCGCAACTCGAACTGATGCGTTTCACCTGGTACCGCAAGGATCTGGCTAACGCGTTCCGCATGGCCGACGGAGTGGGACAGGACCTGCCGGTGGCGCACACCGCCCGCGAGGTGATGGAGGGCATCACCGTCGCGGGCGTGGCGGAGCTGTTCGAAGGGCCGGCCTCTTACTAATCCGGCCAAAAGTAGGCGGACCCCCCGCGCGGCACGTAACCGTTGCTACGAAGGCCATTCGGCCGTGACTGTGGTCGGATTGGTAACGATCGGCACACCTAACGGTCGGGGTCGACGGAGAGGTGGGCCGACCACTTCTCCTCGATCCGGCCGACCCGCCAGACGATCACGGCGACGAGCCAGGTCGCGACGAACAATCCGGCGATCGCGAAGCCGACGTTGTTCAGGTCGAGGTCGGCGATCGCGGCCAGCGGGCCCGAGACGATCCCGAGCCGGTCGGCGAGGATCGACAGCAGCTCGATCGTCCCGATGACGAGCGCGACGGCCACCGAGAGCGCGGTCACGGTGAGGTTGTAGAAGACCTTGCGCACCGGCTTCGCGAACGCCCACCCGTAGGCGAAGTTCATGAAGCAGCCGTCGGCGGTGTCGAACAGCGTCATCCCCGCCGCGAACAGCACCGGCAGCACGAGGATCGCGTACCAGGGCAGGGCGAAAGTGGCCGCGCCGGCCGCCAGCACGAGCAGGCCCACTTCGGTGGCGGTGTCGAACCCGAGTCCGAAGAGGACACCCACCGGATAGATGTGCCAGGGCTTGCGGACCGCCTTCGTCAGGCCGGACAGCATCCGGTTCAGCACGCCGCGCCGCGCGAGGTGCTCCTCGAGCTCGGCTTCGCTGAACCGGCCGTGGCGCATCTCGCGGAACACGCGCAGGATGCCGAACAGCACCACCAGGTTGACGATCCCGATGATGTAGAGGAACACCCCCGACACCGACGTGCCGATCAGGCCGGTCACCCGGTGCAGCGCCGACGAGTCGTCCGTGACCGATCCGGCGAGCGCGCGCACCCCGATCGAGAGCAGCAGGCACAGTCCGAACACGACGGTCGAGTGACCGAGTGAGAACCAGAACCCGACCGACAGCGGCCGGCCCCCCTCGGCCATCAGCTTGCGAGTGGTGTTGTCGATGGCGGCGATGTGGTCGGCGTCGAACGCGTGGCGCAACCCCAGCGTGAACGCCGTGACGCCGAGCCCGACTCCGAAGAACCCACCGCCGGCCAGCGCGTGGTGCTCCGGGGCCACCACGAGGCCGAGCACTCCCCAGCCGACGAGGTTCAGCAGCAGGACAACCGTGGCCATGCCGCCCAGCGACGCCCACTCGCGGCCGCTGAGCGCGACGCGGAGGCGGGCGAGCCTTCCGTCAACCGTCACGACGAGCCGCCAGCAGGCAGGTGTAGAGGCCGCGCCAGGGCATTTCGACGTCGGTGAATCCGGCCTTCGCGAGCCCTTCGAGGTGGTCGTTCACCGACGGCAGGGCGTCGTTGTGCTTGTGGGCACCGGCCTTGTCGGAAGGCGGGATGAGCTGCTTGCGGGCCGCGCGCAGCCGCGCGTCCCACACCGGCCCGGGCCCGATGTGGTCGAGGTTCAGCAGCCAGCCGCCGGGCGCCAGGTGCTCGGCCACCTCGGTGTAGAACCGCGCCAGCTGCGCCGGGTTGAGGTGGTGGCTGGCCCGCGAGGTCATCACCACGTCGAGGTCACCGGGCAGCTGCGCGAGGTCCGTCATGTCGGTGAGCTGGTAGGAAACGCGGGCGGCGAAGCGGGCGAGCCGCGCGCGGGCGGCGTCTTCCATCACCGTGGAGACGTCGGTCCAGATGCCGTGGGCGCTGGGGAACAGATCGAGCAGGACCTCCAGGAAGTCACCGGGGCCGCTGCCGATGTCGGCCACCAGTTTCGTCCGCGGCCGGTCGCCCGCCACCAGCGTGGCGGCGATTCGCCGGGGCAGCACGAGGAATCCGACGAGGCTGTCCTGTTCCAGCCACGACGTCGCGACGGTCGGGTCGAGCCATTCGGACACGGGTGTTCCTTCGGGCACGGGCACTCCTCACAGGTCGGATGGGTTCGTGACTCGGCCGTGCTCCCGCCTGGAGTGCGGGGGGGGGGGGCGGCCGGGGCGGGGGCGGCGGGGACGGCGGCGGCGGGTGGTGGTGTTTTTGGCGTCCGGGGCGGGGTGGGCGCG
>NZ_JBFBAE010000012.1:0-169086 GCF_040689465.1 Amycolatopsis sp. NPDC051373 | reverse complement strand
GCCGCGGCCCCCCCGCGGGCGGGCGGCCCCCACGGCCGAGAGGCGGGCTATTTGCGGGCGCCGTGCGTGGTGCCGGCCTCGACGGCCGCGTCGAGGAGCTGCTTGCCCTCCTCGGGGGAGAGTTGCACGCCGTGGCGCTCGATGTTGTGCAGGCGCATGGTCCGCAGCAGTCCCGTGTCCTGGATCGCGAGGTAGCGGGCGGTGTCGTTGCCGTCGAGGTTGAAGTGCTGGTGCCACGCCCACCGCGGCGGCGCGAACAGCGTGCCCTCCTGCCATTCGACGACCTCGATCGGCTCGTCGTCGTAGTTGACGAGCGAGAAACCGTGTCCCTTGACCACGTAGAGGTAGGCCTCGGTCGTGTGGCGGTGGCGCACGGAGTTGTTGCCCGGCTTGAGTTCCGAGATGTGCGCGCTCAGCACCTCGTAGTCGGCGAGGTCGAAGTAGTGGCCTCGGTTGTTGCGCCACGGCCGGGCCGGCAGCTCCATCTTCCGCAGGTCGTCTTCCACGACCAAGCCCTTGTTCGGCGGGTGTTGCCGGTTGAACTCGTCGCGGGCCGCGATCTCCGAGGAATCGAGGTTCTTCTTCTCGCTGGCCAGGACACCTTTCAGGTACTCGTCACGCACTGCTGCTCTCCTTGTCGTACTAGCGGGGGACTTCAGGGGTTTTCGGTGCGCCGCACCACGTGCCGCCACAGGGTCGTGACGTTGAACGCCCCGCCCAGATCGGGCAGCAGCGCGAGGTCCTCGTCGGGGATGGCCACCGGCTTCCCCCCGGCGTGGGCGACGGCGAGGGTCCGGCGCGCGAGCGAGTCGACGGCCATGGCCTGCAACACCGCCTGGGCCACGGCCGTCTCGGGGTCGCCGCCGGCGACGCTGACCAGCCCGTGTCCACTGAGGACCAGGACCGGCCGGTCGCCGAGCGCGTCGGCCATCTGCCCGGCGAGGTCGTGGTCGTTCACCAGCACCGAGCGCGGCCACACGGGGATGCCGTCGGCGGCGAGCCGCGCGGCCGGGATGTCGTAGGCGCCGAACAGCGGCAGCCACGGCAAGCCGGCCAGGGACATCGTGACCACGGCGGGCGGGTGCGCGTGGACCACGGCTGTCGCCTCGGGGTGGCGTCGCAGCACCTCGGTGTGGATCGGCAGTTCGTTGGGCACGCTCCAGTCGCCGGTCTCGGGCGTGCCGTGCAGCGGCACCGGCCGGATGTCCTCCGCTGTCGTGTAGCGGAGGCCGGCTTCCTCCGGGCCACGGCAGCGCACCAGCAATTCGTCCGGCGACGTGCGGACGCTGATGTGGCCGAGCACGTGCTCGACGAGGCCGGTCGCGGCGAGCACCCGGCAGGCAAGTGCGACGGACTCCCTCACGGCGCCTCCTGTTTGTTCCGAAGGTCTGGTCTATTGGTTAGTCCGAACGACGATATGACCATAAGGCGCCCTCCGGCGGCGGGTCAACCCTCGGGCGGGTGCCGCGACAGCGGGGGTTTCGGTGTTCCTGTGAGAGGATCGGCGCATGGAACCAGCAGGGCGGGGTGGATCCGCGGCGGCTCCGCGGGCGGACAGCGGACTGTTCGACGTCGTGTCGTCGAGCCGGATGTCGGAAGTCATCGTCGAGCAGATCCGCTCGCTCATCCGCGCCGACAAACTGCGTCCTGGCGATCGCCTGCCGAGCGAGCGCGCCCTGTGCGAGCAGATGGGCGTCAGCCGGGTCACCGTCCGCGAGGCGCTACGCGTACTGGAAGCCGCCGGCCTGGTCGCGATCCGGGTCGGTGCGCGCGGCGGCGCGTTCGTCACCACGCCCTCGTCGACGAAGCTCAGTGCGAACCTCGCCGACCTCGTGAACCTCTCGCCGATGACAGCGCCGGAGGTCATCGAGGCCCGGCAGGTGGTGGAGCTCGGCATCATCGAGGCGGTGATCGAGCGGGCGACCGAAAAGGACGTCGACGAACTGCGCGAGTTGACCCGCGAGCACCAAGCCGCTCTGAAACGCGGCGAGTACAGCATGGAGATGTCGGCCGCGTTTCACGTCCGCGTGGCGCAGTGCACCCACAACGCCGCCATCGAGATGCTGGTGCACTCGTTCCACGGTCCGCTGCTGATGTCCCTGCGCGAGGCCCAGGTGGCCGCGCCGCTGATGGGCCACCGGGGCACCAGCGAGCACCGCGAGTTCGTGGAGGCGATAGCCGCGCGGGACGCGGAGAAGGCGCGCGAGATCATGGCCAAGCACCTCCGCCGGACTTCCCAGCGGATCGCGCGTGTGCAGGCTTCGCGGGAAAAGGGCAAAGAAGTCTAGGGTCGCCGAGACCCGCCTTACTTGTCGGCCGGCGCGTAACACAGTTCGAGGACCCCGGACGGGAACGCCGTGCTTTTCACCAGGCGCAGTTTCACGGCCTCGTCCAATTTCGGGAACAGCGCCTCGCCCTTGCCCGTGACGGCGGGGAGCACCCACAGGCGGTATTCGTCGACCACACCGAGCTTGATCAGCGAGTGCAGGAACTCGGTGCCTCCGGCGGCGACGAGGTCTTTTCCGGGCTCGGCCTTGAGCTTGGCGATCTCTTCCGCCGTGTCACCGCCGGCGATGCGGGTCTCGGGCCAGTCGTCGGCGGTCTCGAGGGTGCGGGAGAACACGACCTTGGGGACCTCGTTCATGGCCTCGGCGGATGGGTTGCCGCTGCGCGAGGGCCGGCCCTCCGGCGTCACGGTCCGGGCGGAGGAACGGCGGCTGGTGCTGGGGTACAACCCCCCACCTTTCACGCTGATCGCACCGGTCACGTCGAGGTGCGGTTCAAGACCGCTGAGGCGCTGAGGCGCCGAGGATCGCGGCGCTGCTCGGGGCGCGCGGAGCAGCGCGAGGGAGAGGATGCGTTCGCACCCCATGGTTTCGGGCTGTGCAACGTATCCGGCAACACCCCGGGCAGCTTCAGCGGCAACACCGACTTCCGCTCGCGGAATTTTGGCGCGTCAGCCGAGCTCCTCGACCAGCCCGATGATCACGCCGGCGGGACCGCGGACGTAGCAGTACCGGCAGTAGTCCTCGTACCGCGCGACCTCGCCCACGAGCTCGGCGCCGTGGGCGCGCAGGCGGTCGAGGGTGTCGTCGACGGAGTCGATGACGAAGGTGAGGCGAGGGATGCCCGGGACGTTCACCGGTGCGCTCGGCGCGGTCGCGGTGGACACCGGCGAGCGGAACCTCGACAGCTCGATCCGGCCGTGGCCGTCCGGGGTCCGCAGGAAGGCGAGGTCCGCCCGGACGTCGTCCAGGCCGACGAGCTGGTTCACCCATGCGCCCTCGACCTTGGTCTCACCCTCCAGCTCCATCCCCAGTTCGACGAAGAACGCGACCGCGGCCGCGAGGTCCTCGACCACGAAGCCGGTGTGGTCGAATCGGCGGATCGTCATGGTTGCCTCCCGTGTCGCGCGGCCTTCGTGGCCGCTCGTGTCCCTGGGACGGAGCCGGTGCCGCGGTTCCGACATCGACAACCGTGTCCGTCGTCACAATCTCCTCGCCTCGCGTGACGAGCGCAGCTCGAGAATCCTCGCAGGTCGACGAAACCTGGGCTGCTCGCCGCCGTGGAAAGCGGAGGCCGGCTTCCACGGCGACGAGGCAAGGACGGGACAGACCACGCCCTGAGGGTCTCAGCGGACGAAGACCCCGATCCCGTTGGCGACCGAGCGCTCGCCCGCGGCGTCGGTCGGGTGGTTGCGGACCGTGACGGTGTGAGCGCCGGGGTCGCGGGCCACGAGTGAGGTCGAGCCGCCGCCGTCGAGGTTCACGGCGTTGGCGGCGCCGGTTTGCTGCAGGAGCTGGGCGACCTCGGGTGTGGTCATGCCGCCGCTGGTGCCGGGTTTCGCCTGCACCGCGAGGAGGAACAGCGTGTTGCCGTCGGCGCTGAAGCCGGCGCCGGTGCGGACCGCGGCGGTCTTGGCGTCCTGGCCGGGGACCACGGTGCCGTCGCGCAGGATCGGGAACCCGCCGATCGCGAAGCGGAACGGGATGCCGCGCCCGGTCGACAGGGCGTAGTGCACGGTGACGTGCTGGCCGACCTTGAGCGTCCGCAGCGTGTCCGCGCCGGCTTCGCGACCGACCAGCACGGTCTCGTCCCGCGCGATGGCGCCGGCGCCGGCGGTGTCGCCGACCGAGACGACCCGGTCGTGATCGAGTGTCACCTCGGTGGTGTCCGTGCTGCACGCGGCGCCACGGTTGGTGTCGGTGCCGCAGACCGAGCGGGCGCGGGAGGTCGCGCCCCACGCGCTGGTGTAGGCGCCGATGCCGCCGACGGGGATCGCGTACTGGTTCAGCCCGCCGAGCGAGTAGGTGGCCGACTTGATGCGGACGCTGCCCTCCAGGTGCGCCGTGCCCAGCCGGGCCACCCGGTCGACGCCGACGCCGAGCACGGCTTCGGTCGTGACTCCGGGCGGCATCCCGGGCCCGAACCGCTGCCCGTTGGGGACGGCGGCCTTGAGGACGCGCCGATCGGCGATCTCGGGGCCGTCGGAGGAGTCGGTGAAGGCGACGCCGGGGTGCTGGGCCTCGGTGTTGTTGAAGAAGTCGCCGTTGACGCCGGCCACCGCTGCCTGCGCGTTCGCCATCTGCGACACCGTCGCGGCCTGCGCCACCGACTGCGGGTGCAGCAGGTCCACGGAGACGTGCGGGTTGCGCAGGTCGACGGTCAGCAGCTCACCCTGGATGGTCGCGGCACTCGCCGAAGCGGTCGTGAAGGTCTCGAGGCGAACGCCGGGAGCGAGCTGTTCGCTGCCGGTCACGTCGAGGGCTGTGTCCGCGAACGCCGACGTCGGCAGCACCGTCGTGGCAGCGGCGGTCAGCGTCAGCGCCACCAACGATCTGCGCAGTCTCATGGGCGGGTCCTTTCTTACCGGAACGAAGCCCGCCCACTCTCGCGGCCGGTGGTGACCTCGTCCGGCCGTGGTCGTGAACCCGGCATGAACACCAGGAGGGCTCCTGGTTCGAGTCCGGCGGGCAAGCAAAAAGCCCAGGCCGAGGGGCCGAGTGCCGTCGGCGTGTGCGGGTTGTCCGCCGGAACGCGCCCGAGTACAGGGCCGTCCAGCACGACGGGCAGCAGAACTGGCGGAACACCGCGCGGGTGTCGACGTAGTCGGCGGCGTCCGCGATGATCTCCGGCCCGGCGTCCGACGGTGGTCCATTCTGGACGGCACTGGCCGGAAGCCATCTCGACGTCGGGGAGACCCGTCCCGTCGGGATGCAGAACAGCACGCCGGTGTCGATGCCGTCGGCGGGTGATGAACCGCGCGCGCACCAAATGTCTGAAGCCTGGTCAGTCGTGAAGTCCCGCTCAGGTGAAGTACAGCCTCGACGGCGCCGGGTCCTGAAACACCCTCTGACTCCCGCTCGGCGTCGGATCGGCGCCGAAGGTCACACCCTGGCCGGTGCGGACGCTGGTGAGGGTGAAGAAGCCGCTGAAGCTGGTCGGGTTGGCGACCGGGTCGATCGGGGTGAGGGTGAACTCGTCGGCGTGGTTGGAGTTGTCGGCGGCGCACGTGTAGAGCAGTCGGTGACCCAGGGGTGTGGTCATGGCGCTCGCGTGGAGGGGGCGGCCGGTGGCTTTGGCGACCGGCGAGGTGCCGGCGCCGAGGGGGCCGAAGGACCACAGGTCGGCGTCTTCGACGTTGGCCGGGCGGGGGCGGTGGACGACCTCGAAGTTCGGGGGCGCGCCGGGCGCGGCGGGGATGGGTTCGGTGCTCGCGTGGAGGCACTCGTTGGTCGTGTCTTCGCGGACGTAGGCGCCGTCGGGCCGGGCAGGCCCGCGCAGAGGTAGGCGGCGGAGGTGGCGAGGCGCAGTTGCTTGCGGACGGTGATGAGCTGGGCCGGCATGTCGGGTACGCCCAGGCTCGTCAGGACGGCGCCCATGCGGTCGAGGAGCGGGGTCCGCACTTCCTGCTGGGTTTTGCGGCCGAAGGCCGTGTCGCGGTAGGTGCGGATCTGGTCCATCAACTGTTCGCGGCGGCCGGCGTCGTTGTGGACGAGCTTGGCCAGCAGTCCGCTGGTGCGGACCGTGAAGTGCCGTGTGGGCTGGAAGGTCTGGTCGACGCCCCACGGGATGAGCTTGAACTTCACGTTGCCCAGACCAGGTGAGGCGACGGCCTCGACGTCGTTGTAGGCGTAGGTGTTGTTCGTGTTGCCCGTGTAGCCGTCCCAGTGCTTGAGGAAGAACTCCATCGCGTAGAGCTTGACGAACTGGTCGAGGTCGAACACCTCGGCGGCCCCGCTCAGCCCGTGGGCGGCGAGGTGGTCGATGGCCAGGCGCAGGTCGGCTTTGGTGTCGAACTCCGAAAGGTCCTCCACGCCGATGAAGTCGAACCGCGCGTCGGTGAAGTCGTCCTTGTGTTCCAGCTCGTAGAGATTCCCTTTCATGTTCCCGAAATTACGCTCGATATAGCGGGGTATGATCGGTTCTGCGTTCACGAAGACGCCGGGGCCGAGGGCGCCGGTGCCCTGGCCGACGAGGGTGCCGTTCACGCGGACGCGTGCGAAATTGCAGCGGGAATGCGGCAGCCCGGCGAGCTCGAACAGCTTGTAGTCGAGCGGCTGCCGCACGAAAGCGGAATCCTGCACGGAGTTGTTGAGTGTCAGGTACCTGGACCCGATGAGGTTCGTGATCAAGGGCTTGTTGGCGTCGCGGAACTTCCCGAAGTCGATGTGCAGGCACGGTTTGTCGTTGCTGAACGAACCGCAGAACGACTTCTTCTTGACACCGACGTCGGGGAATGACGTCCGGGCAGGGAACTTCGTGCCGGATAGTTCGACCGAGGTGGCCTTTCGCCAGGTGAAGCGGCTGCCGCCGGTCCAGTCGAAGTTGCAGCGCCCCCCCCCGCCGGCTCTTCGGTGCGCACGGCGTCCCACTCGGCTTGGGGCATCACGATGTCGATCGTGAGGACATTGTCGATCTCGTGGAGGGAATCCAGTGCCTGCTGTTCCTGTGCGCTCATCGTCCCACCTCCGCGATCGGTCCAGTGTAAGGCTGGAAAAGCGCCTCTGTACTGCCCTGTTCGCCGCTCCTACGATTGGGGTATGGCAGCGGTCGACGATCTCGTGGAGCTGGTCCAGCGCGCGGCGGCGGCCGAGAAGAACGCGATGGCCGCGAAGTGGAAAGACGAGGACGACGTGCGCCGCATGATCGGCAGGGCGCACGCGGCCTCGGCCGAGCAGCGGCGGGAGATGCGCCGCGACGTCGATCCCGCGCGGCTGTCGCCGGAATGGGCGCGGCTGCGGCAGAACCACGTCGACGCCGAGCCGCCCGAAGACCCCGCGGAGGGCGTGGCGCACCAGACCGTGACACACGAGGACGCGGCGCAGGCGGAGCGCGACGGGGTGGCCGCGGTCGCGATCGCGCGGATGGCGTTGACCGACGCGGCGCGGGCCGTGCTGGAGGCGCGGCTGGCGCGCATCAGGGCGGGGGAGGACGAGCCGGGCGCGGTGACCGTCGACGGGCACGTGCCGCTGCACGGCACCAACGCCGTGAGCCGCCACGGTCCGGCGCTCGCGCACGGGCTCGCCGGAGAGATCAGGTACGTGCTCACGCGCAAGCCGCGCAAATCCGTCAAGGCGCTGGGGGTTGCGTTCGGCCTGGGCCTGCTGTACCTGGGGTACCTGCGGCTGTTCCGGTGGGACGAGGACCAGAAATGGCTGCCGTACCTGGGGTTGTGGACGATCTCATATGTGATGGGCGGCGCCGTCTGCGTCAACGCGATGAGTTTCGACGCCATGCGTGTGCGGGCGGCGCTGGACACCGGGGCGCGCCTGTGGCACGTGCTGGTGATCAAGAACCTGGCCCTGGCGTGCATCGTCGCGCCGATCGGCTTCGCACTCAGCGCCCTGCTGGCCTGGCGCGCCGGGGAGTTCGGGGCGTTCGCGCGCGCGTGCACGCTGGTGGTGTGTTTCATCCTGCTGTGGCTCGGCGTGGGCAACGTACTTTCGATCGCCCTGCCGAACCGCGACGAACCCCTGTTGAAGCGGCGCAAAACGGGCACGCTCAAGCAGTTCCTGATCGCGCTCGGCGTGGCGTCCGTGGTCGGGTACCTCGTCAACTTCATGCTGGTCTGGCGCGTGCTCGCCGCGCGGGCGCTGACGGAGCGGCTGGGCGCGGTCCTGCTGCCGGCAATCGCGATCGTGCTGAGCTGCGTCGCGATGTGGGTGCTGCTGACCGTCTTCGCGATCGCGCTGGCGCAGCAGCCCGCGGTGCGCCGGCGGCTGCAACGCGAGACCGCCGACTACAACGCGAACGCCGAAGCCGAGGCCTACGCCGCCGAACAACGGGAGGCGAAACCGGTTTCGCCGGCGCCCTTGTGACACCACCCGGCGCGGGTGAGGTGCCGGGCCGCCGCGTGACGGCATGCTCGCGCCCGAGACGCTCGGGAGGAGACCGGTCATGGCCTCGAACAAGGACGCGCCCGTCGACCTGTACATCGCCGCCTACTCGGACCCCGACGCGGCCAGTGGAGACTGGGCCGCGCTCAAGCAGCTGGCCCACGAGGACGTGATCAAGGTCAAGGGCCTGATCCTCGTCAGCCGTCGCGCCGACGGCAAGATCCACGTCGACGACGACTTCCACACCACCCGCAAGGGCGCCACGTGGGGCGCCGTCGGCGGCGCGGTCGTCGGCCTGATCTTCCCGCCAACCCTGCTCGCCGGCGCACTGGTCGGCGCCGGGCTCGGCGGTGGCGTCGGCGGGCTGCTGTCGCACTCGGAGAAGAAGGCGATCAAGGCCGAGGTGGAGGACACGCTGCCACCGGACAGCTCGGGCATCGTCGCGCTGTTCGAGGAGCGCTGGGTCATCGAGGTCGACAAGGCCCTGCTGCACGCCGCGAAGGTCACGAAGGAGACGGTCGACGGCGAAAGCGCCGAGCAGGTGACGGCGGCGGCCAGTCAGGGCTGACGAGGCGTCGACACGGGCCGGCCACCCGGACTGGATCCGGGTCGCCGGCCGGCTGCTGCGCTCCTTCTGCGGTAAGAGTTTCCGCCTTGGTGGTGGGTGGTTTTGTCTTCTGGCAGCGCCTGCGAGGGCGGCGTAGTCCTGGTCGTAGACAACCGGTCTACTAACGAGGACGGAAATGATGAGCAGCAGCAGCGCGCAGAAGGTGGCCGTGGTCACCGGCGCGTCGCAGGGGTTCGGCGCGGGGATCGTGGCGGGGTACCGCAAGCTGGGTTACGCGGTGGTCGCCACGGCGCGCTCGGTCGAGGAGTCCGGTGACGCCGGCGTGGTGTCGGTGGCGGGTGACATCACCGACCCGGAGACGTCGGACCGGGTGGTGGCCGCGGCGATGGAGCGGTTCGGGCGGATCGACACCCTGATCAACAACGCGGGTGTGTTCGCGGCGAAGCCGTTCACCGAGTTCACCGCCGAGGATTTCCAGTGGCTGGTGTCGGTGAACCTGGCCGGCTGGTTCAATATCACCAGCAAGGTGCTGCCGCACATGCTCGAGCAGGGTAGCGGGCACATCGTGCAGATCACGACCAGTTTCGTGGACCACCCGGTGTCGGTGGTGCCGGCGCCGGTGTCGATGCTGACCAAGGGCGGCCTGCAGGCGGCGACGAAGTCCCTGGCGGTGGAGTACGCCGGGCGCGGGATCCGCGTCAACGCGGTCGCCCCGGGATTTCACAAGACCGCGCTGAACCCGCCCGAGACCTACGCCGAGCGTGCCGGCCTGCACCCGCTGGGCCGCATGGGCGAAGTCGGCGACATCGTCGAAGGCGTGCTGTACCTGGAAAACGCCGCGTTCGTCACCGGCGAGATCCTCAACGTCAACGGCGGCCAGAGCGCCGGCCACTGACCGACCCCGCCACCGCGTCCGCGGACACCCACCGTCCGCGGCCCCGGGGCAGCGCCGTCCACCTCGGACGGAAATCCACAAGGGACCGATCCAATGCACCGGAACCCGACGTATTTCCGAGAAACCACAGCTGCCCCGGCGTCTTTCGACGCCCGGGCCGCTGGATGTCAGACGGAAATCGCGACGGTCATTCCACGAGCTCGGACACATGGTAGTGGCTGATCAACCAGTCGTTTTCGGCCTGCTGGAGCAGAATCACGGTCAAGTGAAATCGAAGCTCGGTGCCGTCCGGGCGGGTGAACACCGGATCGACGTAGGCGGAAAGCACGTCCTGGGCGAGGGGCCGGATTTCCCTGATCTCGTAACGAACCGTCAATCCGACAGGCTGTTCCGCGTAGTACTCCTCGACACCTTTCCGGCCTAGGGAATAGCCGGGTGCGCACCCTGGAACAGGGCGTCTTCGGTGAAGCAGGCCGCGACCCGGCCGGGCCGGTGCGAGTCGACGCCGTCCTTCCAGGCGTCGAGAACCCGGGTGATGACCGCTTGGTAGTCCATCTTGACCTCGGCAGATTCGCTCAAGTAGTAGACCGGTTGTCCACCTTCAGGAATACTCCGACGGCAGCGTCATTGCCAGGACCTAAAACCACTCAGCACCTAGGCGCAAACTCCGACGGTGAAATCGTCGCCCGCGGAAGCCTTGCCGACGTGTGCAAGGACGCGGGTGTGGTGAAAGGCAGCTTCTACCACTTCTTCGAATTCAAAGAGGCCCTCGCGCTCGCCGTCGTCGAACAGCAGTGGGCCGGCCAGCGCAGCTGCGGCACGGCCTCGGGTTGTCTCTTCGGCAATCTCACGTTGGAGCTGAGCAACCGGACCGAAACGATTCGGGTCGGTCAGGCGCGAGGTTCTGCGCCCTCGGCGTACCGAGGGCGTTCCCGTTGGTGCTGTGCGATATCCGGGTCACCCGGCTCTGGCCCGCCGGGCCCCGCGACATCGGCCGTTGTCGGCGCCGTCAGCGGCGCCTGAGCTGCGGCTTCACCAGGCCTGCCACCGCGAAGACGATCAGCGCCGCCCCCGCGACCGACACGATGATCTCCAGCACGGGGACCCGCGTGTCGTCCGTGGCGAGCGTGAGGATGCTGGAGCCGAGCAGCAAAACCCCGGCGACCATGGTGAGCCAGCAGAGCGCGGCGGTGCGCGGGATGACGTGCCAGTGGGTGTTCCCGGCCATCGAGCCTCCTTGGTCGATCGTGCCAGGACAATGCCCGGAAACCGCGCTGGTCAAACCGGCCTGGCATGGCTCGGCGGTGAGCGGAAGCTTGACCGAGCGGTTCGGATCGCGGCCGCCGCCGGGGTCCGAGGCAGGCTCCTCGCGTGGTGATTTTGCGTTTTCCTGATGAGGATCGGCGGCTGCCGGTCATTGTGGATGGTTTCATGGCGTGAGCCTCGTTGCCCTCGTCGGGGTCATCGGCGAAACCGGGTCGGGCCAAGTCGACGCTGGCCCGCGCGGTGCTGGGGCTGGTGCGCCCGTCGGCGGGACGGATCGTGCTCGACGGCACGGACGTGACCGGCTACGGTGCCCGGCAATGGCGGGCGCTGCGCCGGCGCGGCGTGGTGCAGTACTTGTTCCAGGACCCGTTGCGCAGCCTCGATCCCGAACTGTCCACAGCGGACTCGCTGATCGAACCGCTGCTGGTGGGCGGCGTGCCCCGGGCCGAGGCGCAGGCGCGGGCCCGCACCTACCTCGAGCGGGTCCGGCTCGACGAGGAGCTGCTCACGCGGCTGCCCGGCGAGCTGTCCGGCGGGCAGCGCCAGCGCGTCGCGGTGGCCCGGGCCCTGATCACCGAACCGAAGCTCGTGTTCCTCGACGAGCCGGTGAGCGCGCTGGACGCCGCGAACCGCGTGCAGATCCTGGAGATCCTCAAGGAACTGCGGGCCGCGGGCGTCGCACTCGTGTTCATCTCCTACGATCTCGGCTCGGTCGCCGGGGTCGCCGACCGCGTCGCGGTCCTCTACCGCGGCGAGCTCGTGGAGCTCGGCACGGCCCGCGAGGTCGTCGCCGCCCCGCGCCACCCGTACACGCGCCTGCTCGTGAGCTCGGCGCCGACGCTGCACACCGCGTCGGCCGGCCGTGCGGAGCGCGAGGCGCTGCGCGCACTGCTGCACACCTGATCACCACGGAAGGACGTTTCCCATGCCGCAAGATCCACCTCGCCCTGCACCCCTACGGCGTCGGCGGCCCCGGCCAGCACGGCCTGTGGAAAGACCCCAGCGTCGCGAAGAACGCGTCGGTCGACATCGGCTACTACATCCGCCAGGCCCAGGCGGCCGAGCACGCGTTGTTCGACGCGCTGTTCATCGTGGACAGCAGTTCATCAACGCCGGCTACCCGGCCCACTACCTCAACCGGCTCGAACCGCTGACCCTGCTCTCGGCCGTGGCCGCGCACACGCGGCACGTCGGGCTCGTCGGCACGGCAAGCTCCACCTACAACTCGCCGTTCAACCTCGCGCGCCGCTTCGGGTCACTCGACCACATCAGCGGCGGGCGCGCGGGGTGGAACGTCGTCACCAGCTTCGACACCGGCACCAGCCGCAACTACGGGCTCGAAGAACACCTCGACTACACCACCCGCTACGGCCGCGCGCTGGAGTCGGTGCGCGTGGCGCAAGGGCTGTGGGACTCCTACGAGGACGACGCCTTCCCGGCCGACGTCGAGCGTGACGTGTTCCTCGACCCGGCCAAGCTGCACGCGCTCGAGCACGTTGGCGAGCACTTCCGCGTGGCCGGGGCGCTGAACCTGTCGCGGTCGCCGCAGGGGCAGCCGGTGATCTTCCAGGCCGGTGTGTCGGAGGAGGGCCGCGACCTCGCCGCCCAAGTGGCCGAAGGTATCTACGCGCCGGGTGGCCCGATCGAGCAGGCGCGGGAGTACTACACCGACATCAAACGGCGCACCGCTGCCGCGGGCCGCGACCCCGACCACATCAAGATCTTCATCCACGGCGGCCCGGTCGTGCGCGGCACGGACGAGCTGGCGCGGGCGCGCGCGGCGCGGATTTCCGAGGAGGACAACGACTTCGGCGCCAGCCTCGCGCTGCTCGGGCGCGCGTTCGGCGCCCACGACTTCAGCAGCTACGACCTCGACGCGCCCTTCCCCGACGTCGCGCACCTCGCCGAGCGCGGTGGGCGCACGGGTGCGGCGAAGATCATCGAACGGGCCCGAACACAGAAGCTCTCGCTGCGCCAGGTCGTGGAAACCTTCAGCGAGCGCCGGGAATCGCCGTTCGTGGGCGCGCCGGAAACCGTCGCGGACACGATCGAGCAGTGGTTCGCGGCCGGTACGTTCGACGGCATCAACCTCGCGTTCCGCAACGACGAGGACCTGACCTACTTCGTCGAAGGCGTGGTGCCGCTGCTGCAGAAGCGCGGACTGTTCCGCACCGAGTACGAAGCCGCCACGCTGCGCGGCAACCTCGGCCTTCCGATCCCCGTGAACCGCCACACCGCCGAGCGTTCGGGGCCGGTCGCCGCGGGCGTGCGATGAGGCTCGGTTTCCTCACCCACGTGCAGGGCCGCGGCACCGACCTGGCCGAGGTCTACCGCAACGCCCAGGAGCTCTTCGTCGTCGCCGACGAGCTGGGCTTCGACGTCGGCTGGGTGGCGCAGCACCACGTGCCACCGGCCGGCGGTGGGCTGTCGTCGCCGTGGACGTTCCTCGCCCACGCCGCCGCACGCACCACCCGCATCCGGCTCGGCACGGCGATCACCGTGCTGCCGCTGGAAGATCCAGTGCGGCTGGCCGAGGACATCTCCGTCGTCGACACGCTGTCCGGCGGCCGCGTCGAGGTCGGCGTGGGCAGCGGGGCGAGTGAGACGGAGTACGCCGCGTTCGGCCGCGACGTCACCCGCAAACGCGAGCTGACCACCGAAGGCCTGGCCGTGCTGCGGGCCGCGCTCGCCGGCGAAGAGGTCGGCACGCCGGGGTTCACGATCCAGCCACCGGCGTCCGGTTTCGGGGATCGCTTGTGGCAGGGCGTGTTCAGCTCCGGCGGCGCCGAACACGCGGCCCGCGAAGGCTCGAACCTCCTGCTCAACCGGGCGGCGTACGGCTACGACGAACCGACGGACGAGGTGCAGCGGCCGTGGGCGGACGCGTACCTGGCGGCCTGGCGCGAGCCTCGCACCCCGCGCATCGGGTTGTCGCGTCTGGTGTTCCCCTCGTCCGACCGGCGGACCGCGCTGGCGCAGATCGGCGACGACGTCCACCGCGCGGCCCTTCGGTTCGGCTCGCGCGGGGTTTTCCCGGTGGGCGTGGGACTCGAGGAGTCGTTGCGGCGGTTCCACGCGTTCTACGGCCATCCCGACGAGATCGTCGCGGCGTTCGAGCGGGAGCGGGTGCTGCCCGTGGCGACCGATCTGATCACGCAGTTCAACCCCGCGATCCCGGACCACGACGCGGCAGTCCGGGCGCTCGAGACCATCGCCACCGAGATCGCGCCCGCGCTGGGCTGGCAGCGCCAACTGGAAGGAGCCGGCCGGTGAGCCTGTATCGAGAATTCCCCGCCCCGGCGGAGCTGCGCACGAGGGGCACGGTGCTCGTCGTGCCCGGCCGAGGCGAAACGCGCGCCGCTTACACGCGCTTCGGTACGCGGCTTGCCGCCGACGCCTACCGCGTCCGGGTCGTCGACGCTGCGGACCTGAACCTGGCCCGCTTCGCCGACCAACTCACCGCGGCGACGGCCGACCTCGCCGACCGCCCGCTGGTGCTGGCCGGCGCGGACTCCGGCGCCGTGGCCCTGGCGGCGCTGGCCGGATCGGGCGCCGGCACGGAACCGTGGTGGCCCGATGCGCTCGTCCTCGCCGGCCTGCCCGGCCCGGCGGGGGTGGACCGGTGGCTGGGACGACGAGCTCGACGTCCGCATGAGCTGCCCGGCCCACCGCGGGGTGCTCTCGGCCCAGTCGATCGACGAGCGCGGCGCCTTGGCCACCCCCGTGCCCGAAGCGCTGCTGCGCGCCGCCTACCGGTCGGCCCCTCCGCTGCCCCAACTCGTGCTCATCGGCGACGAAGACCCGCTCGCCGACCGCGAAACCCTGGCCCGCACGGTGAAATCCGCACCGCGCGCCCGCCTGTCCGTCGTCCGCGGCGCCCACCACGACGTGCTCAACGACCGGCAGCACCGCTCCGTGGCCGCCGAAGTCGTGAGCTTCCTCGAAACCCTCGGCAACGAACTGGTGCCCGTGATCTCGGTCGAGTCCAGTGCCTGGTGAGCCCGCGCTCGACCCCGCCCTGCTGCGCGCCGCGTTCGGCGCCTTCCCGACCGGCGTGGTGGCGATCGCCGCGTCGGTCGGCGGCCGCCCGGTGGGACTCGCGGCGAGCTCCTTCACCTCGGTCTCGCTCGAGCCTCCGCTGGTCTCCTTCTCGGTCGCCACCGCGTCTCGGACGTAGCCCGCCCTGCGGCGCGCGCCCCACCTGGGCGTCACCGTCCTCGCCGGCCACCACGGCACCGTCGCACGCCAGCTCGCCGGCCCGGCCGACAGCCGCTTCACCGGCCTCCCCTGCACCACCACCGCCCAAGGCGCCCTCACCCTCGACGACGGCGTCGCCTGGTTCGACACCACCATCGAACGCGCGCTCGAGGCCGGCGACCACACCCTCGTCCTGCTGCGGCTGCACTCGGCGGCTCACGCCGGGGACGCCGCACCGCTGGTGTTCCACCGAAGCTGTTTCCGGCAAGCGATGTGAACGCCGACCGCGCGTCTTTCGCTGGGATGCCAAGGCGTCGAGCGGCACCGGGGATCGTTCGGATGTGGTGGAACACCGCCAACGGAGATATCCACGCCGAGTACTACGACCCGGGCAACACCACGCAGGGCGGCGGTGGTCGTATCGTGCAGTTCTGCACCGGCAATATGTGATTCGAGTCGGTTGCCGTATGCGTTTGCCCTGGAGCGCCCAGCCGTGGAAGCGGCCGCCTCACTGGTCCAGATACGTCCTGATCACCGAAAACCGCAGGTAGTCGTCGTTGACGTGCACCACCGTGACCGCCACCGGGAGCTCGTCGGCCCGGATGTGGGTGTGGCGCAGGCGAAGGACGGGGCGGGTGCGGGGGAGGCCGAGGGCCGTGGCGATCGCGGCGGGCGGGAGCACGGGGCGGATCTCGGCCACCGAGTAGCAGACGGGCGTGCCGGTGTCGGTTTCGACGAACTCGAAGGTGGAGCGGCGCGGGTCGCTGTCTTCGGGGTGTTCGCCGAGCAAGGTGGCGGGGACGTGGTCGACGCTGTGGACCGCGGGTTTGCCGTCGGCGTCGAAGACGCGTTCGATGCGGAGCGCGCGCTGGCCGGCGGGGAGTTCCAGGGAAGTGGCGAGCTCGTCGTCGAGGGCGATGAGGTGCTGGTCGAGCGTGCGGACGGCGGGTTGGTAGCCGGCCTGGGTGAGCAGGTCGACGAAGGGGCTGGCCTCGGCGAGATTGGCGGCGAGGCCGATCGTGTGGCGGTTGATGAAGGTGCCGCTGCCGTGCAGGCGACGGATGCGGCCTTCCTTCTGCAGCGACTGCAGCACCGAGCGCAGCGTCGCGCGGCTGACCCCGAGCGCGGTGCTGAGCTCTTCCTCCGACGGCAGGCGGTAGCGGCCCTCGGCGGCGTAGCGCGTGATGGCCTCACGCATCCGCTCCTTGGCCTGCCGGTAGGAGTCCGCGGCGACCGTCTGGATCGACACGGGTGTCAGCTCCGGCTCACGCATGACCATCGGTTGTCCTCCCCGGGGCGGCCTCACGGCCCGTCGTACGGCAACGCTGCCGACACGCACAGTCGATCGGCACCCTCCGAGCGTAATGACCTCGCGCCGGGTCCTGAACCCACCCTGGGCCAGGCAGACGGGTGATCACGAGCTGTCACGAGTCGCGCCACCGAGGTTCCCACGCCTCAAGCTGCTCCAGCGTCTCCTGCTCGCTCCAGTCGGTCAGCCCGGCGAAGCGCGCCCAGTTCCCGCCCACCATGTTCGCCACGTCCAGGCGCGAGATCGGCGCGCCGGGGTCGGCGACGTCGTTGACGAGGGTGAGCTTCGGCAGCAGGACGGCCGGTTTGCCGCCGCCGGGGTAGTCGGTGCCCCAGCAGATCCGCGACAGCGGGCAGCCCAGCTGCCGCGCGCGCAGGAGGAACTCGTAGAGCTGGCGCTGCGTGGACTTCGTGGCGAACATGCTGATGTCGAGGTAGGTGTTGTCGTGGCGGGCCACCATGGCGAGGCACTCGTCTACCCAGGGGAACCCGGCGTGGCACACCAGCAAGGGCAGGTCGGGGAATTGCCGGGCGACCTCGTCGAGCGCGCCGGGCCGGCCGTAGTCGAGCACGGTGTCCTTGGCCGAGGACGTCCCCATGTGGACCATCACGCCGATGCCGAGCTCGACCGCGCGTTCGTAGATCGGGAAGGCGAGGTCGCGGTCGGCGGGGGCGTAGTGGTCGTACATGGGGTAGAGCTTCAGCCCTTGCAGGCCCAGCTCGCCGACGGCGCGGGTCAGCTCGTCGCGGGCCCACTCGACGCCGCGGAACTTCGGGTTCACGGCGCTCATGCCGATGAGCTCGGGGTGGCGCCGGGTGAGCGAGGCGATGTAGTCGTTGCTCTTGGCCACTTCCAGCGGACCGTCCACATCGGTCACGCGGCCGAGGTCGATGGTCCCGCGTTCGCCGTAGGCGGTGTAGGTCGAGGGCGCGACGGCCAGCACGGTCGCGCGGTCCACGCCCGCGCTCACATGGTCGTCGACGAGCGTGCCCGGGTCGATCGGGTCCAGGTCGCCTTCCAGACCGACCCAGTCCTCGTCGGTGGCCGGCCGGTAGGCGGGCAGCCGGCCCGCCCGCCGGTGCCCGGGCGCGCGCATCTCGCGCACGAACCGGTCGTGACCGGGTGGCAGTGCGGTGGCCAGCACGTGGTTGTGGCAGTCGATGATCACTCGTCGAACTCCTCGGCCAGGCTTCGCCAGATCGCCCGCTGCAGGCGCTGGAACTCGGGTTCGAACCGGACTTCCTGGAAGTGCCGCGGCCGGTCCAGGGAGATGCGGAACTCCTCCTTGATCGTGCCGGGACCGCGGCTCATCACGAGCACGCGGTCGGCCATCGCCACGGCCTCCTCGACGTCGTGGGTCACGAAGACCACGCTCTTGCCGAGGTTCTCCCAGATCGAGAGGAATTCGCCGCCGAGGCGGATCCGCATCTGCGCGTCCAGCGGCCCGAACGGTTCGTCCATCAGGTAGACGTCCGGGTCGTACGCCAGCGCGCGGGCGATGCCGACGCGCTTACGCATGCCGCCGGAGAGCTGGTTGGGGTAACTCTGCTCGAACGACGTGAGCCCGACCAGCTCGACCAGCCGGCGCACCTCCGCGCGTTGCTCTTCGGCGGAGACTCCCTTCAACGCCAACGGGAAGCGGATGTTGTCCGCGACGGTGCGCCAGGGGAACAGCGCGTCGGACTGGAAAACCAGGCCCACGCCTTCCGGCACGCCTTCGGGCACCGGTGCGCCGTCGAGCCGGATCTCGCCCGTGGTGGTGGGCAGCAGGCCCGCGATCAGCTTGAGCAGTGTGGACTTCCCGCAGCCGCTGGGCCCGACCAGCGCCACGAACTCACCGGGCGCGAGGTCGAGGGTCACGTCGTCGAGCGCGACGAACCGGCCCTTCGAAGTGCGGTAGCTGAGCCCGACCTCGCGCAGGCTGAGCTTCGGAGTCGACTTGGCGGGCCCGGCCGAGGGCGCCAGGGCCTCGGGTTTCGCGGTCATCGTGGTCCTCCCGGCTACTTCGCGGGCAGCAGGCTGTAGTCGAAGATGTCCTGAGTGGACGGGACCGGGTTGGTGAGGAACCCGGTGCGCACCAACAGATCCGTCGAGGACTTCACGACCGCGTCCTGGGCCTTGAGGCCGTCGGGCACACTCTTGATGGCCTCGGTGACGATCGTCTTGAGGTCGGCGTCGCTGATCTTGTAGCCCTGCTTCTTCATCCAGGTCGCCGCCTGGTCCGGGTTGGCCTTGGCCTGCGCGGACGCCTCGTCCATCGCGGCGAGGAAGGTCTTCATGAGGTCCTGGTGCCCGGAAACCCAGTCCTGGTCGGCCATCGCCACGATGTCGACGTAGTGGTAGTCCGGCTCCTGCCACAGGACCTTGAACTTTCCGGTCCGCAGCAGCTGCAGCGTGTCGGGCTGGCTCGTCATCCCGGCCACGACCTGGCCGCCGTTGAGCTCGGCCTGCATCGTCGCGCCGGCCCCGCCGCTGACGACGGTCAGATCCTTCTTCGGGTTCAGCCCGGCGTCCAGCGCCGCCTTCTGCATTTCCGTGTCCGACAGCGTGCCCGGCGCGGTCACGGCCACCTTCTTGCCGGCGAGGTCCTTGACCGAGGCGATGTCGTTGCGGGCGACCATGAGGTAGGAGAAGCGGTCGTTGGCCACGGCGTAGGCGCGCATCTTCACGCCCTTCTTCTGCGCCAGCACGACGTGCCCGATGTCGCCCATGAACACGTCGGCGCTGCCGCCGATGAGCGCGTTGGTGGCCGTGGAGCCGCTGGTGACGCACATCGGCTCGATGGTGATGCCCTTCTGAGCCGCGATCCCGCTGTTCTGCGCGAGCTCGGCGGCGATGGGTGCCAGGCCGCTGCAGAACAGCTCGACCCGGATCGTCTTGGTGTCGCCGCCGCTGCCGGCCGACGAACTGCCGCACGCGGTGGCGGTCGCGGCCAGTGCGAGCGCGGCCACGGTGGCCGTGATGCGGGAGAGGGTGGTCATCGGTGTGTCCTCATCTGTCTCGGAGGGGACCTCAGCGGGTGGCGCGGTGACGCAGGACCCGTCGCTCGACGAGCGCGACGAGCTGTTCGGCGAGCATGGCGATCACGGTGATGATCACCAGGCCCGCGAAGACTCCGGTGGTGTCGAGCACGTTGGCGGCGTACCCCATGTAGTAGCCCAGGCCTTGGCTCGCGCCGACGAGCTCGGCGATCACCGCGCCGATCAGCGCCAGCGCGATCGACAGCCGCAGGCTGGTCAGGATCCAGGGCGCGATCGAGGGGAGGATGGCCCAGCGCAGCCGGGCGCTCCACGGCGCGCGGAAGCTGCGCGTCATCTCCAGCAGGTCCGGCTCGATGCCGCGCATGCCCTGGTAGGCGTTGTAGAAGGCGACGAACACGACCATGGTCACGACCATGAAGATCTTCGACTCCAGGCCGATCCCGAACCACACGATGAACAGCGGCGCGAGCGCCACGCGCGGCAGGCTGTAGAGCGCCATGATGTACGGGTAGAACCAGCGTCCGACGGTTTTCGACGGCGCGATCAGCACGCCCAGCGCCACGCCGATGACCATGCCGATCGCCAGCCCGGCAAAGGTCTCCGCCAGCGTGGTCCCCAGGTCCGGCCACAGCGTGCCCCCGGTGACCAGCTCGACGATGCGCTGCACGATCAGCCACGGACTGCTCACCGTGAACGACCCGAACACCTGACCGGCCAGCTGCCACAGCACGATGATCAGCACGCCGACGCCCCACTGCCCGCCGCGGACCACCCACCGGTGGCGCCGGTCTGCCCGCCGGTCGAGGTCGTCCTGGGAGTCCACCGGTCCGTCACGCTCGGTTCGGCCGGCCGGGCCGTCGACACGGTTCGCCACCATCCGCTGCCTCCTCAGACGTCAGACGTCTGACGGACCATAGGAGCCGGTCCGGGCGGGCACAAGGGTTCTCAGGGGATGGGACCAGGGCTTGCTTTTGTTCGGTTGTGTGCTGGTGAGGGTGGTTGTCCGATGTGGACATTCAGAGTCGCGGCCGCCGGGTGTAACCCGAGGCCCTGATCCCCTTGCTTCGGGCCAGGGCCGCGACCCTGCTGGTCGGCTCGGGGCTGGAGTACCTCGGCGCCGGCCTGCACCGGCGGTGAGAACTTGCGTCCCGCGGAATTCTCTGACTATGGTCAGAGAATGGAGGAGCAGGTCGGAGCGGTCCGGCGGTTCAACCGCGTCGTCACGCAGCGGGTGGGGGCGCTGGAGGACGCGTACTTGTCGCGCGAGCGTTCGCTCGGGCTTTCGCGGCTGTTGTGGGAGATCGGGCCGGACGGGTCGGAAATCCGGGTCTTGCGCGGGCGCCTGGGGCTGGACTCCGGTTACGTGAGCCGCCAGCTTCGGCTGCTGGAGTCGCAGGGACTGGTGACCACGAATCCCGGTGACCACGACGGGCGGGTGCGCACCGTGAAGCTCACCGCCGCCGGCCTCGCCGAGCGCGACCTGCTCGACCACGCGTCGGACGAGCTGGCCGGGTCGATGCTGGAACCGCTGACCGTCGCGCAGCGAGAACGCCTGGTGAGCGCGATGGCCGACGTCGAGAAGCTGGTCACGGCATCGCTCGTCCGCATCGAGATCACCGACCCGCGCGGCCCCGACGCCCGGTACTGCCTCCGGTCCTACTTCGACGAGCTCGGCCACCGCTTCGATGCGGGCTTCGACCCCGCGAAGAGCATCTCGGCCGGCGACGACGAGATGACGCTGCCCTCGGGCCTGCTGCTCGTCGCGGCCCTGCCGAACTCCCCGGTGGGCTGCGGCGCCCTGAAACTCCACGCCGACACCGGGATCGCCGAGATCAAACGCATGTGGGTCTCGCCGACGGTCCGGGGGCTGGGTCTGGGCCGGCGACTGCTCGATTCCCTGGCGCAGCAGGCATCCTCGCGGGGCATGCACACGTTGCGGCTGGAGACGAACAAAGCGCTCGTCGAAGCCCGGCGCCTCTACGAAACCGCGGGGTTCGTCGAAGTCGACGCGTTCAACGACGAGTCCTATGCCCACCACTGGTTCGAACGAGAACTCCGACAGGACTGACCGCGCCGCAACGTTTCGGTGACGGCGGCCGGATTTCAGGCGTCGAACGTGGCCAGCAGAGTTCTTCGCCGCCGGCGCGGCCCGGGCCGCCGTGGACGGTGTGGAGTAAGGGACAACCGTGTCCGGTGGACTCTTCCGCGTTCGTCTTGTTCAGCACCAGCAGCCGGCCGTGCCAGGGGGCGGCGCCCAGCACGACCTCGCGGGCGAACACGGGGTCGTCGCTGACGATCGAGCCCGCGAGGCTGCCGGTCCCGCGCGCGGCGAGCGCGACCGCCGGCTCGGCTCCCTCGTAGGGGCATGAGCCTGCTGACCGGACCGAAGGCTTCGACTTCGTGCGGCGCCGATTCGGCTGTGCCGTCGCACCGCAGCAGTAGTGGGGAGACGAACGCGTCGCGGACCGGGTCGCCGTCGACGAGGTTTTGTAGAACGTTATGCCGGGACGGGGTGCGGGTTCGACGCCGGCCGCCGCCGAAACGTCGACAAAGCGGCAAAGCTGGGTGTGGTAGCGCAACGCCGTCCGACCACCGGTGTAGAGCACGAAGACGCCTTCGCGTGCGTTGGTCATGGCAGTGTGGAGGACGTGCAGCGCGTCCTTGCCGCTGTGGGGTGAGCAGTGCTGAGATTCCGGCGCGTCGGTCCCGACCCGTGGTCACTGCTGCTTACGAGTTGCTCGGCCCTTCGTGCCACTTCAGGGACGCGCCGGTGATCGACGCGGCGCCGGGAGCGATCCGGACGGCGTAGGCCGCGGCGTTCGGGTCGGTGAGGAGAGAGACGTCGATTGACTCCTGGGGCAGCACCATCACGCCGGTCGTGAAGGTTCCGGCGTCGTCGACGGTTCCGATGACCATGGGCACGTCGCTGAGGTTGGTCACGGAGAGGCTCTGGCCGGTGTAGCGCACAATCGGTGCCCAGGCGTCGGGCGGAACCGCCGTGACCGAGCTGCCGTGGAAGATCATCGTGCCGAGGTCGGGTGCGCCTCGGCGTTTGCCGGCGAGGGGAAGGGATCCCCTCGCCTTGCGCGCGGTGGCGTTGGCCCATTTGGATGCGGTGTGGAACAACGACATGGTCGCCTCCGTCCGAAGACCGCGTAGCCGAGTCCCGGCCCAGCTTGCGCCGGAACGAACACGGTCGTTGGTCAGCAGCGTACTCCCGGAAGGCCGGTTCGCGGCCGGACTCGTACCGGCCGCGCCGGGGCCGCGACGCGGGGGTTCTCCGGCATCGGCCGTGGTCGTCCCGGCGGGGGTCGAACCCGGAGCCTCCCCGGTGTGAGCGGGGCGTTCTTCCGCTGCGCTACGGGACGTTGCCACCGGGAGCCAGCGGTGGCGGTGTGTGCGTGCCGGAGGTCGAACCCGGGACCTCCCCGGTGTGAACGGGGCGCTCTTCCGCTGAGCCACGCGCGCGGGGCCGCGTGGATTGTGCGGAGTGGAAGACGTGGGTGTCGAACCCACCGCGGCGATCTTGCAAGGATCGTCTGCGCTCCGGCGCGTCTCCCGGCGGTCGTGCCCGGGTCCACAGGGGACGCCGGGCGCGGCGAGCTCCCCCGCCAGGACTCGAACCTGGTACCTCCCGAGTAACAGTCGGGTGCGCAGCCTGTTGCGCCTCAGGGGAAAGAGTGGGCCGCCAGGGAATCGAACCCTGAACCTGCCGAGTAAAAGTCGGCTGCTCTGCGCGGTTGAGCTAGCGGCCCTCGCGCCGGGGACGTCGCGAAAGTGGATCGCCGGGGAGTCGAACCCCGAACCCGCCGAGTAAGAGTCGGCTGCTCTGCCGTTGAGCCAGCGATCCGGAAAAGCGAGGGAGACCCGCGCGATCGCGAGGCTGATCCCTCTGCGCGGCAACGGGTGCCGCGCGGGTCGAGATGCCAGGAGTCGAAGCTGGTCCGGCGCTTCATCGTCGGCGCTGCACAGACCGCTGTGCTCCACCTCGGGTGCGGGCGGAGGCCGCGCCTCCGTCGTCACGAGCCTCTTCCGGGACTCGAACCCGGTCCTTCCGTTTACGAGACGGGTGCTCTGCCTGGTGAGCTGAAGAGGCGAACTACTGCTGCGAGCGGCCGGAGGGCATCGAACCCTCTGCTTCGGTTTGGAAGACCGACGTGTCCGCCGAGTTCACCACGACCGCGCGACGCCGCGAGTCCGTGGCGTGAAAAATTCCACTGTGAAAATGTCAAGGAACACGCCACCGGAAAGGCGGCGTGAAGCACCGGTGGAAGGAGTCGAACCTTCGGCGAACGGCTTTGGAGACCGCCGCGCTCTCTCCGGAAGCTCACCGGTAAATCGACAGCGCGAAACAGAGAAAGCCGCCCGGATCGGTTTCCCGATGGGCGGCTCCCTCGACCTGATGACGTGTCACCTCGGAGGTGGGGAGCCGTCGGTAATGCCGTTGACAGTGCAGCCGAATGGTTTCCGGCCCGACGAGTGCACGGCGACGATCGCGGCGGCCGGATTCCGGCGCTGCGTCCCTCGCTTCCGCGTGTTCGTCATGACCTGTCCCTTCGTTCGCTGGTGTGCACCCATCATCTGCGGCGCGTCCGCGGACGTCAAACTTGTTTTTCCTGAACCGGCGGCCGGGGACCATTCCGCCGAAATCTTCGCGTGGCCTTCGGAGGTGATGTCGGCGTTGACCGAGCGCGTCGCCGGCAGTGATCTCGTGGTGATCGCGAGCCCGACCTACAAGGCCACCTACACCGGGTTGGTCAAGGCCTTCCTGGACCGCTACGCGGCGGGCGCGCTGGCCGGGGTGACGGCGATCCCCGTGATGACCGGGGGGAGCCCCGCCCCTCGATGGGCGTCGACAGCCACCTCGCGCCGCTGCTGACCGAGGTCGGCGCCGTGGTTCCGGGAGCCGGGTGGTACTTCGAGACCTCGTCGATGGACGCGCTGGACGCTCTCGCCGACGAGGCGGCCGCGCGCTACGCCCGCACGATCGGGCAGCTCGCCCGCCTGGCCGAGGGGGTGCGGATCCCGTGACGCGACAGTTGACGAGCGTCGGTGATTCCCGCGCGTATCGCGACGCCGTGGGGCGTTACGCCTCCGGTGTCGTGGTGGTCGGTGCGACCGCGGACGACGGGCAGCGTCTCGGGTTCACGTGCCAGTCGTTCCACAGCGTTTCCCTTGACCCGCCGCTGATCCTGATCGGCGTCGCCCGGACCTCGAGCACCTATCCGCTGATCCGCGACGTCGGCCGGTTCGCCGTGTCCGTGCTGGGCCACGGCCACCGGGAGGTCGCCTCCGCGTTCGCCCGCAAGGGCGTCGACCGGTGGAGCGGGGTCGCGCACACCGAAACCGCGACCGGAAACCCCGTCCTCGCCGGGAGCCTCGTGTGGCTCGACTGCGACATCGACGCCGAGCACGAGGCGGGTGACCATCACCTCGTCCTCGGCCGGGTGCTGGAGATGAGCTCGCCGGACGCGCAGGACGGCGCCGAGCCGCTGCTGTTCGACCGCGGTGGTTTCCACCGCATCGCCTCGAAGCCCGCCGCCGGCTGAGCGACCCGGGTCCGGCGGCGGAGAGGGCCGACTCTCCATCGCCGGAGCCCACGAAGGAAGACGACGATGACACAGCAGCTTTCCTCAGCAGGCAGCCGGTTCGACACGGTGAGCGCCGAGCGGGCCGCGGCTGCGATCGCGGCCGGCCGGCCGGTGGTGGTGGCGGGCACGCACGGCGACCTCGTGTTCGCCGCTCAGGACGCCACGCCGCACCTGGTATCGGTGTCCGTGCGCTACACCGACGGGTTCGTCTGCGTCGCCCTGCCGGACGAGGAGTGCGACCGCCTCGGGCTCCCACTGATGCACCCGGGGGCGCCCTCGTGCGGAGGAGAAGCCTTCGCCGTCACGGTCGACGCCCGCGCCGGCGGGACGACCGGCATCTCCGCGGCCGACCGGGCTCGCACCATCCGGCTACTGGCCGATCCCGCGGCCACGCCGGCCGACTTCACCCGGCCCGGCCACGTCGTGCCCATCCGGACGGCCCGCGAAAACACCCAGCACCGCGCCGGGCGCGGCGAGGCCGCCCTCGCCCTGGTGCGGCTCGCGGGCAAGCGGGAAGCCGCGGTGCTCAGCGGCATCGTGTCGCAACGGGAGGCGGGCGACCTGGCCGGACCGGAGGAACTGGCGTCGTTTGCCGCCGAGCACGGCCTGCTCGTCGTGTCGGCCGCCGACGTGCTGGCCCCCAGCCTGGGAGCTCACACCGCGTGTCCCCACTGCGGGCACGCGGTGTGACTCCGACGTGCGCGCCGGTCAAGCGGTTGCGGCGCCGACCATCCCGGCGTCGCGAGGTGCGGCAGCCAGGCGTCTGAGCGACACGACGTGCAGCGCGATGGCGAGGGGCACGGCCGCCGTCGGGATCAGCGCGAGCGGCAGCAAGCCCGACGCCCCGGCCGGCTCACCGAGGACGAACACCGAAACCGCCGCACCCGACGCAAAGGTCGGGTCGTCCGGGAGTCCCAGCGCGAGCGGCTCCTGCGTGCCGCGATCGAGCTCTTCTACCGCGACGGCGTCGCCGTCTGTGCCAACGCGCTGTGCCGGCGGGCGGGAATCTCCAAGAAGTCGATGTACGAGCTGTTCGACAGCAAAGACGCCCTGCTCGAAGCCGCGCTGCAACGCCGCATCGACGACGACGCGGCCTTCCTGTTGCCCCCGCCGGGTTTCAGCTCCAGCCCCCGCGCGCGGCTGCTGCACGTCTTCGGGCAGCTGGAAGCCTTCGCGAAGTCACCCGACTACCGGGGTTGCGCCTACCTCGTGACGCAGCTCGAACTGAAAGACCCCGCCCACCCCGCGAGCGTCGCGGCCGCCCATCTCAAGAAGGAGCACCTGGAGAGCTTCTTCCGCGCCGAAGCCGAGCGGGGCGTCGCCACCGACCCCGACTTCCTCACCCGCCAGCTCGCCGTCCTCTACGACCGGGGCCGGCAGCCTCGCCGGTGTCGGCGCCGACGACCTGCGCGGCCTGGCCCTCGCCACCGCGCGGACCCTGCTGGACGCGGCCGGCGTCACGGACTGACCGTCGTCGGCGGACGATCTCCACAGTGGACGGAATCCGCGCGCTGGCTCCTCCTTCTGAGGCGAGGACCGGTACCGGTGGCTTGATTACCATCGCAGGCACCGGCTGTCGACAGAAGGGATCGGCGCCATGGTCCAATGGATCCCCGGTCTGCGGGTGGTGCGGACCTACCGGCGCCAGTGGCTGGTCAAGGACGTGGTGGCGGGTGTCGTCCTCACGACGCTCCTGGTGCCGCAAGGCATGGCGTACGCGGAGCTCGCCGGGTTGCCCGCGATCACCGGTCTGTACACGTCGATCCTGTGCCTGCTGGGTTCCGCGGTGTTCGGGCCGTCACGGATCCTCGTGCTGGGGCCCGACTCCTCGCTCGGGCCGATGATCGCGGCGACCATTCTGCCGCTCGTGGCGGCGGAGTCCGACCCGGCGCGGGCCGTCGCACTGGCGTCGATGCTGGCGATCATGGTGGCGGTGATCATGATCGTCGCCTCGGTCGCGAAACTCGGGTTCATCGCCGACCTCATCTCGAAGCCCACGATGATCGGGTATCTCAACGGGCTGGCTCTGACCATCGTGGTGGGCCAGCTGCCGAAGCTGTGCGGGTTCAGCGTCGACGCGGAGGGGCTCATCGCCGAAATCGGCGCGGTGGCCCGGCAAATCGCGGGCGGCGAGGTGGTCGGCGCGGCCGCGGCGGTGGGCCTCGGCGCGCTCGCGGTGATCTTGGTGCTGCAGCGATGGGTGCGCAAAGTCCCCGCGGTCCTGGTCGTCGTCGTGCTCGCGCTCATCGCGGTTCCGCTGCTCGACCTGGCCGAGCACGGCGTGCAGGTGGTCGGCGTTCTTCCGGCCGGGTTTCCTCCGCTGACGTTCCCGCACGTGGGGTTGGCCGATCTCGCGCCGCTGTTGGCCGGCGCGGTGGGCATCGCGGTGGTGTCGCTGGCGGACACGATCTCCACGGCTTCGGCCTTCGCCGCCCGCACCGGGCAGGAGGTCCACGGCAACCAGGAGATGACGGGCATCGGGGTGGCGAACCTGGCGGCAGGGCTCTTCCAAGGGTTTCCGGTCAGCACCAGCAGCTCGCGGACCGCGGTCGCGCAGCAGGCGGGGGCGCGCACCCAGCTGACGGGCGTCGTCGGCGCTGTGCTGATCACAGTGATGATCGTGGCGGCGCCCGGCCTGTTCCGGAACCTGCCACAGCCGGTACTGGCCGCGATCGTCATCGCCGCCGCGCTGTCGCTGTCCGACGTGCCCGGGACGGTGCGGCTGTGGCGGCAGCGCAAGACCGAGTTCCTGCTTTCGGTCGCCGCGCTGGCCGGCGTTGCCCTGCTCGGCGTGCTGCCCGGCATCGCGATCGCCGTGGGACTGTCGATCCTGAACGTGTTCCGGCACGCGTGGCTGCCTTACCACACGATCCTCGGGCAGGTCGGGGGTCTGCGCGGGTTCCACGACGTCCGGTCCTACCCGCACGCACTGCGGCTTCCGGGCCTGGTGATCTTCCGGTTCGACGCGCCGCTGATGTTCGCCAACGCCAGGACCTTCCGCGGCGAGATCCGCCGGCTGGCCTCGGAAAGTCCCGCCCCCAGCTGGATTCTCGTGGCCGCCGAGCCGGTGACCGACCTGGACACGACCGCGGCCGACATGCTTCGTGACCTCGACGACGAGCTCAACGCCCGCGACATCAACCTGGTCATGGCCGAAGTCAAGGACCCGGTGCGGCGCAAGATCGACCGGTACGAGCTGACCCGTACCTTGGACCCCACTCGTTTCTACCCCACTGTCGGCGCCGCTGTGGCGGCGTTCCGCGAGGAGACGGGCGCCGACTGGGTGCCGTTCAATGCAGGTGGACGAGAATCAGGTTCTTCAACAGGATCATGACGACGCCGAGCAGCCCGGCCGCGCAGGTCGTCACGATCAGCGCCGCGCCGCGCAGCCGGGCCACCCGCGCCGCGGACCACGCGTGGTAGGTCAGGACCACCACGGCCACCGCCAGCCCGGTGTTGGCCGCGGCCACGGGTGAGGCGCCGGCGAGCCGGGCCAGCAGCAGCGCGGCGATCGGGCCGAAAGAGGCCGTCACCATGGGCCACGTGGCCCGCAGCTCCGCGGCGATCCGTGCCCGGCTCGGCAGTTTGCCGTCCTCGACTTCCTCGCCCAGCAGCTCCGCGTATTCCTCGGCCGTCCAGTAGACGAGCAGCGTGACCACGACCGCGACGGCCAGCGACAGGGTGGAGAGCTGCCCGCCCACGGCGGTCAGGATGGCCGCGGTGACGATCACCCCGTAGATGCCCGCCGCGCGTCGCCGCCCGGCGTTTCGGTCGCCCCCCTGCTCGGCCATGCCCACCTCCGCCTGCTCCTTACCGGAAACCGGCCTGGCCGGTCACCCGGTCGCGGCGGAGAGCAGGAGCGGCCCCGCCGGCCTCGGCCTGCCGGCGGGGCCTGGCCGGCCCGCGCTCACCGAGCGAGTGCCTTGGCCTTCAGGGATTCGTACTCCTGCGCGTTGATGGCGCCGGTGTCGAGAAGCTTCTTCGCTTCGGCGATCTGGCCGGCGGCGCCCTTGTCGCCGTTGCCGGCCACCGAGCGAACGTAGTCGTCGAACTGCTTCTGGTTGGACGACGCCTCGGCCCGGCGGCGTTCGCCCATGTGCTTGCCCTGCGCGATGAGATAGATCAGCACGCCGATGAACGGCAGCACCAGGACGAACACGGTCCAGCCGGCCTTGCCCCAGCCCGAGACGTCCGAGCGGTGGAAGAGGTCGCCGAAGATCACGATGAGCATCCAGAACCAGACCACCCAGCCGAAGAACACCAGCATGGTCCAGATCACGTCCAGGAACGGGTAGTCCGATTGAGCCAGTGCCATCACGCCTCCGATGCTCGACACCCGCACGACCGGGAGGTCCGTCCACAACGGACCGCCAAACAGGGTCGAGCGGCTCCCGGCCGTGTCCCCCGGCCTGCCCCGGCCGCGGGCTCCGCCCGCGAGAGCTGCCGTAAACGGTCACCGGAAGCGTTCCCAGCGACCGCCCCTCGCGGCATCACCCGGCGGAGGTGAATTCCGGCGCCGGGATCGGTTCCCCGGTGCCGCCGGGCTGAGCTCACCGCACCGCCCGGCCCGCCCGGACCGCCGCGCCGGCGACGCCGGACAGCGTGCTCGTGATCACGAGACCGATGAGGAGGTTCCCCGCGGCCGTCGCGAACCGGGCGCCGCGGTCCGCGTCGAGGCCCAGCGGGATGACGACGGCGATCGCGGTGACGAGCAGCATGATCGAAACGAAGAACGACTTCGCGCGTGGCGTGCTGATCAAAAGCAGGTGGAGCAGTCCCGTCGCCGCGAGGGCGACGACGGCGGCGCCGACCGCGTAGGCCACCGTGCCGACACCGCCCCAAGCGCCCTCGCCTTCAGGGGCCAGCACGGGCACGTCGAACAGGCCGCGCGCGACGAGCACCACCACGATGGCGGCCAGTGCCGCGACCACTGCCGTCGCGCCGCCGCCGGCCCACAGCCTGCCCGCGACGACCCGGGGCCGCGTGTCTCCGGTCATGAGCCCTCCGCAGGTCTCGCGCCCGCCCCCCGGGGCGATTGCCGTCACCGAAACACGTCCGGGGGCCGCGGGCTCCTCCGATTCGGGTGAAGCGGTGCGCGCGTGCCGTCGCGGCGGTGCGAGGCGCGGAATCCGCTCCACAGTGGATGGACAGCGGACGGACCGCCGTCAGTGAGCCGGGTCCACCAGCTGCCGGACGGTGTCGGTGACGAGGCGGCGGCGTTCGGGTTCGGGGACGAGGCCGCCGACGTCTTCGCCCTGGTTCTGCCACATGTTCGCGATAGTCAGCACGAGGGCGAGCAGCTCGCCGGGCGTTCGCTGAGCGGTCACGGCGCCGCGGCGCTGCGCGTCCTCGATCGCGGCGGTTTTGTCGGTCATGGACTTGGCGACGACGGGCCGGACGCCGCCGCGTTCGAGCTGGTACCAGGTGATGAAGCGCATCACGTCCGGGTACCGCAGTCCCGCGTCGTAGAGCTGGCCCGCGTATTCGGGCAGGTCGTCCGCGTCGAGGGGGATCCCGGAGACGACCTGCTCCACGATGGCGTCGTAGACCGCCTCGTACAGCCCTTCTTTGCCGTCGTAGAAGGAATACACGAGCCCGGCGCTGACCCCGGCGCGGGTGGCGATGCGCTCCACGCGGGCGCCGCCGATGCCGTGCTCGGCGAACTCGGCGAGCGCGCCGTCCAGCAGCTGCCGCTGCTTGCTCTCGGGGTCTCGGGTCCGGGCCATGCCGTCATCCTAATGAATGTTCATTCGCGCGGAGCTGCCGCAGCAGGCCGAGCATGTCCTCGCCGAACCACGCCTCGGCGATCTTGCCCGCCCGCACGGTGTAGATGCCGATGCCGAACCAGCTCGCGTGACGGCCGGTGGCGGCGACACCGAGGAACGGCCCGGTGTGGGTGCCGCTGTTGGTGAACCGGAGCACGACTGTGTCGCCGTCGACGAGGGTGTCGTGCACGGTCAGGTGCATGCCGGTGAAGGCATCGCCGATCGCGGCGCGCAGGGACGCCTTGTAGGCCTCGAGGCCGTGGAGGTCGCCGGCGCTGCCGGCGTGCCACGCGAGGTCGTCGTGCCAGAGTTCGTCGACGACGTCGAGGTCGCCGCCGTTGACGACCTCGGTGACGAACCGGTGCACGACCGCCGCGGGGTCGGGCGCCGTGCGCGGTGGCTCGAGGAGGTCGTTGATCCACGCGATGGCGCTGTCGAGGGCGAGGTCTCCCAGCGGGGTGGCCATGTTGGTGAATGCGTGCGGGGCTTTGGGCCAGATCTCCAGCCGCGCGTCGCGGCCGGCGAGACGCAGCCGGGAGGCGAGCAGGATCGCGTCGTCGCGAAGTGGGTCGAGATCGCCGACGGTCAGCAGGGTGGGCGGGAAACCGGCGAGGTCGGCCAGAGCCGGGGACAGCTGCGGGGCGCGCCGTTGCTCCGGCGTGTGGCGCGGGAGGGCGAGGTCGGGCAGGCCGTCGATCCAGGACCGGGTGAGCACGAGGCTGTCTTCGGTGGCCGCGGCGGCGCTGGGGGACAGGCCCAGGTCGTAGATGCCGCAGTCGAGGTTAGCGCCCCCGAACGCGCC
The DNA here is from genome assembly GCF_040689465.1 of Amycolatopsis sp. NPDC051373. Taxonomy (NCBI): domain Bacteria; kingdom Bacillati; phylum Actinomycetota; class Actinomycetes; order Pseudonocardiales; family Pseudonocardiaceae; genus Amycolatopsis; species Amycolatopsis sp. NPDC051373. The sequence goes on along the minus strand of NZ_JBFBAE010000012.1, from coordinate 137,373 downwards.
GAACGCGGGGTCACCGGCGTCGCGCAGGGCCAGCAGCGTCGCTGCGGCGAGGTGCGCGCCGGCGGAGATGCCGCCGATCAGCAGCCGGCCGGTGCCGAACTCCGCGGCCGCGTGCCGGGCGAGCCGGCGGGCGACGGCGACGGTCTCTTCGATCTGCTCGGGGACGGTGGCCTCGGGCGCCAGCCGGTATTCCGGGCTGACCACGATCGCGCCGGTCGCACGGGCGAGGCGGTCGTTGACGAGGTCGTCGTCCTCCGGTGCTCCGGCGGCCCAGCCGCCGCCGTGGATGCGGTAGAGGACCGCGCGTGGCTCGGGCGGTGTGAACACGCGCAGCCGGAGGGGGCCGGCGGGGCCCTCGACGTGGCGTTCGGTGGGGCTCAGGTCCGGCACGCAGCACGACGGTGTCCAGCCGCGCGGTGGGCTGGTCGTTGCGCAGGGTGGCGACGGCTTCGTCGAGCTTCTCCTGGCTGCGGCCGGCCAGGAGGACGCGAGCGCCGTGGTGGGTCAGCACGCGGGCGGTCTCGCGGCCGATGCCGCTGTTGCCGCCGGTCACGAGCGCGACGCGGTCGCGCAGGTCGCCGATGCGGTCGGGGGTCCAGTGGGCGGGGGCGAGGGTGCTGGTCATGACTGCCTCCGCTAATGAATGTTCATTTAATAAGACGGGACACGGGAGCGCCCGAAGGTCAATGAATGTTCATTCAATAGTGGCGGCGCTCACCGCCGCGCGCGCCGGAGGTCGAGGGTGGCGGCGCGCGACCAGGCGAAATGGATCGAACCTACGACGCCCGGCCGGTCTTCTTCGGGGTCACGACCGGAGTGTCCCGGTACTTCAGGATTCCCTCGACGCCGAGGCGGAAGGTTTCGCAGACCGGTGCCGGATCGGTGAGGCAGCCGGCGGCCATGGCGCCGTCGCGCAGCATGACGAAGTGCCTCGCGGCCGGCTCGGGCGCCGTCTCGCCGGCCTGCGCGAGCAGCTCGGTGACGACCTCCAGGAACCACTGCCGGTGAGTGAGAACGGCCTGGTGGACGGGGTGCGCGGGATCGGGGTACTCCGCGACGGCGTTGAGGAACGCGCAGCCGCGGAATCCGGGCGTGCGGATGCCGTCGGCGATCGACTCGGCGACCGCGCGGACGGCGTCGGCCCCGGAGGCCCTGCCGGCGCGAGCGGTCTCGATGTCGGCGCGGATCGCCTGGTCGGCCGCCGTCAGGTACGCGACCAGCAGGTCGTCCTTGCTCGGGAAGTGCCGGTAGAGCGTGGCGCGCGTGACGCCCGCGTCGGCGATGACCCGGTCGATGCCGACCGAGTGGAGACCCTCCGAATAGAACAGCCGCGTCGCCGAAGCGAGCAGCCGGGCTCGTGCTTCGGACACTTCGCCGCCCACCTCTCGTCGATGGTTCCACGGTAGCAGATAGAACGGTCGGTCTTGACGACTCGGCTTCGCGGCTGCCATAGTCCTCACCACAAGATAGAACGATCTGTCTACCTGGCCGGGCACAGTCCCGCGACGAAGGAGAACTCCATGAGCACCAGTACCGCTCCGGCCCCCGTGGGCATCGCGAAACCCTTGCGGCGGCTGTACTTCATCCGTTTCGCGTTCGCTGTGGTCTGGGCCGCGCTGCTGTTCGTGACCGGGGCGAGCCTCGGTCCGGTCAGCACCACACTGCTCGTGCTCTACCCGCTGTTCGACGTGGCCGCGGCCGTCGTCGACGCCCGTTCGGCGAAGGGGAGCAAGCCGGTCACCGGCCTGTATGTGAACGTGGTGATCAGCCTGCTCGCCGCCGTGGGCCTGGCCGTGGCGGCCTCGTCGGGCATCCCCGCCGTCCTCGGCGTCTGGGGCGCCTGGGCGATCGTGGCCGGCCTCGTGCAGCTCGCGGTCGGCCTCCTGCGCCGCACCCTGGGCGGCCAGTGGCCCGTGATCTTCAGCGGCGGCATCTCCGTCTTGGCCGGCGCTTCGTTCGCCCTGCAGGCCACAAAGGACAGTGCGTCCCTCACCACCCTCGCCGGCTACGCCACCCTGGGCGGCATCTTCTTCCTCGTTTCCGCTCTGCGGCTGGGGCGCACCGCGAACGGGTCCGACGCCGGCTGAGTTGTCCTGAATCGGACGGGTTTCCCGTCCGGCGTTGCCTGCCGGTCGCCTCGGCAAGCAGAATCGGCGCCGACGTGATGACAAGGTTGTCAACGAGGGGGCGGACATGGCGCTGAGGCGGCGCGCGGTGCTTCAGGGACTCGGCGCGGGCGGGCTCGCGCTGGTGAGCGCGGGCCTGGTGACCCCGGCGGCGCGGGCCGACGCCCCGGCCCGCGGTGGGGAAGCGCCCGACGACGTCGCCGCGACCTACCTGCGCGTGCTGCTGCGCCACACCCGCTGGGCCGAGCAGCAGTTCGACCCGGCGGCCGGCGTCTACCCGGCGAAGGACTTCACGTTCGCCGTGGTCCTGGGCAACGCGGTCCTGCTCACGCGAGACGGGTACGACGCTGCGGTCACGGGCGTCGAGCGCGAGGTACTGCACCGGCACACCGTCGACACCATCCGGCACTTCGCGGCGAGCAACCTCATCACCGGCGGCACCGAGTGGGGCCGCCGGCTGTTCTTCGACACCACGTTCCAGTCCTATTTCCAGCTGGCCGGCCGGTTGCTGTGGCACGACCTCGACGCTGCCACGCGCGCGAACCTGGACGAGATCGCGACCGGGCAGGCCGCGTACACCGCCGGGCTCGGTACCGGCAACGACCCGCTGTCCGGCGACTGGACGCCGAACGGGCTGGCCGGCGGGCACGTCGGCGACACCAAGCTGGAGGAGATGGGCGTGTACGCCCAGGCCCTCGCCCCGGGGATGGCCTGGGCCGCAACGGATCCCCGCGCCGTGCAGTGGCGCGAGTGGTTCGGGCGGTGGAGCCGCAACGAGACCGCGCTGCCCGCCGCGGACCTGGCCAACCCGCGCGTGGTGGACGGTGTGCCCATCTCCGCCAACACGGCGGAGAACCTCTACGACACGTTCCTGGTGGAGAACCACGGTTCCTTCGGCCCGCACTACCAGGAAGAGCTCTGGCGGACCTCCGGCCGCAACGCGATGCACTTCCTGCTGGCCGGGCAGCCGCTGCCGGAGGTGCTCACCGCGCAGCCCAACGGCGAGCTGCTGTGGCGCACGATGCTGCTGATGGCCAGCGACGCCGGCGAACCCCTGATGCCGATGGTCGCCGACCGCGAGCACCTGTACGGCCGCGACGTCATCCCGCTGGCGTTCCGCGCGCAGGTGCTCGGCGACCGCTACGCCGCGCGCGCCGAGGCGCAGCTGGCCGAACGGCTGGAGCCGTACCAGGCCTACGCGCCCGCTGATCGCGTCACGAAGTTCTCGGGCGAGCCCAAGTACGAGCCGGAGGCACGCGCGGAGATCGCGATCAGCTACCTGCTGCACGAATGGCGCGCGGACCACGGTGGCCCGGTGCGTCCGGTGAGCCAGGCGGAATTCGACGCGCACGCCGTCGGCGTCGCGGATTTCGGCGACGGGCCCGGCCTGCTCGCGCACCGCAGCCCCGCCGCGTGGGCAGCGGCGGTGAGCAAACCGGGGTTCACGAAGTTCGCGTGGCAGCCGCACCACGACGACTGGCTGTTCGCCGTCAGCGGGGCCACGCCCATGTTGCTGCCGTCCACCGCGCTGGCCGTGCGGGACCGGCACGCGACGACGTGGGCGAAGGTTCGCGACGGCTTCGACGCGAGCGCCGCGGTGTGGAAGTTCGACCACGGCTACGCCGGTTTCGCGACCCTGCCGACGGGCGCGGCGGTGTACTCCAGCACCGGTCTGGGCGCCGGCGAGGGTGTGGTGTCGGTGTACAACCTCGCCATGCCCGGCGTGCCGGGGCTGACCGGCGAGCGGACCTACCGCACCGCCGAAGGCGTGGTGACCGTCCCCGTCGCGCCGGCGCCGCCGTCCGGCGGCGGGCGCACCGACGACGTGACTTTCTCCGCGGTGACGGCCCGGTACGTGCGGATCCTCGGCGTGCAGCCGGACCCGGCGTACGGATATTCGGTGTGGTCGTTCGAAGTCCGCGACGGGGCGCCGGGCCCCGACCTCGCCCGCGCGGCCGCGGCTTCGGCCTCTTCGGCTTCGCCGGGCAAGGAGGCGAAGTACGCGAACGACGGCGACGCGACCACGCGCTGGGCTGTCTCCGTCGCCGACCGCCCGCGCGCCGACAGCTGGCTCGCGCTCGATTTCGGTGCGCCACAACGGTTCGACCGCGTTTGCGTGGCCTGGGAGGCCGCCGCCGGCCGTCGCTATCGCGTGGAAACCTCGGCCGACGGCACCACGTGGACCGCGGCCGGCACCTACCCGCTGCCCGCCGTCAGCACGACCGGCGGTTGGCTCGACGTCGACGGCCGAGCCGGGTTCGTCGTGTCCGGCTCACCGCACCCGGCCACCGTCACCGGCGACCGGATCGTGCTGTCCGACGGCGATTCCGCGCCCCTGCACGTCGAATGCCACCCGGACCCGCGCGAGCTGGACGCCGCGGTGCGCGCGCCCCGTCCGACGGCGAGTGACGCGGCATTGCGGGTTTCCGTGCTCGACGGGCACCTCGTGCTGTTCAATCTCTCCGGCGCAGCGACGTCGGGAACCCTGACCCTGCCCGCCTCGGGCGGAGCTGCGGCGCTGTACCAGGGCTCGCAGGTCGTCACCGCGACCGGCACTTCGTGGTCGGTGTCGGCGTCGCCCGCCGAAGCCCGCGTCGAACCGGCGCGCTTCACCGTGCGCGGCGTGGGCCACGCCCTGCCCGCCGGCGTGCGCGCGACCGTCGTCGACGCCGCCACTCTCCGGCTGACCGCCGACCGCACCGTGGTTCTTTCGGTGCAGCCGACGGGCGAACCATGGCGGCCCGTGGTCCTCCCCGCCCGGCACCCGGTGACGGTCACCGCCCACCGGACCCGCCCGTACCCCTTGCCGGACCTGGCTTTGGGCGCGGTCACCTTCCCCGCCGAACCCCTCCCACCGGGCATGACCACCCCTGCCGCCGCCGTCGACGACGATCCGCGCACCTCGTGGCGCCCGGGCCCGAACGGCCGCCTCGTCGTCGACCTAGGAGCGGCCCACGACGTCACCACGGCCGAACTGACCTGGACCGGCGGCCGCCTACCCGCCTTCACGGTCGAGACGAGCATCGACGGCCGCACCTACACCGCAGCGCGAACGCCCACCGCGCGCCGCACCACGACGGTCGCCCTCACCGGCACGGCGCGCTACGTCGCCGTCCACGTCACCGGGAACCCGACGGCAAGCCTCACGCGGCTCACCGTGCGGTGACCCGGCGAGCTGCCGACGGACTGTCCACACAGGAAACGGCAGTCCGGACGAGTCGCTCTACCTCGCCCGCTGCGGGGGCGAGGTAGAGCAGGGCGCGCCGGTCAGGAGCGGAAGAACTCCAGCAGGTCCGCGTTGATCGTCTCGGCCTTGGTGGTCGGCATGCCGTGCGGGAAGCCCGGGTAGATTTTCAACGTGGCGTTCTGCAGGAGCTTCGACGACAGCAGGGCGGCGTCGGCGTAGGGGACGACCTGGTCGTCGTCACCGTGGCCGACGAAGACGGGGACGGTGATCTTCTTCAGGTCCTCGGTCTGGTCGGTCTGGGAGAACGCGACGATGCCGTCGTAGTGGGCCAGCGCGCTACCCATCATGCCCTGGCGCCACCAGTTCTGGATGATCGCCTCGTCGGGTTCGGCGCCGGACCGGTTGTAGCCGTAGAACGGGCCCGAGGCCACCGCACGGTAGAACACCGAACGGTTGGCCAACAGCTGCGCCTGCAGGTCGTCGAAGGCGCTCTTGGGCAGGCCGCCCGGGTTCGAGTCGGTCTGCAGCATCAGCGGCGGGATGGCGGACAGGATCGCGGCCTTGGCGACGCGGGCCTCGCCGTGGCGGGCCAGGTAGCGCACGACCTCGCCGCCGCCGGTGGAGTGCCCGACGTGGATCGCGTCGTGCAGGTCGAGGTGCGCGGTGACCGCGGCGAGGTCGTCGGCGTAGTGGTCGAGGTCGTGTCCGTCGGCGACCTGCGACGAGCGGCCGTGACCGCGCCGGTCGTGGGCGATGACGCGATAGCCCTGCTGCAGGAAGAACAACATCTGGTTGTCCCAGTCGTCCGCCGACAGCGGCCAACCGTGGCTGAACACGATCGGCTGGCCGGTGCCCCAGTCCTTGAAGAAGATCTCGACACCGTCGTCGGTGGTGATCGTCGGCATGGCTTTGTCTCCGTTTCTCGCGACGTTCCCGAATACCTCGTGAATCTGTTGCGTGGACACTGAGCGAAGCGCGTCGAACCTGCGCTTCGCAGACTACGCTTGCGCCACCTCTGATCCGGTGGCGTTCACGTTCGAGGCCCTTGGATGATTGCCCGCACCGAAGGAGGGGACCACGCGTGAACGGCTCACGTTTCACCGGAATCGGCTCATGGACGCGCTGAGCCGGCTCATCCGGCTCGTGCACCCGGAGAGCAGCATCGACGTGCGGTGCCTGATGGCCGGCAGGTTCTCCGTGGACCACGAAGCGGCGGCACCCTGGCAAATGCCGTTCTACGTCGCGCTCGAAGGCAGGTGCACCGTGACCACGGCGGCGGCCGTCGTCGACCTCGCCCCCGGGCATCTGCTCGTCCTCCCGCACGGCGACGCCCACCACGTCAGAGTGACCTCAGGCCGGGAGCTGCCGTTCGAAGACGAACAGGGCGCCGCGTTCACCACTCGCCGCACCGTCGGCGCCGAGCCCGACCACGACCTGTTCTGCGGCCACTTCCACTTCGACACAGCCGCCGGAATGCTGCTGTTCCGCCTGCTGCCGTCCCTGCTGCACGTCACGCTCAACGCTTCGGCGCTGGCCCTGGCCGAGGTCCTGCGCGCGGAAGCCGCCTTCGACGGCCCGGGAACGAGCGCCATCGTGTCCTCGGTGTGCGACGCGCTGCTCGCGATGGCGCTGCGCAGCCGCCCCGAGCAACGCCTCAGGATGCCCGCGCTGGGGACCGCGATGGGTGACGACGTGCTGGGTGAGGTGATCGCCGGCGTCGTCGAACGGCCCCGCGAACCGTGGACCATCGAGCGCATGGCCGCGGCGGCCTCGATGTCGCGTGCCACGTTCGTGCGGCGGTTCACGGCGCGCACCGGGGGCACCGTGTCGACGCTGCTCACCACCGTCCGCATGATGATCGCCGCCGACCTGCTGGCGAACTCCGACCGATTCGTGGTGCGCATCGCGGGGGAGGTCGGCTACCGGTCCGAATCGGCGTTCGTGGAGGCGTTCCGCGCCGCGGTGGGCACCTCGCCCGCGCGGTTCCGGAAGAACTCGATGACCCGTGAGTGACGCGCGAGTGATCTCCGACTTGGTGCGGTTCGCGGCCGCGTGGCGCGTCAGGACTGGCTGACCAGCCGGTACCCGGCGGCGGAGAACTCGGCCGTCAACGCGTAGCGGTCGCCGCGGACGAGGGTGTGGCGCCACTCCATCGGGCGGCCCTGGGAGTGGCTCAGGCGGTTGATGGCGAAGGCCGCGACGTCGTGGGCGCAGGCGAGCTGGGTGCGTTCGGCGGCGGTGGGGATGACGGCGTGCACCTCTTCGCGGCCTTGGTCGAGGCGGATGCCGGTGCGGCGGGCGAGCTCGCCGTAGAGGCTGGTGTGCGTGAAGTCGGCCTGCAGCAACGGTTTCGCGACGTCGGCGGGCAGCCACACGCGGTCCATCGCCAGCGGCTCGTCGCCCGCCAGGCGGAGGCGCTCCAGATAGACCAGCGGCGTCGAGGCTTCGAGGTCGAGGCGCTCGGCGACGAGTGCGTCGGCGCGGACGTCGAACGTGCGGACGATGCTGTGCTGCGCGAGGCCGGCCGCCTCGACGGACGTGAACAGGCTGTAGAGCGCGCCCAGCGGCTGCGCGATCTCGGCCGGCGGGGCGACCCGCGGCTGACGACCGCGCTCGGCGACGACCACCCCGTCGGCGCGGAGCTGGCGCAGGGCCTGGCGCACCGTGTGGCGGCTGACACCGTACTCCTCGGCCAGCGCGAGCTCACCCGGGAACTGTTCGGTGAACTCACCGGCATCGAGCCTGGTCAGCAGCTCGCGCTGGAGCTGGCGCCAGAGCGGTTCGGAGCCGGAGCGGCTCAGCGTTCGTGGGGCCATGGCCTCCTCCGGGCTGTCTCGCCCGACACTACCGGTAGCCAAATGTGCGGACATAATCTACGTTCAATGTACGTACATTTGGGCACGGGCGGACTCGGGAGGGGAATGTCGATGGGGACACGCGAACGAGCGGGCGCCCGGTGACCGCCACCCAGGACCGGGTCGCCGACCGGCACCCGGCGCGGGACCGCGTCGCCGAAGCCGTTCCGGGACTGCTGGTGGCGCTTCTCGTCGCCGGAGTCGCGACCGCGCTGGGCTCGCTGGTCCCGATCGTCGGCGGACCCGTGTTCGGCATCCTGCTCGGCGCGCTGGCCGCGGCGGTCGTGCCGGGGCTGCGCGAGCAGCGGTGGGCGCCGGGCTACGGCGTGGCCTCGAAACCGGTGCTCCAGCTGTCGATCGTCGTGCTCGGGACCGGGCTGTCGCTGCAGGAAGTGGTCCGCGTCGGGGTGCAGTCGCTGCCCGTTATGCTCGGCACGCTCACCGTGGCCCTCGGCGGGGCCTGGCTGCTGGGCCGCCGGCTCGGCATCGATCGCGACACACGCACGCTGATCGGCGTGGGCACGGGCATCTGCGGCGCGTCCGCGATCGCCGCCACCACCGCCGTCATCAAGCCGAAGCAGACGGACGTCGCCTACGCCATCGGCACGATCTTCACCTTCAACATCGCCGCCGTGCTGCTGTTCCCGCCGCTGGGCCACCTGCTCGGCATGAGCTCGCACAGCTTCGGCCTGTGGGCGGGCACGGCCATCAACGACACCTCCTCGGTCGTCGCCGCCTCCTTCGCCTACGGCGGCGACGCCGGCTCGTACGGCATCGTCGTCAAGCTGACCCGCACGCTCACGCTCATCCCCATCGTGATCGTGCTCGCGTTCCTCACCGCCCGCCGCGAAGCCCGCCAGAACGCGGGCGGGGCCGGATTCAGCATCCGCACCATGCCGTGGCGGCGCATCGTCCCGCTGTTCCTGGTGGGCTTCATCGCCGCCGCGGCGCTCGACACCCTCGGCGTCGTGCCCGCCTCCTGGCACCCCGCACTGTCCACATTGGGCACGTTCCTCATCACCACCGCACTGGCGGGCATCGGGCTTTCCCTGCGCCTGGCGGACATGCGCCGCGCCGGCCCGCGCCCGCTCCTGCTCGGCGGCGTCCTGTGGATCGCCGTCGCGGCCACGAGCCTCGGCCTGCAAGCGGCGACCGGCTCGCTCTGAAAACCGCTGCGGGCGGGGCCGGCGGATCCGCGAGCAGGAGTCCCCTACCCGATGTGGTCGCCGCGGTCGGGGGACGGCACGTAGCGAACGTCCGCGGGCGCGTCGTGCGTGTGGATGAGGCTCGTGTCCCACCGGTGCGGCACCGACGCCGCCACCCGTTCCACAAGGTGGCTGCAGAACACCGGTGCGCTCAGCCGCACCAGTCGTGCGTCGCCGGTGTCGAGTGCGAACGCGTCGGTCTCGCCGGTCACCTCCACGCGCCGGTGCCGCACGTCGGCCGGACGTGGCAGGCCGTAGCCGTGCAGCAGCGAGTTGCGGATGATCCACAGCACCACCGCGTCGTCGTGGTCCACGCCGTGTTCGATCAGCAGCCGCTTGAATCGCTGCCCCGCCGGCGCGGACGTCCCCGACAACGTGTCGAGCACGATCATGCCCAGGCAGACCCCGACCCACGACCGCGTGCCGGACCCGTCACCCGTCTCGGGGTCGCGCCCGTGCGCGGCCCGCATGTCGCGCAGGGCGAGCTCGATGGGCAGGTACTCCCGCCCCGGGTGCGGCGCGCAGTGCAGCCGCCTGAGCGGCGCACCGCCGCGGTCGTCGAGCGTGGTCACTGCCGCACGGTACCCGGCCGGCCCGGTGTGGCTCAGCACTCGTCGGCTCGGACGTCGTCGGCGGGGCGGCTCAGGCGAAGCGAGCCGCCAACTCCTTGGCCTTGGTGACGGCGTCCTCGTGTGCTCGGGCCCGAGACGCTTCGTACCGGCGAACGGCTTCCGGTCCCCATGCCCGCTTCATGGCGAAGGTGAGCTCGGGGATGAAGTCGATCCAGGCCTTGAGCGTGCTGGGGACCGTGAGGTTGTACATCGGGGCGGTGATCAGGCGACGTCGGCCTGTTCGAGCTCGCGGGCCAGTGTGGCACGCAGGGGGTCCTCGTTCCCGGCGATGAACACGTCGTCGGTGAGGTGGGGGAGCGGGTCGGCTGTCAGATTGCGGTAGATCACCGTCCCGTGGGGGTGCTGGGCCTCCCACTCTCCGCGAAAGGTGGCTGTCACGTCACGCGAGGTGGACGTGCCGCCGGGCCAGATCGAGCTGTCGAGGCATGTTCTGCTGACTTTCGTTGCGTCGTTCGGGGACGTTCCGGCTCCGGTGCCGCCCGCCGTGACGTCCACTGTGGACCCGGCCGGATGAGTGCGCGGATCTGCGTGTTCAGGTGGCCGGCACGACGTTGTGGTTGATCTGGAACATGGTGGCCGGGTCGTGGGTCAACTTGGCGGCCGCCAGGCGCGCGTAGCGTTCCGGTTCGTAGATCGCGGCGGCGTCGGGCGCCGCTATCGGCGCGAGGTTGTTCACCAGCCGCCGGTCGCTTTGTCAGGGCCGCATGCCGTCGAGTAGCTCGGCGACCGACCACTTGAGCTGTACGGTGTCTCTTACGGTGTCGAGGATTGCCGGGGCTCACTGTCCGCAGTGGAGCCACCATGCGCTCGCCGTCCTGGGCCGTGCCGTTGTAGGCCAACCGCAAGGACATCGTGAATGCGCCGCGTAGCGGTTCGGGCATCGGTCGCAGCCGCAGCACGGCGAACGACGAAATCATGGTTTCCGGGGTGCCCGGGTGCCAATCGGCCCACGCCCGCAGCGCGTCGGCCATTCGCTCAACCAGAACCGGCCGGTGGTCCTCCGCCGCGAAAGCGACGGCCTGCGCATCGGCCGTGCTCTGGGCCGGCACGATCACCGCGGGCACCAGTTCGTGATGCAGGTTGAACACAGGGCGTCCGTCGTCGTATCCCGCGTCACCCGGCAGCAGAACCGAACCCGCTGCCACCGCCGCCAGGGCCGCGGCCTCCTCCGAGGCCGCCGGCCCGCCGGCGCCCGGCAGACTGGCGGGGCGAGGTCAGCCGGCGACTTGGTAGCGGCTGGTGATGGCGACGCGGTTGAAGGCGTTCATCACCGTGACCAGCCAGGAGACGGCCGAGATCTGGTCTTCGGTGAGTTCGGCCGCGGCGGCGCTGTAGTCCTCGTCGCTGACGTGTCCGTCCGGTACGCGGGTGATCGCCTCGGTCAGGCGGAGGGCGGCGCGGTCCGTCGCCGAGAAGTACTCGGTCTCTTCCCACGCGGGCAGCACCGCGATCCGGTCGGGGTTTTCGCCCTTCTTGAGGGCGTCACGGGTGTGCATGCGCAGGCAGAACGCGCAGCCGTTGATCTGGGAGGTGCGGATCCTCACCAGCTCGACCAGGAGCGGGTCGAGCCCGGCCGCGACGGCGCCGTTGTCCGCCTCCGCCGACAGGGCGATGAGGGCCTTGTAGGCGGCCGGGTGCTGCTTGTCGATGCGGACGCGCTGCGTGTTCGTCACAGTTCCTTCGATTCCTTCGTGTGGTCCGAGCCGCGCCCTCCGGGCGCGTCGTGCGTTCTCGGCAGGGAGACGAGGCAGCCTCGGCAGGTGTGACAGCTCAGACCTGAGAAAGTTTGTCCGGGTTCATGACCCTGCGGTACGCGGTGATCAGACCGTCGGTGATCTGCACCGTGTCGACGGAGAAAACGCGGCCCTGCCGGCGGAACACGAGGGCGGGTTCGCCGCCGACCTCGACGAAGTCGATGTGGTCCGGACGCCACTGGCGACCCACTCGCACCATCACCTCGGCCACCCGCTCACCACCGTGGATGAGCTTGCGTGCCGCGGAGATCTTGCCGCCGCCGTCGGTGACGTAGACGGCGTCCGGGTGCAGGAGCCGCACCAGGCCGGCCAGGTCGCCGGATTCGTAGGCGGCGCGGAAGGTCGCCAGCAGCCGTTCGCGCTCCGCTTTCGGCGCCGGGGAAGGGGACTGCTTCGCTTTGGTCACCCGGCGCCGTGCCCGCGAGGCGAGCTGCCGGGCCGCTGGTACGGACACGTCGAGCACTTCCGCGATCCGGGCGAACTCGAAACCGAAGATGTCGTGCAGGACGAAGGCGACCCGCTCCGGTGGGCTCAGCTCCTCCATGATCAGCAGCATCGCCGTGCTCACGGACTCGTCGACGAGCACCCGTTCCGAGGCGTCCGGCCCGGTCAGCAGCGGTTCCGGCAGCCACGGCCCGACATAGGATTCCCGGCGGGAGCGAGCGCTCTTGAGGATGTCGTACGACCGTCGTGCGGCGACCGTGACCAACCAGGCCCGAAGGTCGTCGACCTCGTGCAGGTCGGATCCGGCCGCGCGCAGCCACACGTCCTGGGCCACGTCCTCGGCATCGGCCACGCTCCCCAGCAGCCGGTAGGCCACGCCGAAGACCGCGGGCCGGTGCGTCTCCCACTCGGCGCCGAGCCTGTCCTCCTGCTCGGACCGTCCGGGCGCATGCCCATCACCCATGCAGACCGCAACCTCCTCCGGCACGTGGATCCAGCGTACCCATCGACATCCGGACGCTCGCACCGATGATCGCCGGACAGCCCTCGCGGTGCGGGTGAGGCGGCTATTGTCACTGGCGTGGACGACCTGCCGGAGTTCCAGGCGCGTGAGCTGGCCGCGCTCGTCGAAGACCTGCGCGCGCTCGAGCCGCAACAGTGGCGGGCGGAGACGTTGTGCGCCGAGTGGGATGTCGAGGAGGTCGTCGCCCACCTCGGGGCGGCCGCGACGCTGTCGCGGTGGGCCTGGTTTCGCAACATGATCGGGGCCCGGCTCGACGGGGATGTGCACAACCGGCGGCGGCTCGAGGAGTTCCGGGGGAGTACGCCGGAGGAGACGCTTGAGCGGTTTCGCCGGGTCGGTCCCATCGCCACGCCGGTGAAGCCCGTCTCCGGCGGGGTTGGGTGAGGTGATCGTTCACGCCGAGGACATTCGCCGGCCGCTGGGGCTGAAGCACGAGCCGGACGCCGAGGGACTGCTCGCGGTCGCCCGGTTCTTCGCCACGAAGAACTTCGCGGTGAACAGCAAGACTGTGGCCGCGGGGCTGACTCTGCGGGCGACGGACGCCGACTTCGCCGAAGGCGCGGGGCCCGAGGCTGCCGGCCGCTGCTGTCGCTGGTGATGGTGATGGCGGGCCGTGCGGTGTTCCTGCCCGATCTCAGTGGTGACGGTGTGGCGGAGTTGACCACACGGCTGGGCTCCTGAGCTACGCGCATACCGCCGGTTCGAGCAAGGACAACGCCCGCTGCCGCGCGTCGAGGCCGACGCGAAGGCCGACCGGCATCGGCAGGTTCGGGCCGGCGTGCCCGAACTCGACGTTGCCCAGGACCGGGATGTCGCGGTCGGCGAGGACGATCTCGGGCAGCGTCGGGGATTCCGGGGGCGCGGCGAGGCCGTCGATCGCGTGCGGGACCCCCACGACCATGCCCGAGATCCGGTCCAGGATGCCGCTGTGTCGCAGGACCTGGAGATAACTCCACACGTACGACGCCAGGCCGCCCATCTCTTCCCAGAACAGCACCGCGCCGTCGAACCGGCCCAGCGGAAGCGCGAAAGGCGTCGCCTGCGCCAGCACGATGCGGTTGATCACCCCGCCGATCAGCCGGCCTTCGGCCCGTCCGGCGCGCCAGCACTCCCAGGACGGGGTGGCGGGCAGCGGACCGATCGCTTCCGTGCTGGTCAGCACCTTCGAATGGAGCTTCTCCAGCTCGGCCCTCCGCTGTTCGGGGGCGGCTTGCCAGTGCCCGCCGAGCCCGGGGGTGGCCAGGTCGGCGTGGAACCCGACCAGGCCCGTGCGTGCGTAGAGCACGAGATGCAGCAGCGAGATGTCGCTGTAGCCGAGGATGGGCTTGGGGTCGGCGGTGATCGCGGCGAAGTCGATCAGGTCGAGGTAACCGAGCACCGTCTGGCCGCCGTCGTGTGCGATGATCGCGCGCACCTCGGGATCACGCAGGAGAGCGTTGAACTCCGCGGCGATCTCCGCCGGCGCGGCCGCGCTCCACCACCGGTGCCGTCCCGCTTCGAGCAACGGTGCCCTGCGCACGCGGAATCCCATCCGCTCGAGCACGACCACCGCCTGGTCGAGGTCGGGCTCGTAGCCGGCTTGCAGCGGCCCGGACAGCGCGGCGATGACGACGAGATCTCCGGGCCTCAGGGCGCGGGGTCGTAGCAGCGCGGAATCGGTCACCGCCGGAGTATCCGCGGCTCCCGCAGCACCTCGCGACGCATTTCTTGAGCGCGCGGCCTCACGCTGACGGCAGCCGCGCGGCGACCACCGCGGCGATCGACTTCGCGGTGGCGCAGATGACGTCGAGCTTCCCCTTGTCGGCCTCGTCCGTGAGCTCCACGAGGACGACCTCGTCGCGTTGGGCCGGCGTGCCCTTCACCGTCGGCAGGGCCGGCGTGTAGGTGCGGTAGACGACGGTGACGTCGCAAACGTCGCCGTCGTCGTCGTCGTCGTGCGGATCGACGTACGCGCGGCGTCCGCCGACGGTGGTAGGAGTCTGGCCGTCGGGCGGGTCGGTGGCCAGGGGCCATTGACGGTCGTAGTACAGGTCCACGGACTCCGCGTCCTCGCCCCAGGAACACGCCCAGTTCGCGAAGTACCGGTCGGTCGGGTAATCGGGGCCGGCGACGCGGCGGAGAGTCGCGTCGTCGACGAGGGTGCAGGCGTCGACGCGCGCCAGGGATGCCGGCGGGAACGGCTGGGCGCGGCGGGCGATGGGGCCGCGGACCACGCGTGCGTAGGCGTCGCCGACCACGGCGTCGGACATGGCGCACAGCTGAGGGGAGTCGCCGCCGTCGGCGCGGACGGTGCTGACGGTGATGAGCCGCAGGTCGGGCAGGACGAAGTAGCGGCGGCACCGGCCGGGGTCGGCGTTCGGGCGCTGGATGTCGCCGAGGCGGCCGCGGACCGGCGGCACCTGCGGGTACTCCTCCGGCGCGGTCAGCTCCAGGCTGGTGACGATCGTGCTGCCGTCGGCCAGGGTGGTGTCGAGGTCGCAGCGGGCGAACGTGCCGAGGTTGGGTTCGAGGAACACCTTGCCGTACGGGGCCAGCGAGTTCACCGTCAGCAGCGAGCACGGGTCGGCGGTGCGGGGGTCGCCGACGAGGTCGGACGTCGCGTTCGCGGGCGGCGCCTCGCTGCGCGTGAAGACGAGGAAACCGGCCACCAGAAGGACGACGGCGCCGAGCACGCCGGCGGCGACGAGCTTCAGCCGTCGCGGGCGGCGTCGGCGGGGCAGCTGTGCGGTCGGGGCGCCGCTGAGGAGGGCCTCGACCTCTGCGGCGGTGGGCCGGTTCGCGGGCTGCCGGTCGAGCATCACCGCCAGCGTGAGGGCGAGCGAGCCGGCGTTGCGCGCGGACTGCACCTTGCCTTCCGCCGCGCGCCGCAGCTGCCCGAACGGCCCGTTTTCCCCGCTGCCCCACGGGGAAACGCCCTCGACGGCGGCGAACAGCGTCGCGCCGAGCGAGAAAACGTCCGCGGCGGGGCCGGCGGCGTACCCGTTCGCCACCTCCGGCGCGAGGTAACCCGCGGTGCCGCCGACGCTGGCGCTGCCGGTGAGCGTGACCTCGTCCCAGCGGGAGATGCCGAGGTCGGCGAGCTTGGCCGTGCCGTCGTCGGTGACCAGGACGTTGCCGGGCGTGATGTCGCGGTGCACCATGTCGCGCGCGTGCATCGCGACGAGCGCGGACGCGATCTGCGCCCCGACGGCCGCGGCCCGCTCCGGTTTCAGGACGCCGTCGCTGCGGACGACCTCTTCCAGGCTTCGGGCCGGCAGGTACTCCATCACGAGCCACCGGTCGTCGCCGTCGACAACAGAGTCGAACACCGCCACGACGTACTGGTGGTGCAGCGAGGCGCCCAATCGTGCCTCACGCCGGATCTGCCCGCCGTCGCCGTCGAGCGACCGCTTGAGCGCGACCGTCCGCCGCAATTCGAGATCCGTCGCCCGCCAGACGACACCCATCCCGCCGGCGCCGAGGCGCTCCTCCAGCCGATAACGCCCGGCGATCACCTGCGCAGACACGCGCACAGTGTAGGGGCTGGGCGGCCGCCCGTTCACGGTATTCCGGTGCCCGCCGTCACAGCCCAGCGGAGCGCGACCGCCACGGCACGCCGGGGACGGTCGCGGATCCTGACCGGCCGGGCCGTCCGGCCCGACGGTGACGGTCCGTCCGGTCCGGACAGTGGGTCAGCTGAACACGACCTCCGCGTCGAGGAACTGGCGCAGGTGAGCCAGGAACGCCTTCGGGCACTGGAACTGCGACGCGTGGCCCGAGTCCGGGTAGATGATCAGCTGGGAGTTCAGGATGTGCTTCGCCAGGAGGTGCGAGTTGACCGTCGGCAGCATGATGTCGTGGTCGCCGTTGACGACCAGGGTGGGCTGGGTGACGGCCTGCAGGGCGGCGTCACGGTCGGCTTCGGGCCACTGGGCCCAGCTCACCACGGCCTGCTGCTGGCGCTCGCCCACGGCGGGGGTGGCCTCGGGGTCGTAGTCGGTCGTGCGCTGGTGGCGACGCTGCCAGAACTCGCGGCCGGCCTGCTTGGCTGCGGCGCTGCGGCCGAAGAAAAGGTAGAGGTAGTCGTCCAGGGTCAGGTCGGGGTGCATGACGACATCGAGCACCTTCGCCTCGGCCTCGCTCATGTCGCCGGCCGGCGGGATGGTGCCGAGCAGCACCAGGCGGCGCACGAGTTCGGGGTGCCGGAACGTCAAGGCCTGGGCCACGGCGCCGCCGATGGAGAAGCCGACCACGTCGACCAGCGCCAGGCCGAGGACGCGCACGACGTCGGCGGCGAAGTCGGCCATGGCCTCGAAGGTCACCGGGACTTCGCCGGCCGAGCCGGAGACGCCGACGCTGTCCAGCAGGATCACGGGGCGGTCGGTGGCCAGGCCGTCGATCAGCAGCGGGTCCCAGTTGTCGAGACCGCCGCGGAAGTGCTGCAGCAAAAGGACCGGCGTGCCGGTGGAGGTACCGATCGGTACCTGGGCGAGAGGCGGTGACATGCACACCGGAGGCGACCAGTCCGCGATCGCGGATCCTGGCGGCGGCGACCGACCTGTTCTACCGCCAGGGCATCAACACCACCGGCATCGCCGAGGTGGCCGACCGCGCCGGAGTGTCCAAGCGGACGCTCTACCAGCTATTCCCAGGCAAGGACCTGCTCGTGGCCGCCTACCTCGACGGCATCACCGCCACCACCGAGCGCGACACCTGCGACGGCAGACCACGACCTCGTCCGGCCCCGGGCTCGCCGGCGCGTCGAGGTCGAGGGGGCGGACGTCGCCGCCGAAGCGGTCGATCCCGGCTGCCCGCATCATTCGGGGTACTCGGCGTTGTAGCGGGCTTTCCACTCCGGGACGAGCGCCTCCTCGGTCGCACCGCCGAAGGTGTAGGCGGGAGAGAGGACCGGGTGGACCTCGTCGACGTGGATGAGCACGGCGTGGTGGAACGGGTAGCCCGGGCCGTTGGCCGCCAGCAGCCAGTCGGCGAGCCACGTGTGCACGGGGTCGCCCGGCGGGAGGATCTCGGCGGTGCCCCGGAAGCGGTAGCCGCGGCGGCGGAAGAAGTCGATCGAATTCACCTCGACTCGCGGATCGTTCCGCAGGTTCTCGACGGTGCCCGGAGAGGCCATGTCCATGAACGCCAGGTGCTCGTCGTCGTACACACTCACGGAACCCTTGGGCGAGAGGTTCGGCGCGCCGTCGGGGCGGACGGTGGCCACAAAGGACAGCTTCGCGTCGGCCACCACGCGGCGCATGTCGTCGTCGAGGAGAGTCACGGGTTACCTCTTTTCGGATGCGGTCGCGAAGAGCCGGTCGAAGCTGAACGCGAACGTGCGGACGGGCGCGAGGGCCAGGAGCAAAGCCGCGGCGCAAGCGCTGAAGACCGAGGCGCTCAGCGGCGCTTCCCAGCCGAGGAACACCATCATGGACAACGCGAACACGAGCTGCAGGGCTGTCGCCGCCCAGGCCGACCACCGCACGGCGACCCCGGCGAGCAGCGTGAGACCCAAAGTGAGCTCCGCGACGGTCGCCGCCCACGCGGCGACACCGGCCAGGCCGTCGGGCAGATAGGGCACGAGCCTGTGTGTGTACGCCGTGAAGGCCGCGAAGCCACCCCACGCCACGTTGCCGGTGTGCAACGAGCCCCAGAGACCGAAGCGGTCGGCCACCGCGGAGAGGAAGCCGGCGGCCAGCGCCAGGCGCGCGAACACGGTCGCGACCGGCCACGCGCGCAACGGCACGGCGGTGGTCTCCACCTCGTCCGACACCGACATCAGGCCTCCTCCTCCGGCGAGGGCCGACCGTCCGGGTCCGTCCTCCCATCGCGAACACCCTCGAGGTTAGGTCCCCGAACGCCGTGAGGGGAAAGACCCGCCGCGGCGGATTGAGTACTTTCGAGTTATGGATCTTGAAGCCCGGCACCTGCGCTACGTGGTCGCGGTGGCGGACACGCTCAACTTCTCCCGCGCCGCGGAGCACCTGCACGTGTCGCAACCGGCGTTGTCCGCGCGGGTCAAGGCCATCGAGCGGCACCTCGGCGTCGCGTTGTTCCGCCGGACCACCCGCTCGGTCGCGTGCACGGACGCCGGGGCGCGGTTCGTCGAACACGCCCGCGAGATCCTGGGGCTCCTGGGCGAAGCGGAACGCGAGGCCCGGCAGTCGGCGTACGGGCGGGTGCTGCCGGTCGGCTTCTACGGCGTCGCGGCCGGCGACCTGACCGCCGAGATCATCGACCGCTTCCGGGAGCGCAGCCCCGGCGTCGAGGTCGAGCTCAAGCGCCACGGCTGGGAAGACCCCTCGGCCGGGCTGCGCGACCGCACGACGTCGCTCGCGTTCGTCCGCCCGCCGTTCCGTTCCCACGGGCTGCGCCTGCTGGTCCTGGGAACCGAGCCCCGCGTCGCCGGGCTGCCGTCGCGGCACCGGCTCGCCGGGCGCGACAGAGTGGACGTGACCGAGCTGCTCGGCGACCCCGTCGCGGTCCGGCGCACGGCCGACCCGGTGTGGGCCGAGTTCTGGTCCGGGGGAAGCGTGCGGCCGGCCGCGCTCAAGCCACGGCTGGTCGAGGTCGGCGACGTCGACGAAGAGCTGCAAGCGGTCGCCGCCGGTCGCGCGATCACGTTGACCGCGGCGGTGGCCGAGACTTACTTTCCGCGCGCGGGCGTCGCCTACGTGCCCCTGACCGGGTTGCCGCCCAGCCGCCTCGCCCTGGCCTGGCACGCCGACGAAACCGATCCCGTCTGCCACGCCTTCGTCGCCGCCACCCGTGACGTCCTCGCCCGGCGGCGGGCCGCGAACTGAGCTCAGTGGCCGGACATGCCCCCGTCCACCGCGAGGGTCGTGCCGGTGATGTAGGACGACGCGTCGCCGGCCAGGAACACGACGGCGGCGTCCAGCTCGTGCTGCTTGCCCAGCCGCCCGAGCGGGCTGTGCTGCTTCACGAACGGCAGGAGCACGTCTTCGGGGATGTCCTCGGTCATCTCGCTGGCGAAGTAGCCCGGCGCGATGGCGTTGACGCGGATGCCGCGGCGGCCCGACCACTGCTGCGCGAGGTCGCGGGTCAGCCCGAGGACGCCGGCCTTGCTCGCCGAGTAGGCCGCCTGCGGCGCGTAGGACTTGATGAGCGCGAGCACGCTGCTGATGTTCACGATGCTCGACCCGGCCGCCATCACGCGCCCGCACGCCTGCGAGGCCCAGTAGACGCCGTTGAGGTTCACGTCGACGACCCGGCGGAACTCCTCGGGCGTCTCGCGCAGAGCCGGGACGGCGGTGCCGACGCCGGCGTTGTTCACGAGCACGTCGATGCGCCCGAACTCGGCGAGCGCGGCCTGCACCAGGGCGTCGCAGGCAGCGGGGTCGGCGACGTCGGCGGCCACCACGGCGGCGCGGCGGCCCAGGTCGCGGACGCTTTCGGCGACCTCGGCCAGGCGGTCGGTCCGGCGGGCGGCGAGGACGACGTCGGCGCCGGCTTCGGCCAGCGCGCGGGTGAACCCCGCACCCAGCCCCGAGCTGGCGCCGGTGACGACGGCGACCTTGCCGTCGAGGCGGAACAGGTCGAGCACTCCGGTCACGGTCACACCTGCCCGATCCGCGCGGCGGCGCGCAGCCCGGCGGCGGCAAGCGGGGCGACGGCGCCGCCGACGGACTCGAAGCCGGAGCCGCGCGTGAGCCCCTGCCGGTAGCGCGCGTGGATGCCTTCGGCGATCACGGCGATCTTGAAGTAGCCCAGCGCGAGGTAGAAGTCGAGCCGGCCCAGGTCGCGGCCGCTGATCTCGGCGTAGCGCTGTGCGAGGTCACCGACCGCGGGCAGCCGATCGCTCGTCGACGCGGCGGCGCCGGCGAGCACGGGCGCGAACGCGGGGTCCGAGTAGACCAGGTGCAGGCCGAGGTCCGCGAGCGGATCGCCCAGCGTCGCCATCTCCCAGTCCACGACCGCGCGGGCCATTGCCGGGTCGTCCGGGGCGAGGATGATGTTGTCGATGCGGTAGTCGCCGTGCACGATCGACGCGCCGCTCTTGGCCGGGCAGGTCTCTTCAAGGCGCGCGTGCAGCGCCTCGATGTCGGGCAACGGGCGGGTCCGGACTCGTGCCCACTGGTCGTGCCAGCGGCGGACCTGGCGACCCAGGTAGCCCTCGGGCCGGCCGAAGTCGCCGAGCCCGACGGCGTGCGGGTCGACGGCGTGCAGGCGGGCCAGCACATCGACGAGGCCTTCCGCACAGCGCCGGATGTCGTCGTCGGCCAGCGCGTTCAGCTGTTCCGTGGTCCGGATGACGACGCCGTCGACGTGCTCCACCACCGAGAACGGCACGCCGAGCACGTCTTCGCCGCCCAGCACCACCGCGCGGGCGACGGGCACGTCGCTGTCGCGCAGCGCCGCCACGACGCGGTATTCGCGGCCCATGTCGTGGGCCGAGGGCGTGAGCCCGCCCAGCGGCGGCCGGCGCAGCACCCAGCGGCCGCGGCCGTCGGTGAGCACGTAGGTGAGGTTGGATCGGCCGCCCTGCAACATTTCCGCACTGAGGTGCCCGCCGAAGCCGGGGACCTCGGCGGCGAAGAACGCCTCGAGCGCCTTCAGGTCCAGACCGTCCACTGTGGACGTCATCGCGCGGCCTTCGACTGGCGGCGCAGCACGCGGCGTGCGATCGCCCAGCGGTGGGTTTCCGACGGGCCGTCGTAGATGCGGAACGGGCGGACCTCCCGCAGGAACCGGCCGAGCAGCACGTCGCCGGAGATGCCGAGCGAGCCGCAGATCTGCACCGCGCGGTCGACCACGCGCCAGATCGCCTCGGCGCAGAACGTCTTCGCGATCGCCGTCTCCTGCGACGCGTGCCCGCCGCGATCGAGCTCCCAGCACGCTTGCAGGATGAGGCCGCGCGAGGCCGCGATGTCGATCTCGTTGTCGGCGATCATCTGCTGCACCATGCCCAGGTCGCCGAGCCGGGAGCCGAACAGCTCGCGCTCGGCCGCGCGGGCGACGGCGATGTCCTGCGCGCGGCGGGCGATGCCGAGCCAGCGCATGCAGTGGGTCATCCGCGCCGGGCCGAGGCGGACCTGCGCGTAGCGGAAGCCTTCGTCGACCTCGCCGAGGACCGCGTCTTCGGGCACGACGCAGCCGTCGAAGTCGAGCTCGATGTGGCCGCCGAAGAGGCTCTCGTCGAGGGTGTCGATGTGCCGGACCACCTTCATGCCCGGGGTGTCCGCGTCGACGAGGAACATCGTCGCGCCGCCGGTGTGGCCGGGTTCGCCGGACGTGCGGGCCATGCAGATCGTGAACCCGGCGCCCTCGGCCCCGGTGATGAACCACTTGCGGCCGGTGATGCGCCAGCCGTCCTCGACGCGTTCCGCCAGCGTCGCCAGGGCGCCCGGGTCGGACCCGGCGCCCGGCGCGGGCTCCGTCATCGCGAAGCAGGAGCGGATCTCGCCGGTCGCGAGCGGCCGCAGGTAGCGCTCTTTCTGTTCGTCGCTCGCGATCGCCTCGAGCATGTGCATGTTGCCCTCGTCGGGCGCGGCGATGTTCAGCGCGAGCGGGCCGAGCAGCGAGTAACCGGCCTCCTCGAACACGGCGGCACGGCCGCGCATGTCGAGACCGTGACCGCCGTACTCGTCGCTCACGTGCGGGGCGAAGACCCCCGCGTCTTTGGCGGCCTGCTGCAGCTGCCGGCGGACGTCGTCGGAATGCACCACGCCCTTGTGCTCTTCTTCGACGGGGATCACCACGTCGCGGATGAACTTCGCGGTGCGCTCGGCGAGGTCGGCGACCTCCGGCCCGGGCGCGAGGTCGACGGCCACGGCGCTCTCCCATCGGCTAATGACTATTAGCCGCTGACTATAGGCGGGTTCTTGTGCTGTGTCACAGTCCGGTGGCGCCAGTCACCCTGGTGGCGGCGCGTCGGCTATCCTGTGTTAGCCGAAGGGAGGTCGCGTGGACCGATCCGGCCACATCCGTGAGGCCGCGCTCGAGCTGTTCACCCGCAAGGGGTTCGAGAGCACCACCATGGGTGACATCGGGGCGGCCGTGGGGATCCGCGGCCCCAGCCTGTACAAACACGTCGCCGCCAAGCAGGACCTGCTGGTGGCGATCATGGTCACGACCATGGAGGACCTGCTCACCGCGCACCGCGCCGCAGTGGGCGGTGTCGCCGACCCTGTCGAGCGCCTCCGCCGCGCCACCGAGGCCCACGTCCGCTACCACGCCCGGCACCGGCTGGAGGCCTTCGTCGGCACCCGCGAGATCCGCAGCCTTGCCGAGCCGCACCTCACCCGCGTGCTCGCCCTGCGCGCCGAGTACGAGGCCTGCTTCCGCGCGGTCGTCCAGTCCGGTGTGGACGCGGGTGTGTTCCAGGTGGACTCCGTTCGGCTGGCCTCGTACGCGGTCCTCGACCTGGGCATGGGCGTCGCCGTCTGGTACCGCGCCGACGGCGAACAATCCGAGGACGCGCTGGTGTGGCAGTACAGCCGGTTCGCGCTCCGGCTGGTGGGGGTTACGGCGTAGTTCTGGTCGGCGCCTTTCAGCGGGGGTCAGGCAGTTTCCGCGCAACCACGGCGACGGACAGGCGCAACACCGCGAAGATTCCGAACACCACCGCGAACGCGCTGCCGAAACCGAGCGGCCCGGTGCTCAGCGCGGAGAACACGCTGCCGAACACGGCGACACCCGGGGTCGCCGACGTCTGCTGCGTCGTCGGGAGAGGCCGTTGCCGACGCCGATGACGAGCATCGCGGGGACGAGGTCCCAGATCGTCGTCGAGGGCCAGGTGAGCACTCGTCACACGCCTCGCGCTCGCCGTGTAGGCCGCGCTACTGGTGCGGCACGCGCCGACGGTCGTCGCCGACGCGTTCCTCACCTCGCGCCTGGGTCCCGGCTGGGGACCGGGCTACGGAACCCTGCGCGGGCTCGACTTCGAGGCGATCATCGACTACGCCTGGCTCGGCTGACCCGGGTTCGGGCGCCGGGCCCGCCGGCGCGAGCGAGCGGACAGCAGCGCGAGGGAACCGAGCCCGACCTCCAGACCGAGGAACGCCCAGTAACTCGCGTCGGTCTTCGGCCGGTCGAGGGCGAGCGAGCCGAGCCGGACGGCGGCGGCGCCCAGCCAGGTGGCGCCGACGGCGACGTCCGCGGCCGGCTGCTTGCTGGCGAGCGCCCAGCCGCCGAGGGCCGCGTAGGTGCCGCCGAGCCCGGCGCGGATTTCCGTGGTGCCGCGCGGGTCCGCGGCGGTGATCCGAAGGGTGTCGGCGACGTTGCCCGGAGCGACGACGCTCGCGACGCCCGAGAGAAGCAGACCCAAGCTGCTGATTTGTCCACTGTGCACAGTGCCAGAATACCGGAGCCGACGGGGCGCGGGTGTCCATTGTGCCCGTTCGTCCGCCGTCGTGGCCCGTTCACATCGGCAGCGGCCGGTCCTCCACGACGTTCTTCATCACCAGCGTCGAGCTGATGCGCTGAACGCCGGGCAGCGTCGCGAGCCGCTTGTCGTAGAGCTGCTGGAACGCGGGCAGGTCGCGGGCGACCACGCGCAGCAGGTAGTCCGGGTCACCGAAAAGCCGTTGCGCCTGAACGACGTTCTCGACCTCGGCGACGGCCTCTTCGAACGCGGCCACGGTGGCGCCGTCGGACTCGCGCATCGTCACGAACACCAGGCAGTCGAAGCCGAGCCCCAGGGCCTGGGCGTTCACGTGCGCGCGGTAGCCGGCGATGGTGCCGGATTTCTCCAGGGCGCGGACCCGGCGGTGGCAGGGGGAGAGGCTGAGCTGCAGCCGCTCGGCCAGCTCGGTGATGGTCTGCCGGCCGTCGCGCTGCAGCTCGGCAAGAATCTTCCGGTCTAGAGCGTCCATGGCCGTAATTC
The DNA here is from genome assembly GCF_040689465.1 of Amycolatopsis sp. NPDC051373. Taxonomy (NCBI): domain Bacteria; kingdom Bacillati; phylum Actinomycetota; class Actinomycetes; order Pseudonocardiales; family Pseudonocardiaceae; genus Amycolatopsis; species Amycolatopsis sp. NPDC051373. The sequence goes on along the minus strand of NZ_JBFBAE010000012.1, from coordinate 112,823 downwards.
TCCCTCATGAGCCACGGATCCGGGGAACTTTGGAAACATCTTCCGGACATTTCGCCATAGCCTTTCCCCAGGTGGGGGCCTGGCGAAAGGAACATCGATGGCGATCGGCGGCATCTTCGCGTTCTGGGGCGTGTCGTTCCTGCTGGTGCTCACACCCGGCGCGGACTGGGCCTACCTGATCAACGCGGGCCTGCGAAAACGCTCGATCCCGCTCGCGGTGGGCGGGCTGCTCGTCGGCTACCTGGCCCTGACCGCGGTGGTCGCGGCGGGCGTCGCCGCGCTGGTGGCCGGCTCGCCGGTCGTGCTGACGGTGCTCACCGCCGTGGGCGCGGTGTACCTGATCTGGCTGGGCGTGTCGGCGCTGCTCCGCCCGGCAACGCCCGGGTCGGCCACGGACAACGAGGCCGGTTCGTGGGCGCGGCAGGTCGCAAAAGGCGCGGGCATCAGCGGCCTGAACCCCAAGGCGCTGCTGCTTTTCCTCGCGCTGCTGCCGCAGTTCACCGACCCGTCGGCGGCGTGGCCGGTGGCCGGGCAGATCCTCGTGCTCGGCCTGGTGCACACCGTCAGTTGCGGGCTCGTCTACGCCGGAGTCGGGCTGGGCGCTCGGGTGGTGCTGTCGACACGGCCCAGCTGGGCCCGTGGTGTGTCCCGCTTCTCCGGCGGAGCCATGATCGCGATCGGCACGACGCTGCTGGTCCGGCAGCTCGCGGCTTGATCATCGAGGACGGTGCTCCTTGCCCGGCCGCGGTGACGACGTCGTCGCGGTCCCGGGCACCCGCTACATCGACACGCAGATGCACACCTGGCGCTGACGTCCCGGGAACCTTCTCGTGGTAGAACCAGCTGACCGTTCACCGGAACCCGACTGGCAGGATCGCGCGGATGATCGTCGATGCTCACGTGCACCTGGCGCGGCTCCCGACGTTGAAGCTCGACTGGGACACCTGGCTCAGCCCGGCCTCCGACCGGGCGGAAGTGGAGTCCATGTACGGGCCCGACGGCGCGATCGTCCCGGAGCGGATCGACGCGCTGTTCGCCGCCGGCGGGGTGGATCGCGCGCTGCTGTTCACCGAGCACAGCCCGCGGGTCACGGGCATCCAGCCGGCCGAGGACCTGCTCCCGGTCCTCGAGTACAACCCGACGCGGTTCCGCCTGGTCGCCAACGTCAACCCACACCTGCACTACCCGGTCGCGACCGAGCTGCGCCGGCAGCTGGACCTGGGCGCGGTCGCCCTGAAGATCCACCCGGTCCACGGGAACTTCGCGCCGAACGACCGGGAGCTCTACCCCGCGTACGCCGAGTGCGAGCAACGCGGGATCCCGGTGATCACGCACACCGGCCCCAGCTCGTTCCCCGGCGCGAGCGGCCGCCGCGGCGACCCGGTGCTGATGGACGACGTGCTGCGCGACTTCCCGGACCTCACTGTCGTGCTCGCGCACGGCGGCCGCGGCTGGAGCTACGAGGTCGCCGGCTTCATGGCGCTGGCCCGGCCGAACGTCTGGCTCGACATCGCCGGCCTGCCGCCACGCAAGCTGCCGCAGTACTACGACCGGTTCGACCTCGACCGCATCGCGGCGAGGTGGATCTTCGGCACGGACTGGCCCGCGTCCCCCGGCATCGGCGTCAACCGCAAGGCCGTGGCCGGCCTCGGGCTCGGGCCGAGCGTGCTCGACGCGGTGCTCGGCGGCAACGCCGAACGCGTCTACCGGCTGACGTGACCGGCCCCTCCGGCGGGGTGTCACGCTGACGACCGTCAGACGTTGAGCTCGGCGTCGCGCCGGACGGGTGCCGGTGCGGCGTCCTGCGTGCGCAGCCCGTGGATCCAGGTCCGGCAGGTCGCACACATCGCCGCTTCGCTGCCACGCGCGTGGCCGACCACGTCGTCGCCGGACCAGAGGATGGCCGCCACCACGCCGGAGTCGACGGGGGTCAGGCCGACCAGCCACGGCCCCGACGCCCATTCCGCCGTGACCCACTGCCCGTGCGTCGGGCTGCGCGTGACCGACCACGCGGGGTCGGCGTCCAGGTCGTCCACGGATCGCCACTGGTCGTCCATGTCGCTCACCCTCCCACCCGCCCCGGGCGAACCGGGGTGACGATCAGGCGCGGACGAGGCTGTCGCGCAGGTACGCGGCCAGCCGGATCCGCAGCCCGCGCAGGTCGGCCAGCGCGAGGGTGAAGCTGTAGACGGGGCGGTAGCCGATGACCTCGGACGTCTCGCCGCACGGCCCGCTCAGGTACACGAACCCGTCCTCGTCGTCCCGGTGCGGCTCGGCCCACAGCTGCTCCGGGCCGCGAGCGGCGCCGCGGTAGGCCCGCCAGAACAGCGGAGTCTTCATGATCTCGCCCAGCGCCGCCGCGAACCCCGCGACGTCGTGCTCCGGCAGGCCGAGCCCGCGCCCGTCCCAGCTCCGAGGCAGCGCGCGCGCCGCCGTGTGGTCCTCGACCAGCGGTGTGCACGCGAACACCGCGACGTCCTCGCACAGCCGGACCGTCCACCGCCGCATGTCCGCGGTCACCGGAATCTGGAACATCCCTCGCCCACCCTCCTCCCCCAGGAGAATCGTCCATCCTAGACCGACGCCGCCCGCGGAGAAAAGCCTTCCATCAGGCGACAATCGGGATGATCCGTGATCCGGCGCACGTCGGCCCGGAAGGCCCGGTCGTCATGATTGTTTACCGACTGGTCAAGGGGCACCTGGCTGCCTGGATGATCGCTGACACCCCAGAGCGGGCGGCGGCGCTCGAGCGCGTGTACACCGAGGACGTGACGGTGGTCGAGCCGGATCGGGTGCTGCGGGGCCGGGAGGCGCTGAACGAGCGGATCACCGAGCTGCACGCCCGGGCGAACCGAGCCCATCACCGGGTGGGACGTGCTGACGTTCGAGGGCGAGCTCATCACCCACGTCGTGATGTTCATCCCCGGGTTCGACGACTTAGAAATCCCCGAGCCGGCCTGAGGCCCACCCTGGAATGGGGGTAGGCGTGTTGAAGGTCGCGCGGCGTTCTGTGACGATGGCGGCACCGGCGTATTCCACAAAGGACTGTCGGCACCGTCGAGCACCGAGGAGGCCGGCATGCTCGGCACCGGCAAGAGCGTGACCCTGCCCGGGGGCCGGGTCGCGTACTCCGAGCGTGGGTCCGGGCCGGCGGTGGTGTTCGTACACGGGCTGCTCGTCAACGCGAACCTGTGGCGCAAGGTCGTGCCGGCCGTCGCCGACGCGGGGTTTCGATGTCTCGCCCCGGATTGGCCGCTCGGCGCGCACCGCGTGCCCCTGGCGGCGGACGCGGACCTGACGCCGTCCGGCGTCGCCCGGCTGATCGGGCAGTTCCTCGACGCGCTCGACCTCACTGACGTGACGGTGGTCGCCAACGACACCGGCGGGGCACTCACCCAGATCCTCATGACGGAAAACCCGGGCCGGATCGGCCGGGTTGTGCTCACGCCGTGCGACGCGTTCGAGGAGTTCTTCCCCGCGCCGTTCGACGCGCTGCCGCGGCTGATGCGGTTGCCCGGCGCGGCCTGGGCCGGCAGCCGGCTGCTGCGGCTGCCGATCGTGCGGCGGCAGCCGTCGGCGTTCGGCGCGTTGGCCAAGCACGGGATCCCCGCCGAGGTGCTGGATTCCTACCTGCGCCCGGCCTACGGCAGCGCCGAGATCCGCCGGGACCTGCGCCGGTTCCTTCTCGGCGTGCACCCCCGGTACACGCTGGCCGCCGCCGAGGCACTGCCCGGTTTCGGCAAGCCGGTGCTGCTGGTCCGCGCGGCGGACGACCGCATCTTCCCTGCCTCGCTCTTCGACCGCCTCGCGGCTGTCCTGCCCGACGCCCGGCTGGTCACGGTCGCCGATTCGGGCGCCTTCGTGCCGGAGGACCAGCCGGACGAGCTGGTGCGGCTGATCGTGGAGTTCGCCGGCTGAGCCTGGTGTGCGGGCTGTCGGCTGAGGTCGGCGTGCGGGCCGTCGGCTAGAGCCCGGCGTGCTTGGCCGTCGGCTGGGTTTGGCGGCGGGCCGTCGGCGTGTGGCCGTCGCTAGAGCCCGGCGTGCAGGCCGTCGGCTAATGGCCGCCGGCGTGGGGTGGGACGGTGAAGGCGACCGTCTTGCTGTCGAGGATCTTGTGCGTCGGGTCCGCCAGCCCGATCCACACCTTGTGCGGCCCCGGCGGCAGGCTCTGGAGGATCAGCGGCTCGCCGCTCGCGTCGGCCCAGTGCCACGGCGCGTCGTCCACGGTCACGTGGATGTGGCCGATCCGCGGCGACACGTCGAGCGCGGCGGGTCCGTACACGGGCACGATCCGCAGGTTCTCCGCGCGGTAGCGGATCACCACCAGCCCCATGGCGAGCTGGTCGGGCAGGGGACTGTCCACGAGCAGCGCCGGCGGCGGCTGCGAGGCGAGCGGCACCACGGGTGCCGGTGACCAGCTGGTCGCGGCCGCAGCGGGGGCTGGGGCGGTGGGCTGGGGGCGGCGGCGGTCGGGGTGGTGGGCGTTGAACACGCAGTCACAACACCCACCGCAAGAGTGGTGAGCATGATCGTGATCGCACGCGTTGTGTTCGGAAACGGACGTCGGTTGTGGGGATCGTTCACAAGATCAAGTTAGATTCCGGCACCCGCTCACCGCGCCCGTCGGATGACGCTGTGGTTGTACGTCATCGCAGAGCATTGTTACTCGGCGAGCACGCTGTCGTGGCGGTATTCGCGCGGAGAACGGCCATAAGTACTGCGGAACAGGCGGGAGAAGTGCGCGGCATCCGAGAACCCCCAGCGCCGCCCGATGGCGGCGATCGGCACGTGCCGGTGCTGGTCCGGGTGAGTGGCGAGATCGAAGACCGCGTTGGTGATCAGGCCGGTCGTCGACGGGATGCCGCCGGCGATGGTCACGGCGAGGGCGAGAACACGTTCCTCTTCGGTGAGATGTCGAGTCCCAAGGCACGTCCGTTGCCGCGCGGATTCGCACACGGCGGCTGGAACGCTGCCGGCACGACCTCACCGCGCCCCAAGCGAGCGTCCGTCCTCGGCGGACAGACGCCGTGGCCGGATGTCCTCGACGAGACGTTGCGCGCCGACGCTCCCGTGCAGCACATGCCGTTGCGCTACGCCGTCGAGGACATCGATCTCGGCGAAGGCGTTCTCATCCGCCGCGGCGAGGCCATCCTCCTGGGCTTCGGCGCGGCCGGGCGCGATCCTCGCCGCCACGGCGAAACGCCCGGGGCCTTCGACGTGAACCGCCCGGACAAAGACCACCTCGCCTTCGGCCACGGCGCGCACCTCTGCATCGCCGGGGCACTCGGCCTCACCGAGGCGACGGTCGCCGTGACCGCGCTCTTCGACCGCTTCTCCCGCCTCGAGCTCGCCGAGCCGGGGGAGACGCTGGAACCGTTGCCCACCATCGTATTCTCCGGCAAGGCGCGGCTGCCGGTGCGGCTGGAACCCTGACGGGTCAGGGAAGCCCGGCGTGGGGCACGTCCACCCGGGCCGCGGCGAGACGGCCTTCGCGGGCGTTCTTCCGGGCGTTCTCGTCGAAGTCGGGCGCGGTGCACAGGTAGAGGGTGCGGCCGTCGGCGCCGCCGAGCATGCAGGCGAACACGCCGGTGCCCGTGGGGATCTCGTCGGTGATCTCGCCGCCCTCACGCACGCGGATCACGCGGGCCCCCACGGCGTCGGCGATCCAGAGCGCGCCCTCGGCGTCGAGGCAGCAGCCGTCGGGGCCGACGACCAGCTGCGCGATCGCGGCCGGGAGATCCGCGCCGGTCGGTAGGTCACCGAACTGCGCCCAGATCCGGCGGTTGGCCAGGGACCCGTCGTCGGCGACGTCGAACGCCGTGACACGGTTGCCGAAGGTCTCGTTGACCAGGAGCACCCCGTCGTCGGTGAGCACGCTTCCGTTGGGGAACCACAGGTCCCGCGCGACGGTGGTGACGGTGCCGTCCGGGTCGGCGCGCAGCAGCGACGCGGATTCGAGCGGGGCGCCGCCCATGAGGTCGAAGCCGAACTCGCCGACGAAGGCGCGGCCGCGGGCATCGACGACCATGTCGTTGGGGTGGCCCTTGACGTGGCCGGAGAGGTCCGCGTGGGGCACGAGCGTGCTGTCCGGCTCGCGGCGCAGCAGCAGGCGGTCGCGCATCGACACGACCAGGAGCCGGCCGTCGGGCAGCCAGCCGAGGCCCGACGGCTGCTGCGGAACCTCGGCTTCCGTGCGCAGGTCTGTGCCGTCTTCGGCGGCCGAACACACTCGGTAGGTGTAGAAATCGGCGAACCACATGCGGTTTTCGTGCCAGCGTGGGCACTCCAGGTAGGACAGTCCTTCTAGGACGGTGCTCGTTTCGCGGCTCATGATTCCCCTGCGGACGGTGTGGGTTCGGGTCAGCCGGCGGCGGCATAGAGGAAGCGCTCGAGCTCGCCCTGGATGTCGGGCCCGCACGGCTGGAAGACGATCTCGGTGACGCCGCGCGAGGCGTAGTCGTCGATCTTGCGGCGGACCTCGTCGCGGGTTCCGCTCAGCGTCACCTCGCGCAGCGTGGAGTCGCCGCCGGCTTGCCAGGCGGCGCTGTCGGCTTCGTTGAGGTCGACGCAGTGTCCTGAGTGGATGGTGAGGTGGCGGTGTTCCTCGTGTGTTTTTCCACCACCTCGAGCCATTCCACCCCGCCGGGCAACGTACGCACCGCGTCGGGGCCGCCGAACTCGTAGGCGCCGTGGAAGGACAGTGCCCAGCCCGGGCCGGCGGCCGAGCGTGCGTGGGCGGAGTCGGTGGGTTCACCCTCGTCGAGCACCGTGCCCCATTCGAGGAACGCGACCCAGGGGTGGTCCTTCATGAACTCGGGCGTCTGCAGCGTGGCGAACAGGCCGTCGCCGAGCTCGCTCGCGACCTTGTTGCCCTTGGGGCCGAGCGCGCCGACGAGGATCGGCACGTCGACGGGCCGCGCCGGAGCGTGGCCGTCGGGGTGCAGCATCCGCATCCGCGCGCCTTCCCACTCCACGGTTTCGCCGCGCAGCAGCCCGCGGTACGCGCGGAGGTAGGACTCCATGAACGCCCAGCGCACGGCGCCGTACCCCATCGCGCGGCGGCCGGAGAAGCCGGTGCCGAACGCGACCGCCACGCGGCCGGGGGCGAGCGCGGCGAGGGTGGCCGTGGCCGCGGCGTTGACCATGGGGTGGCGCAGGCTGGGCACGAGCACGCCCGGGCCGAGGCCGATGCGCTCGGTGCGGTCGGCGGCGAGGGCGAGGGTCATCCAGACGTCGGGGCTTTGCTGGGGTGTGTCGTACACCCACGCCCGGTGGTAGCCGAGTCGCTCGGCCAGCGCGATTTTTTCCGGAGAGTCCAGGGCGGTGGGGAACGCGCAGGACACGTCCACGGTGTCCTCCTCCCGATCGACGGCGGATCGCGGCAGAACATCTAGCTGGGACACATCTACCTGGGACAATGACTAATCGCATAGTCATAATCGCTGGTGGTGTGCGACGATACACACACCCGCGGGGCGGAGCAAGGGCCCCTTCCGACGGAAAGGACCCCGATGAGCGCCCAGCGATCCGCGCTCCCCGACCTGGCGGACGACTCGCCCGACCTCTGGGACGCCGGCTTCGGCAAAGCCGCGCGCGGCCTGCTCACCGGTGGCGTGCGTTGCTTCGCCGCCCAGGGTTTCCACGCCACCACGACCAGGGACATCACCGCCGCGGCCGGCCTCTCGCCCGCCGCGCTGTACGTGCACTTCAGCTCCAAGGAGGAAGTGCTGTTCGAGATCACCCGCGCCGGGCACAAAAGTTCACTCGACGTGCTGAACCGCGTCCCGCCCGACGCCGACCCCGCCGCGCACCTGCGCGCCCTCGTCGCCGCCTTCGTCTCGTGGCACGCCCGCCACCACGTCGCCGCGCGCGTCAGCCAGTACGAACTGGGCGCCCTGACGCCCGCGCACTACGACGTGATCGTCGACCTGCGCCGCCGGTCCACCTCGGTCTTCCACGACGCCCTCACCCACGGCACCACCACCGGTGCCTTCCCCGACGCCGACGCCCACCGGGTCGTGCGCGCGATCCTCTCGCTGGGCGTCGACCTGGTCCGGTGGTACCGGCTGGACGGGGCGGATTCGCCTGAGGAACTGGGGGAGTACTACGCGGATCTGGCGCTGGGGATGGTGTCGGCGGCTGCGGCACGCCGGGGCCGCTGATCCGGAGTGGTCCGGACCTGGAGCCCGCGAGCAGCGCCGGGCTCGTGCGGCCACGGGGCGATTGCCGGCGCCGAGTGAGGCTGATGCCGGCGGGCGTGTGCATCGCCGACGCGGCGGGACCTGTTGGGCGCGACGTGGGTTCGTGGGGTGGTCCGGTGTGGAGGGGGCGAGCGGTCGGCGTCGGGCTTGGGCGGGGGTCTGGTCTGGCGGCGACTCACTCGTCGCGGCAGGTGGCGCGCAGTGGGCCTGGTCCACGGGGGAGTGTGCTTCGCGAACGCGGCCGGGGTGCGTTGGGTGCAGGTGCGCAGCCGTGGGCTTGTGGGGTGGTCCGGTGTGGCGGGGCCGGTCGGGTGGCGTGGGGCTTGTGCGGAGGTCTGGTCAGGCGGCGACTCACTCGACGCGGCAGGTGTGCGCGCGGAGTGGGCCTGGTCCACGGGGGAGTGTGCATCGCGAACGCGGCCGGAGTGCGTTGGGCGCAGGTGCGCAACCGTGGGCTCGTGGGGTGGTCCGGTGTGGCGGGGGCGAGCGGTCGGCGTCGCGCTTGTGCGGAGGTCTGGTCAGGCGGCGACTCACTCGACGCGGCAGATGTGCGCACGGAGCGGCCTGGTACACGAGGGGGTGTGCATCGCGAATCCGGCCGGAGTGCGTTGGGCGCAGGTGCGCAACCGTCGACTCCGGTGATGGTCCGGCCTGGGCGGGCCGGTCGGACGGCGTTGGGCTGACGCGGAGGTCCTGGCCGCAGCGATTCTCCTGGTGCGGCAGGGGTGACTGCCGCGCCGAGCCGGGCTGGTATCCGCCGGAGCGTTGGGTGCGGGCGACTGTCGACTCGTGCGTGGTCTGGGCCGAATAGCCGATTTGCCCGGGCGACCCCGGCGCCGATCGACCCCCGGTCTGGTGCCCGTCACTACTTGGGCGCAGGCACGGCGGGCCCGCCGCAGCGGCTTCAGCGCGTGACGAACAGCCCCCGACTCGGTGAAACGATCACGCGCCGTGGATGATCACGGGGTGATCACGTTCCGAGGCCCTGGGGGGCGCGCGACACCGGCCGGAGTGCTGAAACACCTGTTTGACGAGGCGGCCGCTCGCCGGGGGGTCGTGGTGGCGTTGGTGGTGGCGGCGGTCGTCTTCGCGGCGGGCGTGCTCGCGGTCGTGTGCACGCTGTGGCCGGTGGACCTGGAGGTCTACCGGCTCGGCGCGCAGGCGCTGGCGCACGGCCGCGACCTCTACGGCCCGCTGCCGCCGACGCGGTCGGGCATGACGTTGCCGTTCATCTATCCGCCGTTCGCCGCCGTCCTGTTCCTCGTGCCGGCCGCGGTGCCCACGCCGGTGGCCGCCGTCCTGATGCTGGCGATTTCGCTGACCGCACTGGGTGCCACGGTCTACGTCGTCGTGCGGCCGCGCGCCGAAACGCGCACCGCGGTGCTGGCCGCGGTCGTGGTCGGGGCGGCGTCGCTGGCATTCGAGCCGGTGCGCGAGACGCTGTGGTTCGGACAGGTCAACCTCGTGCTCATGGCTCTGGTCGTGATCGACTGCCTCGGGCCGAAAACCCGCCTGCCGCGCGGGGTGCTCGTCGGCCTGGCCGCGGCCGTGAAGATCACGCCCGCCGGGTTTCTGCTGTTCTTCCTGCTGAGGAAGGACTTCCGTGCGCTCGCCACCGCCCTCGTCACGTTCGTCGCCGCCGGCGTGGTCGGTTTTGTGTTGGCCCCTCAGGCTTCCGCGGCCTATTGGCTCGGCGGCGGGCTGACCGGCGCGTCGGGCATGAGCGGTTCGATCTTCGCCACCAACCAGACCATCCAGGGCGCCGTCCACCGCTTCGGCTTCCCCGCGACACCCACGCTCGTCCTGGTCGCCGCGGCGACCCTGGCCGCCTTGATCCTCGCGGCGGCGGCCATGCGCCGGGCCGACGAACCGGTCGCCTTCCTGCTCAACGCCGCCGCGGTCCTCGTGTGCTCACCCATCTCGTGGTCGCACCACTGGGTCTGGATCGTCCCCGCGACGATCGTGGCGGCCGCCCGCGCCACGACCGGCCGCGCGGTCGCCGGGCTGGCGCCCGTGATCGCGATCTTCATAGTCGCGCCGCATTCGCTGTTGCCCAACAACGACTTCCGCGAGCTGTCCTGGGGGCCGCTGGACCACGTGATCGGCAACAGCTACCTGTTGCTGGCATTGGGTTTTCTCGTGTGGCAGTTCGTCACGGGCCACCGCCGGGCGCTCATCCCGCCGCTGCTGCCGTAGGTACTAGCCGGCGAGGCCGATGTATGCCTCCGAAGCCTCGTAGACCTTCTTGCCGTCCAAGTCCGCGGACAACTTCGGCGCGACGAAGTCCCGGGCCCACTGCGCGGTCTGGAACCGCAGCGGCGGGTTGTCGCGGGCGAGCAGGTCGAGGATCTGCGGGCCGACCTCCTCGACCGCCTGCACGCCGCCGGTGTTCCCGATGACCCGGGACAGGAAGTCCCACGGCTCGGGGTACGGGCTGTTCTCCACCGCGTCGTGGAGCAGCAGCTTCTCGAAGCGCCGCGGGGCCATCACCTCGGTGGCCACCGGCCCGGGTTCCACGATGGTGGTCCGCACGCCGTAGCGCGCGACGACCGGAGCGAGCGACTCGACAGCTCCTTCGAGCGCGAACTTCGAAGCCGCGTACGCGTCGTTGTACGGCGCACCGACCAGCCCGTTGGCGCTGGTCGTCACGATCAGCCTGCCCTTGCTCGCGCGCAGGTGCGGCAGCGCGGCCTTGATGACGGCGAGGTTGCCGAAGAAGTTCGTCTCGAGGACGAAACGGAAGCCGTCCATCGTGATCTGCTCCGCCGTGCCGAGGGCGAAGATGCCGCCGGCTTGCGAGACCACGGCGTCGAGGTGCCCGTGGATCCGGGCCACGGCGTCGATCAGGGCGTAGACGGCGGGGTGGTCGGTGATCTCGAGGAACCGGATGTCGAGCTCGACCTGGCGGGCCTTCGCCTCCTTGGCGAGTTCGGCCATCCGCTGCTCGTCGCGCCCGGTGGCCACGACCGTGTACCCGGCCGCGGCGGCGTCGAGCGCGATCGTGCGGCCCATCCCGGACGTGGTGCCGGTGACGAGGAGAACCTTGCTGGCCATGGGAGCCTCCTGTTGATTGCGCACACCTTGTGCGTTAATGAGACGCTAGCCTCGCCGCGCTCGTCCTGTCAACGCACGCATCGTGCGTTATGCTGCGGAGGTGACTTCCTTCCAGCGCGCGCGTTCGCCTGAAAGCAAGCGTCAGCGTGCTGAAGCCCTGGTGGACGCGGCGCGCACGCTCGCGCGGGAGCGGGGCGTCGCGTCGGTCACGCTCACGGCGATCGCCGACCAGGTGGGCGTGCACCATTCCGCGATGCGCCGCTACTTCCCCTCGCACAAGCACGTGCTGTTGCGGCTCGCGGCGGACGGCTGGGCGAGCTGGGCGAATGCGGTCGACGAAGAGCTTCGCGGCCGCACGGTTTCACCGGCGGAGCTGGCGGAGGTGCTCGTCGCGTGCCTGGCCGCCGATCCGTTGCTGTGCGACCTGTTCGCCAACGTCCCGCTACACCTGGAACACGACGTCGACGTCGAGCACGTCGTGGAGTTCAAGCGCGGCAGCCGCCAGGCGATCGACGTCCTGACCGCGGCCATCGGAGCTGCGACGCCTTCCCTTGCCGCCGCGGCGATCGACGTCGTCACCGCGGCCAACGCCCTCGCGGCCACGCTGTGGCAGGTCACCCATCCCGGGGCCGAGCTCGCCGCAGCGTACCGGGCCGACGCGTCGCTGTCGATCGTCGGCCCCGGTGACTTCGCCCCGACACTGACCCGGCTGCTGGCCGCGACATGTGCCGGGCTCGCCGCGCCCCTACGCTGACGGTCCGTTCGGTGAGGAGGGCCGTGGCCGACGACCAGTTCGACAGCTGGGCAGGACAGCTGGACTACCCGATGTACGTCGTGACGTGCCGCGACGGCGAGCGACGAGCCGGGTGCCTCGTGGGCTTCGCGGCGCAGTGCAGCATCTCGCCGCCGCGGTTCATGGTGTGGCTGTCGAAGGAGAACCACACGACGGAGGTCGCGGCGGGCGTCGGGGAGCTCGCCGTGCACCGGCTGACGCGGGACGCGGCGGAGCTCGCCCGGCTGTTCGGCTCCCGCAGTGGGTTCGACGTCGACAAGTTCTCCTTGTGCGCCTGGCATTCCGGGCCGCGCGGTCTCCCGTTGCTCGACGGGTGCCCCGACTGGTTCGCCGGCGAAGTCCTGTCGCGTCACGACACGGGCGACCACATCGGGTACCTGCTGAGCCCGTTCGCCGCCGCGACGAGTGGCGGCCCGCAGCTCGGGTTTCAGAATGTGCGGGACTTACCACCGGGCAACGAAGCCTGAGCGCCGTGCATCAGGAGTTGTGCGTATTCGGACAGTTTTTCGGGAGTTCCCTCCCGGGTGATGAGGCCGAGGTAACCGTCGGGGCGGATGAGGGCGAGGCCGTGGTCGCCGGTGCCGTAGCGGTCGGTGAACGAGCCGTCCGGGTCCTGGAGTCCGCCGGGGCCGAGGGGTAGGACCGTGCCGAGCCCGGCCAGGGCCGCGCGGAACTCGTCGAGGACCGCCGTGTCCCGGACGCTCGTGAGGAGCAGGTGGCCGGGCCGACGGAGCAGCTCGTCGAGTGAGGTCGGCGTGCCGTCGGCGGCGCGCAGGCCGGGCAGGTCGGGCGCGTGGTCGCCCGGGTGCGGGTGCCGCCGTGAGGTCGCGCGGCCGGTGACGATGGGGCTGGCGCGGTAGTGGATGTCGACCTCGGCGATGCCGGAGATCAGCTCCTCGCGCACCGGCGGGAGGTGTCCGACCAGGAACAGCGCGAGGTTGCGCAGCCCGCGTTCGGCGCCGTTGACGGTCATGACGTCGGTCATGCGCGTGGTCTCCTTGACCACGGACGCGCCGACCCGGTGGCGTTCGGCGTGGTAGGAATCGAGCAGCGCGGGATCGGCGCGGCCGGTGGCGACCAAGGCGAGCTTCCACGCGAGGTTCACCGCGTCCTGGATGCCGGTGTTCATGCCCTGACCGCCGGCGGGGCTGTGGATGTGCGCGGCGTCGCCGGCCAGCAGCACCCGGCCGTGCCGGTAGCGGGGCACCTGGCCGTGGTGGATCTCGAAGTACGTGAGCCAGTGTGCGTCCGGCACGTGCCAGGCGCCGCCCGCGCGCTGGTCGACGAGCTTCTGTGTCTCGGCGATCGTCGGGACCGCGCCGGCCGCCGGGGGTTCGACTTCGAACAACAGCCGCGTGCGGCCCTCGGGCATCGGGAACACGCCGCCGATGCCATCGGGGTGCGCGAACATTCGCACGGTGTCGGGTGAGCGTTCGGATTCGGCGGCGACGTCGGCGAACAAGAAATGTTGACCTTCGAACACGCCCTCGATCCGCGTGCCGACGGCTGTGCGCGTGGTGCTGTGCCCGCCGTCGGCGCCGACCACCCAGCCGTAGCGGGACCGGTCGCGCCCGGCCGCCGAGGTGAAGGTGGCCGTGACGCCCGTCGAATCCTGTTCGAGGCTCTCCAGTGTCACGCCGCGTTCGACCCGCACGCCCAGGCCGGCCGCGTGTTCGGCGAGCAGCGCCTCGGTCCGTGGCTGGGGGAGGTCGAGGATGCGGCGGTAGCGGGTGGTGAGGTGCTCGGTGTCCAGCCGCACGGTGGGCTGCTTCGGGTCGTGGCCGGCGTAGATCTCCAGCGCGGTCATGGCGGACGCTTCGCGCTCCAACCGCGCGAGCACGCCCATGGCGGCCAGGTGCTCCTGCGTGCGCGGGTGCACGACGACCGCGCGGGACTGCGTGGTGGGCTCGGCCAGCTGCTCCACCACCCGCACGCGCGCGCCCTGGCGCACCAGCTCGGCGGCGGCCGTCAAGCCCACCGGCCCGGCCCCCACGACCAGCACGGTGTCCTGCCCGGACGCGGTCACGGTGCGGGCGTCAGATCGCGGTCATCTGTTTTGGCGACTGTCATTTCCCCGTTCCTCTCGGTCTCGCGAAAGGGTTACCCCAGTTCAATCGAAAAGGATTTCATGAGCGTTACAGGAGTTGCCTCGATCGTACCGAATCATTCGTCCACAGTGGACTTTATGGCCGAGTGTGACGGTTCTTGTCGGACCCACGGCGTAGCCTGCGCGGTCATGGTGTTGACAGCGGAAATACGCGAACAGTTCCTGGCCGAGCCGCACGTCGGCGCGTTGTCGGTGGTCGAACGCCCCGACCGTGCTCCGCTCGTCGTGCCCATCTGGTACCAGTACACCCCGGGTGGTGATCTGTGGATCCGCACGCCCCCGGGCGCGCGCAAAGCCCGCGCGATCGAGGCGACGGGGCGCTTCACCCTGATGGTGCAACGGATCTCGCCCACCGTCCGCTACGTCTCGGTGGAAGGACCGGTTACCGGTACCGGCCCCAGTGCCGACGAGCAAACGCGGGAAATGGTGTCGCGGTACCTCCCGCCGGAGAAAGTCGCGCCCTTCCTGGACTTCGAGCGCACCCACATCGGAGAGCACATCGTGATTTCGATGCGGCCGGAACACTGGCTGTCCTCGGATCTGGGGCCGGCTTGATTTCGCGCCGACCCTCGGTTGCGCGGGCGTTTCCCACTATGGTGACCGGGCTCGCGTGAACGACAGGGGCGGCGGATGACGACGTCGCACAACGACGGACCTACGGATCCCGGCGCTCCCGACGAGGACTCGCCGCGATTTGGTGATCCTGACGCGCCGACGCCACCGTCGGGGATTCCGCGGAGGCGACGCCCGGTCACCTTCCGTCGGTGGGATTCGCTTCGATGTCGAACTCCTCGGGTCGAAGGATTCCGCAACGTGGGCCGGCGGTGGTCAACAGGGTGTCCAGCCGCCGGGTCCAGGCTTCGGCAGGTAGTGGCCACGCGGTTCGGCGCACGTAAGTCGACTTCTTGGTCAGCCTGCTCTACGGCCACGGGCTCGTCGCGGTGGCCGCCGCCGTCGACCTCGTCGCCGGGGCGGGCGGACCGGTCGTGGGTGACGGCGGGGGCGCCTGCCGTCGTCTGGTATCGGGTGGCCGTGGTCGCCACGGGCGAGTGGGCCGGCGCCGTCTGCGCGATGGCCGACCTCGGCCGCCCGCCGCTGGCACCGCGATGGGGCTGACGCTGCCCGCTCGGCCGGCGGACGAACGCGAGATGTAGCGGGCGACCGGCGACTTCGTCGGCAACGGGCCGACCGGCGCGCTCGACCCGTACCGGGCTAATCCGCAGTAGCCTCGCGCCGGTCGCGCAGCACGGCCAGGAGGATCGCAGCCAGGCCGAGGAGTGCCACCAGGGCATTGGCGGTGGTGAGCACGACGGCCTGCCACATGACCCGCGGGTGCGTGTCGAACAGGTGGAAGAAGAAGTGCGGCACGGCGAAGAGCGAGAACGCCGCCGCGGCGGGCACGACGTAGTGCATCTTCGGTTTGACCAGTGCGATGCCGAGCACCAGCGCGATAGCCAGCGTCGCGCCGCCGAAGTCGCGGGCGAAGTGCTCGCTGAACGGTGGGTTCAGGTCCACCGTGGGAAACGTGGTGTAGAAGCTTTCGGGGAACAGCTGGTTCCAGCCGCCGACGACCACTTCGTCGAGGAACGGGATCACCAGGGCGGCCCGGATGGCGAGGGTGTTCATGGGAGTCCTTTCAGGACAGTCGGTTCGCGACGCGGCGCAGGTACTCGGCGAACGTCCGCTCGCCCTGGGCGTAGTCTTCGCGCGGCAGCAGCGCGCCGCCGGTCATGGCCTTGCCGACTGCGCCCGGCAGGCGCACCGGCAGCACGATCTTGCGGGATCCGCGGGCCTTGACCAGCCGGCGGGCCATGTCGGCCATCTGGAGCTGCTCGGGTCCGGCGAGCGGCCGCACGTAGCCGCCCGGCTCCTGCCCGACCTGCGCGGCCAGCGCGCTCGCGACCTCGTCCGCCGAGACCGGCTGGGACAGCTCCTGGGGCACCACCACGAACGGCCCGCGGGCACCGTCCACAAGGGGCTCCGGGAACTCGTGGAACTGAGTGGCCCGCAGGATCGTCCACGGCACCGGGCCGTTGCGCACCAGCTCCTCCTGCTTGCGCTTGCCGAAGTAGTAGCCGAGGTCGACGTCGTCCACGCCGACGATCGAGAGCGTAATCACGTGTCGCGCCCCGGCCGTCGCGGCGGCGTCCAGGAGGTTGCGCGTGGCGGCGGCGAAGAACCCGACCGCGGGCTTCCTGCGCACGGACATGACGTTGGTGACATCGACGACTTCTTCGCAGCCGTCGAGCTTCCCGCCGAGCCCGGCGCCGGTCGTCAGGTCGACGCCACTCGAACGCGCCAGCACCACCGGCTCGTGCCCGGCCGCGGTCAGCTTCCGCACCACCAGCGCGCCGATCAGCCCGGTCCCGCCGGCGACAGCCACTCGCATCGGTCTTGCCTCATTTCGTCTCGGGTGTCGATCACTGCCCAGACCGCGCAGGTCCGGCGAACGTGACAGGCCGGTGTGTGATCCACACCTCCGGGTGCCGTGAACCGGTCCAGTGGGGCGGGGGTGAAGTGGACTACCGGTCCGGCGTGGGCGCCGGTTGACTGGAACTCACCTGGGTTGTCCACACGAGATCGTTTGAGAGGGAAAGATGCGGATCTTCCTCGCCGGCGCGTCCGGCGTTGTCGGGCGCAAGGTGGTGCCGGCGCTGCTCGGGGCGGGCCACGAGGTGGTCGGGCTGGCGCGCGGCGGGGCCTCGGCCGACCGGATCACCGCGCTCGGCGCGACGGCCGTGCTCGGCGACGTGTACGACGCGCCCGCACTGGCCGAGATCGTCCGGGCCGCCGCGCCGGATGTGGTGATGCACCAGCTGACGGACCTCGGCTCGGGCGACCGCACCGCGAACGCCCAGGTGCGCACGGTCGGCACGCGCAACCTCGTCGACGCGGCGAAGGCCGCCGGCGTGGGACGGATCGTCGCGCAGAGCATCTCGTGGGCGTACGAGCCCGGCGCCGCGCCCGCGACGGAAGACACGCCACTCGACCTGGGCGGCGCCCCCGACCGGCTCGGCTCGGTGTCGGGCGTCGCCAGCCTGGAGACGGCGGTGTCGGAATTGCCCGAATGGGTGGTCCTGCGCTACGGCACCCTCTACGGCCCGGACACCTGGTACACCGCCGGCGCCCTCATGGCCCAGCTCGCGGCGGCCGACAACCTCCCGGCCACCGCGGACGTCACCAGCTTCCTCCACATCGACGACGCCGCCTCGGCCGCGCTCGCCGCCCTCACCTGGCCCACCGGCCCGGTCAACGTCTGCGACGACGAGCCCGCGGCGGGCTACGACTGGGTGCCGGCGTTCTGCGCTTCCGTCGGGGCGCCGCCTCCTGCTCGGACCGAGGGTGAGCGCACGCCGTGGGCTCGGGGAGCGGACAACACACGCGCTCGGAAGGACCTGGGCTGGCTGCCGAGCCGGCCTTCGTGGCGGGAGGGGTTCGAGCTGGGCTGACCGCGGCCTCAGCGCACTGTGCGGCCCGGTTGGCTCGGCTCTGGTGTGGAGGTGGGCGCACTGGCGTGGCCTGGCGTTCTGGTGGCCGTGGGTCGGCGTGCCCGGAGGGCTGCACCCTTGGGCGGGGTGGGGGCAGGGCAGGGCGTGGCCTGGCGTCTCGGCGGCTGTGGCTGTGGCTGTGGCTGTGCGTGATGGGGTGGGCTTCAGTCTGAGTTGGTCGCCGGTGCAATGTGCGGGTGCGACCCGGTTGCCTCGGCTCTGGTGTGGAGCACGGCGCACTGGCGTCCCGGTGGCTGTGGCTGTGGCTGTGCGTGATGGGGTGGGCTTCAGCGTAAGTTGGTCGCCTGCGCAATGTGCGGGCGCGACTCGGGTGCCTCAGCTCTGGTGTGGAGCAGGCGCACTGGCGTCTCGGTCGCTGTGGCTGTGCGTGATGGGGTGGGCTTCAGCGTAAGTTGGTCGCCGGTGCAACGTGCGAGCGCGACCCGGTTGCCTCGGCTCTGGTGTGGAGCACGGCGCACTGGCGTCTCGGCGGCTGTGGCTGTGGCTGTGCGCGAGTGCGATGGGGTGGGCTTCAGCCTGAGGTTGTCACCAGCGCAACGCGCAGGCGCGACCTGTTTTGCTCGGCTCTCGCGTGGAGTAGGGCGCGCACTGGCGTTCTGGTGGCCCCGGGTCGGCGTGCCCAAAGGGCTGCACCTGGGCCGGGGCCGGGCAGCGCGGGGCGTGGCCTGGTTCGCTCTCGGCTTCGGCTGGGAGAAGGCTCCGCCGGCGCGGCCTGGCGGCCCGGTGAAAAGGGCTGTGCGGGACCGCGGCCCGAAGGCTCCGGGCTGGGCGGACGGCCGCGGCTACACACCGGTGTGGTCCGGTGCCCGGCGGCAGCGGCCGCGGCTCGGCGTGAGTTGGCCGACTGAATGCCCAAGCCGGCTGAATGCCAAGCCGACTGAATGCCCAAGCCGGCAACAGCCGGGTCACCAAGTGGCGATCTCCGCGCCCTCCAGCAGCTGCGCCAGCGTGTCCAGCGCCGGGCGCCACGAGTGTTGCGGTGGAGTGGCGTAGCCGAGGACCAGGCCGGCGCGGTCGTCGCTGCCGTGCCAGTAGCCCGCGGTGTGCAGGCCCAGCAGGCGGACTCCCGCGTGGAGGCCGGCGTCGACGAGGCGCTTTTCCTCGTGGCGTGACGCCAGGGGGAGCAGGGCGTGGAGGCCGGCGGGGACGCCGTCGAGGGGGACGTCGGTGAGGGTGGCGAGGCGGGTGGCCAGCTCGGTGCGCCGCCTCTGGTAGGTCTGGCGGGCGCGGCGCACGTGGCGGTCGTAGTCGCCGCGCTGGAGCAGGTCGGCGAGGGCGAGCTGGTCGGGGACGCCGACGGACGCGCCGGTGACGGCGAGCGCGTCGAGCACGGGGATGCGCAGCCGCGGCGGCAGCACGAGCCAGCCGAGGCGCAGGCCGGGCGCCAGGGACTTGCTGGTGCTGCCCGCGAAGACCACGCGCGACGGGTCCAGCGCCTGCAGCGCGCCCACGGGCTGTTTGTCGTAGCGGAACTCGCCGTCGTAGTCGTCCTCGATGACGAAGCCGTCGCGGGCGCGGGCCCAGTCGAGGAAGGCCGTGCGCAGGTCGGGGCTCAGCACGACGCCGCGCGGGTGCTGGTGGGCGGGCGTGAGCAGAACCGCGCGGACGTCCGGGTCCAGTGCGGCGGGATCCGCGCCCTCCGGACCCACGGGCAGCGGTGCGGTCGCGAGACCCGCGCCGTGGATGAGGCGCCGGTGGTGGACGAGGCCGGGGTCCTCCGTGCCGATCACGGACATCCCCGACTCCCGCAGCGCCCGCGCCAGCAAGGCGAGGCCGTGGGTGAAGCCGCTCGTGATCACGACCGCCTCGGCCTCGGCGCGCACACCGCGGGTCCGCGACACATAGGTGGCCACCGCTTCGCGCAGCAGACGCGAGCCGGCCGGGTCGCCGTAGTCCAAACTGGACGGTCCCGCCGCCGACAGTGTGCGTTTCACGCTGGCCGACCACAGCGTGTGTGGGAACAGGCTCAGATCCGGCCGCCCCGGCCGCAGGTCGAGCAGGCGCGGCTCGACCTCCGACATCGCTTTCGTCACGGGGAGCCGGGTTTCGGCGACGCGGGTGCCCGACCCGGTCGTGCTCACCAGCCAGCCCTCGGCCACGAGCTGCGCGTAGGCCTCCACGACAGTGCCGCGGGCGATCCCCAGGTCGTCGGCCAGGCTGCGGGTGCCGGGCAGGCGCGTGCCGGCCGGCAGCCGCCCGGACGTCACGGCCTCGCGCAGCGCGGCTTCGATCGAGCGCGCCCGCGGCTCGCCGCCGGCCTCGAGGTGCAGGTCGATCCCGAGCGAGCTCACCCCGCGACCGCCGCGGCCAGCCGGGCGAGCTTCGCCGGGTTCACGACGAAGCAGACCTGGTCGATGCCCAGCGGCGACGCGTCCACCCAGCACGCCGCCAGCGGTTCGCCGGCGCGGGAGACGAGGACCACGTGCTGCCCGTTCGCCGCCACGACGGAAGTGTCGACCTGCTGCCCGTGAATCCCGACCGTTCGCAGCAGGTACTGCGCCACGCGATCGCGGCCGGAGACCGGTTTGCGCGCTGCCGTGACGACGCCGCCACCGTCCGAGTAGGCCACGGCGTGCTCGGCCAGGAGGCTCTGCAGGCCTTCGAGGTCACCCCGCTGGGCGGCTCCCAGAAACGCTTGCAGCAACCGGTCGCGCTCGGCCGGGCTCACGCGCGCGCCGCGTTCGCGGGTCACGTGGCCCCGCGCCCGGTGCCCCAGCTGGCGCGCGTGCTGCTCGCTGATGTCGAGGAACCCGGCGATGTCGCGGTACGGGTAGTCGAAGGCCTCCTTCAGCACGTACACCGCGCGCTCCTGCGGCGTCAGCCGTTCGAGCAGCATCAGCACGGCGAGCTCGAGTGCCTCGCCGCGCTCCACCGTGACGTCGGCGCCGTCGGCGGTCGGGATCGGCTCGGGCAGCCACGGGCCGACGTAGAGCTCGCGGCGCGCCCGGGCCGCGGTCGCGGCGGTCAGCGCAAGGCGGCTCGCGGCGGTGACGAGGAAGGCCTCGGTGTTGCGCACTGCGCCGCGATCCGTGCCCTGCCAGCGGATCCAGGTGTCCTGCACCACGTCTTCGGCGTCGGCCGCAGTGCCCAGCAGCCGGTAGGCGATGCCGAACAGGCGCGGGCGCATGGCTTCGAACGCCGCCACCGCGTCGGTCAGTCCGCCACCGGCCACTTCGGTCACTTCGCCGCTCCTCGTGCGCTGCAGGGGATTCCGATGGTGGCAGGTGCGCTCCCGTGCCCGCAACCGGAACCTTGACTTCCAGGGTCCAGATTGTCTAGGGTGGCGGCCGTGCGGATGAACCAGGGTGTCGAGTGGTCCGTCCACGTCCTGCTGTCGCTCGCGTGGCTCGACGACGACGAACCGGTGTCCACCGCGTCCCTCGCTGCCAGCTACGAGCTTCCCGTGGCGTACCTGAACAAGCAGCTGCAGGCGCTCGTGCGCGCGGGGCTGCTGCGTTCGCTCCCGGGCGCGCGCGGCGGGTTCGTGCTCGCGCGCCGGCCCGAGGACATCACGCTGATGGACGTGGTCGCCGCCATCGAGGGCCGGGGGCTCGCGTTCCAGTGCACCGAGATCCGGCAGCACGGTATGGGTCAGGAGGCGCCGCAGAGCGCGTTCCGCCGCAAGTGCGCGGTCGACTCGGCCATGCAGCACGCCGAGCTGCAGTGGCGCAAAGCCCTGGCGGCCAAGACGATCGCCGACATCCGGGCCGAAGCTGACAGTCACGCTCCTTCGGCCGCCCGGCTGGCCCGCAAGGCGTACGGCCGCGCCTGACGGCAGCGCCGCCCAAAAAAATGGCCTGCCGCCTCCAGATCGGAGACAGCAGGCCGGACGGAAGTTCAGGCCGAGCGACGGGCCTTCGGATGACGCAGGTGGTCGCGCTCGCGGATCTCGTCCTCGTCGAGGAACGTGAGCATCGGCACGTCGGGCGCGCAGACCATGCAGACCACGAACTTGCTCGCGATGTCCTCGCGCAGGTTGCCGGCCTGGTAGTGCACAACCTCGCCGCCGGGCTCCCAGAACGCCTCCCCGGCCTTGATCGGGTAGGGCTCCTCGCCTTCGAGCTCGAAGAGGATCTCGCCCTCGAGCACGTAGCCGAACACGGGACCGGAGTGGCGGTGCGGGCCGCTGCCCGGGTCGCCCGGCGGGATCGAAACGGTGCCGACCATGAAGTGCGCGCCCTCGGGGACGAACGGCGGCGTGCGCGTGAGCAGGTTGTCGTAGGTGCTGCGTGAGCCGGGTGAAAGGATCATAGGGCCAGGCTAGGTCCGCTTCCGCGCGTGTGACCGGTCCAATCGAGGGCCGCTTTCCTGTACCGGTTGGCAAAAGGTTCCTGGCGGGCCCACTGTCGCGATCGGACGGTGGTCACCCGGACCACCGTCCGATCGCGACGGTCAGAACGGCCAGTCGGCGTTGCGCCCGGCCTCCAGCAGCGGGATCATCCGGAAGGCCTGGTCGGTCAGGCCGCCGAACGTGTGCCGGTTGCGGCCGCCGCTGGGCGCGTGGCCCCGCTCGTACCCGGCGAGGTTCCACGTGTACAGCGGCGTGGCCGCGGGCACGGACTTCCCGACATCGCCCTGCGCGGCCTGCTCGTCGGTGATGATCACGACGCGGTCGTGGCCGCGCTCGTGCTTTCCGACGGCGAGGTGCGTGTCGGTGCCGTTGCCGAGGAAGTAGCCGTCGGCGGTCCAGCGGTCCACCGACTTCAGCAGCGATTCCCGCTGCCGCAGCGGGAACTCGCGGGTGTCGTCGGAGAACGACACGACGTCGGCCTGCTCGCACCGCTGCCCGAGCGCGAGGCCGAACACCGCGGCCGCGTCCCACCGCTTCAGCGTGCCGTCCTTCGAGAACCGCGAGGTCATCGACCACGAGGTGTCCACCAGGATCAGGGTGCGGCCCGGCAGCACTCCGACGTTGGCGAGCGAGTGCGTGATCGCCTGTTCCAGCGCCCACGCCCACCGCAGCGACGGTGCCGCCCGGTAGGCCGAGAGGAACCGCATCGGCAGCTGCCGCGACCGCGCGACCTGCTCCGGGTCGGCGAGCCGCGTGGCGACGGCTTGCGCCACCTCGTCGGAAACCCCGGCCTGGTCGAAGTTGCGCAGGTTGCGCAGCAGCGCCATGTAACCCATCGACGGGATCATCGACTCCCACGCGGCCGCGGTCAGCGGCCCCTGGAGCCACCCGGCGAGCGACTCCCACGTCATCCCGGCCCGGCGCAGCGCCTCGGGCGCCGTGGCGGACTCGACCAGCTCGCGCCGGCGTTCGATCGGCCAGGCCATCAGCTCCCGGTGCGCGCCGAGAGTCCGCAGTGAAGCGGGGATCTCGCGGTCGGCGTGGAAGCGGACGTCGAGGACGTGCTCGAACAGAGCGTCCTGCCAGTCGACACGCGGGCCGGGGTGCGCCAGCCCGAGGACGTCGGCGAACCGGAACCCGCGCGCGTCGGAGTCCCACTTGAGGTAGGAGCCCTCGGTGTAGAGGCGCTGGGCGGCGTCGGCCACACCGCGCTTCACCGGCTTGGGCAGGGTGCGGCCGTGGACGCTCGTCCAGTAGGCCAGCAGCTCACCCGGCTCGTCCGCCCGCTGCAGCACGCTGTTGACCACCTGGCGTGAGAGGCCTTCGAGGCCGGCTTCCCGCCGCGCCGCGGCGAATTCGGCCGCGCCGACGAGCGCCGCGGTGCGCAGGTTCGCCTCCCCGCGCAGCCACGCGAGGAAGCGCACCGTCCACTCGGGATCGGCCAGCGTCGCCGCACGCACGAGTTCGGCATAGCGGGTGTCGCGCTGCTCGGCGCTCTCGTAGAACGTGTGCTCGCCGACCAGGTTGGTCACGGCGAGAAGGAACAGCTCGCTCTTGGCATCGCGCGCGTAGCCGGCCCCGCCTTCGTACGTGCGCCCGCTCGCGACGGCCTCACTGGAGATCGGCGAGCGGGCCGCCCGCAGTGCGCCGAGGATGTTGAACTTGGCCATGGGTCGACCCCCTCATGTTTTGTCTGTCCGGTCGTGGGAGGGAGCAGCAGTTTCAGGTGTGCCCGAGAAAAAGTCGGCCACGGTACATTTAGCTGCTCTGCCGGATTGAGCTACACCCCGATGAGTCGGGGTGACGGGATTCGAACCCGCAACCTGCCCGTTGACAGCGGAAGTAACCGTCACCTGCGCACCGGGCACACCTGAAACTGCTGCTCCTGAAGAAGCTTTCGGTCCGGTTCGGGTGCGCCCGAGAAAGATCGGCGACGGTGTCCAGGAATCGAACCTGTGGGCACCAGTTGAAGTAACCGTTGCCTGCGCACCGGGCACACTCGAACCTTGACGCTTACTCTAGCCTCGCGGATCCGGTGGTGTCGCGGGGTTTTTCCGCAGCGGGTTCAGGGTTCGATGACCAGCCGCGAGATCAGCCCGTTGTCGAGGGTGAAGCGGAAGTGCAGATCGACCTGACCACCGGGGAAGTCGCCTTCCAGGTGGTGCGTGGCGACGTAGTGTTCGTCGTCGACGTGCTCGGTGGCGATGAGCGTACTGGTGTAGGTGTATTCGGTCGCGGCGCCCTCGAGCCAGGCGCGGATTTCGGCGGGGCCGTGGTAGGTGTGGCCGTCGTCGGCGACGGTGGCCTCGGGCGTGAAGTGCGGCAGCGCGCGGTCGGCGTCGCGGGTTTCGTGCGCGGCGAGGTAGCCGGTGACGGTCTGGGGCAGCGCGGTGGTCATGCGGGGCTCTCCTGGATTCGACTCGGGACGACGACCCCACCGTCGGCCCTCTCCCAGGGAGAGAGTCAAACCCGAGTTGACTCTCTCCCTGGGAGAGGGTGCACAGTGGCCTCATGCGGTCAGGTCTGACGATCGGCGAGTTCGCCCAGCTCACGCGCTTGAGCGTGCGCACGCTGCGCCGCTACCACGAGGCGGGGCTGCTGGCGCCCGCGTCGGTCGACGACGCCACCGGCTACCGCTACTACGCGCGCGAGCAGATCCCGAACGCCCAGGTGATCCACCGGCTGCGCGAGCTCGACGTACCGCTCGCCGAGGTGAAGCACATCCTGGCCACGAGTGATCCGCGAACGCGCGCCGACCTCGTCGCCGGCCACCTGCGACGGCTGGAGGACCGGCTGGACCGCACGCGCGCCGCGGTCACGTCGTTGCGGCAGCTGCTGAAGCCGGACGTCGAGGAGCTGTCGGTCGAGCTGCGCTCGGTGCCCGCGCGGACCGTCGCGGCGATCGAGGCCACAGTGGACCTCGACGACGTGCTGGAGTGGTACGACGCGGCGATGTCCGAACTGGACGCCGCCGTGGCCGGCCACGAAGGCTTCACACCGCCGGGTGGCTTGTACGACAACGAGCTGTTCACCGCCGGCCGCGGCACGGCCCTGGTCTACCGGCCGGTGTCCGACGCGCCGGCTGTCGGTCGCGTTGTGCCGCACACACTTCCGGCCACGGACCTCGCCGTGACGGTGCACGCCGGCGAGCCCGACGACATCGACGTCATCTATGGCCGGCTGGGCAACTGGGTGGTGGAGCACGCGCTCGCCGTGGCCGGGCCGGTGCACGAGACTTATTTGCGCGGCCCGCGTGACGACCCGGATCCGCGGTCGTGGCGCACGGAGATCGGCTGGCCGGTGTTCCGCGTTTCGCCGGCCTGAGATCACGCGTGCAGCGTCCGCCGGGGGAGGTGGCCGTGGACGGGGTTCTTCGGGGACGCGAGCGGGAATGCGGTGCGCTCGAGGAGCTGCTGCGTGACGTGCGCGCGGGACACAGCCGGGTGCTCGTCGTGCGCGGCGAGGCGGGCGTCAGGAAGACGGCGCTGCTCGATCACCTCGCGGGGTAGGCGCCGCCGTGCCGGGTCGTGTGGACGGTTGGGGTGCAGTCGGAGTCGGAGCTGTCCTTCTCGGGGCTGCAACGGGCGCTGGTCGCGCCATCGACCCCGAGCGGCATCCCGACCGGCTGGCGTGGCACCGCGCACCCGCGACCGCCGGGCCGGACGAGACGGTCGCGGCCGAGCTGGAGCAGTCCGCCTGCCGGGCGGTGGCCCGGGGCCGGCCGGTGGGGGCGGCGGCGTTTTTTCGAGCGGGCCGCCGAGCTGACGCCGGACCCCAAGATGCGCGCGGCGCGGGCTCGGTTCGCGTCGGGTGCGCCGATGCGGGTGCCGGAGTTGTTGTCGGCTGCCGAGCGCGGTGGTGGTCGCGGTCCTGCTCGTGCTCGGCGGCGCCGGCTGGCTGGCGGGACTGTCCACTTTGAACACCACGCTGCAGCTCGCATTGCCCGGCCGGGTCCGCGCGCGGGCACTGGCGGTGTACCTGATGATCTTCCTGGGCGGCCAGGGCGTCGGCGCCCTCATCTGGGGGCTGGTCGCCGCCGCCGCGGCGGGCGCGGCGACGACGCCGGCCATCTCCGGTGTGCTGCTCGTGCTGGGCGCGGCGTCGCTGCTCGTGCTCCCGATCCACGCGCGCACGGGCGAGCTGGACCGCACGATCGTCAGGCCGTGGCCAGAACCCGAGAACGCCGTGGTCACCGGCGACCAGGAAGCCCTCGCCGCCGCGGCGGGACCGGTGCGGATCGAGGTCTCCTACGATGTCCCGGCCGAACGCTCGGCCGAGTTCCTGGCAGCGCACGGGCGCGCGCCGGGGTCTCGCGGCAGCGCACGGGCGCGCGCCGGTGAGGCCTACCGCGACCTCAGCGCGCCGGACCGTCACGTCGAGGTCGCGACCTGGGCGGAACGCCCGCGCCAGCACCACGAACGCATCACCGGCCAGGACGCCGGTCTCTACCGCGCGGCCGCGGAGCTCTCGCTGGAACCGCCGTCGACCCGGCACCTGCCGGCGAGCTGACGTCCGGAGAGTCCTTCGACACCCGGGCAACCGGGAGATTCGCGGCGCCCGCGCCGAGCGGAATACAGTCCTCCACATGAGCAGAAGTGAGGGCGTGGCGGGCGTCAACCCGCCTCAATACCCGATCGAATCCGTCGACAACGCGCTCAAGCTGCTGCTGCTGTTCGGCGAGCGGCCGGAGGTGCGGCTGGCGGAGGTGAGCGAGTACCTGGGCGTCGCCTCGTCCACGGCGCACCGGCTGATGGCGATGCTGCTCTACCGCGGGTTCGTGCGGCAGAACCCGGCGACGAAGGCGTACGAGCCGGGTACGGCGCTGACCGGCGTGGCGTTCTCGATCCTCGAGCGGTTCGACTTCCGCCAGGTGCTGCGGCCCTACCTCGAACGTCTCAACGCCGAGCTGCGCGAGACCGTGCACCTCGGCGTGCTCGACGGCACGAGCGTGCGGTTCGTCGATGCGATCGAGAGCCCGCAAGCGGTCCGGGTCGGGTCGCGGCTGGGCAGCTCACTGCCGGCGAGCTCGACCTCGTCGGGGAAGGCGATGCTGGCCGGCCTCAGCACCGACCAGCTGCGGGTGCTCTACCCGGACGAACGGATCAGCGGGCTCACCGACCGCAGCATCCGCACCCGCGGTGACCTCGAAGCCGAGCTCGGGCGGGTCCGCGAGCGCGGCTACGCCACCAGTGCCGAGGAGAGCGAGGCCGGGGTGTCGTCGGTGGCGGTCGCCTTCCCGGTGACGGTGGGGGCCGGCCGCATCTCGTTCAACGTCGCCGTGCCCGCGAGCCGCATGCCCGAGTCGCAGCAGCTCGTCGTCGCGAAGGCGCTCCAGGCGATCGTGCGGGAGGCGACGCCGCTGCTGCACAGCTGAGCCCCGTCTTTTCCGAACGGCGGTGACCTGGGTCAAATGCCCAGGTCACCGCCGTTTTTCGCACCTTGGACGCGGCCGGCCGGCCTCACCTGACCGAGGGAGAGCCGGCGAAGGGTGTTGTCATTCTGCTGTGCAGAATACTATTCTTTCTATTGCGGTCGTCACGGAGGCGACATAGAAGAGGAGGACGGAATGGCCATCGTTCACGCGGATCGGGGGAAGTGCCGGGGCTGGGCCAATTGCGTGGCCGGTGCCGACGACGTGTTCGACATCGACGACGACGGCGTCGTCACGCTGCTGCGCGAGGCCATCGGACCGGACGAGGTCGGGCGCGTCGGCGAGGTCGCGCGCCGGTGCCCCGAGGCGGCGCTGGCGGTGGACGGGGCATGAGGCCGCGCACGGTCGTCGTCGGTGCGTCCGTCGCCGGGGTGCGTGTGGCCCAGGCACTGCGGTCGCACGGCTACGAGGGCCGCGTCGTGCTGGTCGGCCGGGAGGACGAGCTCCCGTACGACAAACCGCCGCTGTCCAAGGGAGTGCTCGCCGGCTCGGCCGTGCTCGACGACGTCCGGCTGCTCACCGAACGCGAAGCGGCCGACGCGGAGATCGAGCTCGAGCTCGGTCAGGCCGCGACCCGGCTCGACCTGCCCGGTTCCCGCGTGCACCTGGCCGACGGGTCGGCCCTCGACTTCGACGACCTGGTGATCGCCACCGGCGCGAGCGCGCGGCCCGCCGGCTGGGAGCACCTCGAAGGCGTCCACTCGCTGCGCACGGCCGCCGACGCCCGGGCGCTGCGGGAGGACCTGGACCGCGGCGGCCCGGTGGCCGTGATCGGCGGCGGCTTCATCGGCTCGGAGGTGGCGGCCACCGCGACCCGGCTCGGCCTGTCCGACGTGACCGTGCTCGACGCCACGCCGGCGTTGCTGTCCCGCGCGGCGCCGGAAGTGTTCGGCGACCGGCTCGCGGACCTGCACCGGCGGCACGGAGTGCGGGTGCGGCTCGGCGCCCGCGTCGCGACCGTGGAGCGGATCGGCGGCCGGCTGCGGATCCGGCTCGACGACGGGTCCGAAGTGGACGCCGCCACCGTGGTCGTCGGCATCGGGGCCGTGCCGAACGACACGTGGGTGACCGGCTCCGGGCTGAAGGTCGACGACGGCGTCGTCTGCGATCCGCTCGGCCGTGCCGCGCCGCACGTGTTCGCGGTCGGCGACGTCTCCCGCTGGCAGACCGCCCGCCACGGCCGCGCGGTGCGGTTCGAGCACTGGACCAACGCGGTCGAACAGGCCGCGTGTGTCGCGCACACCCTCGTGCACCCGGGTGATCCCCGCCCGCACGAACCCGCCGAATACGTCTGGACCGACCAGTACGACTGGAAGGTGCAGCTCGTCGGCGATGCCCGGGCCGGCACCGAAACCCGGCTGTTCGAACGCTCCGGCGACGCGTTCGCGATGGTCTTCGGCACCGGCGGCCGGCCGGCGGGCGCCGTGGTCGTCAACTGGCCGAAAGCACTCGTCGGCTGCCGGCGCGCGCTGGCGGCCGCGAAGCCGTTCGCCGAGCTCTGTGAAGAACTGCAGCACCTGTCCGCGAAGACCCAGTGAAAGGAGCCGCCGTGAACTACGTCCTCAACCCGAGCGACATCGCCTGGCACCGCCTCGAGAAGCCCGGGTTCCCCGGCATCGGTTTCCAGTTCAGCGAAAGCGTGGTCGACGACGACTACACGTCCGTCTACAGTGTCCAGCTCTCGAAGATCGGGCCGGGCGGGAAGTCGAAGCTGCACCGCGACCCGTACAACCACGCCTTCTACGTCACCGCCGGCACCGGTTCGGTCCGCATCGGCAAGGACAGCTGGGACGTGGAGCCGGGCAGTGTCGTGAAGATCCCCGCCGGGCTGCCGCACGGGTTCTCCAACACCGGCGACGTGGACCTCGAGTTCGTCGTGATCTACGACCCGCCCTACGTCGCCGGCACCGACCCGGTCAAGGAGCTCGAAAGCTGATTCGCACCCGGGGGCACTCGGCCTCGGCCGGGTGCCCCCTCGTTTCCCCGTCCCCTTCGCGCCCATGCGACCCACCGGAGTGTCCATGTCCCGCACCGCCGCGGCTTCCACGCTGCGCAGATCCGTCCTCGTCAGCCTCGCCGGCTCCGCCATCGAGTGGTACGACTTCTTCGTTTACGCCTCGGCGACCGCACTCGTGTTCGGCAAGATCTTCTTCCCTGCGAGTGATCCGCTCGCCGGCACCCTCCTCGCGTTCAGCACCTTCGCGGTCGGCTTCGTCGTCCGGCCCGTGGGCGCCGCGCTGTTCGGCCACTTCGGCGACCGCGTCGGCCGCAAACCTGCTCTCGTCACGGCGATGCTCACCATGGGGCTCGCCACCACCGCGGTCGGGCTCGTGCCGCCGTACGCGTCGATCGGCGCCGCCGCACCGGTTCTTCTCGTGGTCCTCCGGCTGGTGCAGGGCCTCGCGCTCGGCGGTCAGTGGGGTGGCGCCGTGCTGCTCGTGACCGAGAACGCGCCGCCGGCCCGGCGTGGGTTCTACGGCAGTTTCGCGCAGCTGGGCGTGCCGATCGCGTTGATCCTCGCGAACGTCGTGTTCCTCGTGGCCTCAACGGCGTTGCCCGAGGACGCCTTCCTCACCTGGGGCTGGCGGATTCCGTTCCTGCTCAGCGTTCTCCTCGTCGTCGTCGCGTTGTACGCGCAGAGCCGGGTCGCGGAGCACGCGCCCGCCGCACCCCGCGGCGGCGGCCGCGCTCCACTGGTCGAGATCCTGCGCCGCTACCCGCGCCAGATCGTGCTCGCGGCCGGCGCGACGATGGTCGGTGGCACCAGCTACTACCTGCTGGCGGTGTACCTCGTTTCCTACGCCACCGACCACCTGCACCAGCCGCGCGGCACCGTCCTCATCGGAGTGCTGGTCTCGGCCGCCGTGTGCGCGGTCGCGATGCCCGCGTTCGCGGCGTGGTCCGACGTGGTCGGCCGGCGCCGGATCTTCCTGGCGGGCGCGGTTCTCTTCGCGCTGTGGGCGTTCCCCCTCATCCGGCTCGTCGAGACGGGCTCACCCGTGCTCGTCGGGCTCGGGCTCGTGGTCGGCCAGGTGTTCTTCGCGATGACCTACGGCCCGGCGCCCGCCCTGTTCGCCGAGCTGTTCGGCGAACGCGTCCGCTACACCGGCATCTCACTCGGCTACCAGATCGGCTCCGTGCTCGGCGGCGCGTTCGCCCCGATCATCGCGACCGCCCTGCTGGCCGGCACGAACTGGTCGGGCTCCATCGCGCTGTACGCGATCGCCGTCTGCGGGATCTCCTTCGTCGCGGTTTGGTTCGCGCCGGACCGGCCGGCCGGCTCACGCGCTGCGCGCCGCGCTCTCGTCCGGGTCCCAGGGGCCGAGGACGGGTCCCGCTGAGGTGAACGCCTCGCCCGCCGGCCGGTCACCGAACACGACCGGCGGGCGCGGCGTGGTGTCGTGGTGGAGCTGGAAGACGTCGAAGCGGTTGTAGGCACCGACGATGTCGTGCATCTGCTTGGGCTGGATGCAGCGAGCCAGGTCGATCTCCGCGTAGACGATGCCCTCTTCGTCGATGAGTGGTTCGACGACGGGGTTGCCGTCGGGACCGAAGATGCCCGACAGTGCGCTGTTCGGGCGGCGCATGAGCTCGGCGATGCCCGCGTCGTCGCCGGCGGCGATCTCGATCATCTCGTCGGTGATGGTGGAGCAGGCGACCACGGAGAACAGCTTGCCCTCGAAGGCGTGCGCGGCGCTGCGGACGGCGATCGCCTGGGCCATGTCGTAGTCGGCGGGCGCGACGGGCAGCGAGATGTAGCTGGCGACGTGGACCAGTTCCCCTTGTGCCAGCAGGGAGAACCGCGCGAGCGTGTTCGTGTTCTCGCCGCACGCGAGCGCGCCGAGCGGCCCGACGGCGGAGTCGAGCACGCGCACGGTGCTGCCGTCGCCGCCGCCCCAGGTGAGTTTCTCGGCCCACGTCGGCACGAGCTTGCGGTGGACGTTGAGGACCGAACCGTCGGGGCCGATCGTGACGACGCTGTTGTAGATCAGCCCGAGGCTGTGCCGGCTGCGTTCGTTGACGCCGATGACCACCGTGGTCTTCGTTGCCGCGGCGGCCGCGCGCAGGGCGTCGAGGTGCGGGCCGGGGATGTCGATGGCGGTGCGGTAGAGGCGCTCGTACCACGGCGAGCCCTGCACCGGGTTCATCGTCCAGTTCCAGTACGGGTAGCCGGGCACGAAGACCTCGGGGAACGCGATGAGGGAGGCGCCGTGCGAAGCGGCTTCGGTGATGAGCGAGACGGCCTTGGCGACCGTCGCGGCGGTGTCGAGGTACACGGGCGCGGCCTGCACGGCGGCGGCGGTGAAGCGGGGGAAGTCTTCCACGGCTCAGACGCTCCTGTTCGGGGTTCCGGCGGGTACGGGGGTCCAGCGCGAACGGGCCGGCGAGGGTTCGTCCGCGCGCAGGGTGAGCAACGGCCGGGCGCGGCCGCCGCTGGGGGGTTTGGCTTCGCCGCCGGCCTGGATGGGCGGCCAGTACGCGCCGGGCCCGGAGTAGCCGAGCTCGGCCGCCGCGTGCAGCGCCCACGACGGGTCGTGCAGCTGCGCTCGGCCGATGCCGACAAGGTCCGCGCGGCCGGCGAGCACGATCGAGTTCGCGTCGTCGCAGGTGGAGATGCCGCCGACGGCGATCGTCGGGACGCCGACGTCGGCGCGGATCCGTTCGGCGAACGGCGTCTGGTAGCTGCGGCCGAACGCCGGTCGTTCGTGCGCGACGACCTCGCCGCTGGACACGTCGATCGCGTCCACCCCGAGTTCGGCCAGCGCGGCGGCGATCCGCACGCTGTCCTCGATCGTCGTGCCGCCCTCGGCCCAGTCGACGGCCGAGAGCCGCACGAGCAGCGGTTTGTAGTGCGGCCAGACGGCGCGCACCGCGGCCACGACGGCGAGCGGGAAACGCAGGCGGTTCTGCAGGCTCCCGCCGTAGCCGTCGGTGCGGTGGTGCGTGAGCGGCGACAGGAACGTCGAGA
This sequence comes from Amycolatopsis sp. NPDC051373, assembly GCF_040689465.1. Lineage (NCBI taxonomy): Bacteria > Bacillati > Actinomycetota > Actinomycetes > Pseudonocardiales > Pseudonocardiaceae > Amycolatopsis > Amycolatopsis sp. NPDC051373. The sequence continues at coordinate 80,468 of NZ_JBFBAE010000012.1, read as the reverse complement.
GCAGGAACCCGTGTCCGGCCTGCAGTTCGAGGACGTCGAAGCCCGCCTCGTCGGCCCGGCGAGCGGCCGCGGCGAAGTCCTCGATCAACGCCTGCAGCTCGGTTTCCGCGAGCTCGTGCGGCACAGGCAGGTCGCCGTACGCCAGCGCCGAGGGGGCGACGGTCCGCCAGCCGTTGGCGGCCAGCGCCGGGCCCAGCGATGCCGCGTCCGGCACGGACGTGGAGCCCTTGCGTCCGGAGTGGCTGAGCTGCACGCCGATCAGGGCTCCGGTGTGCGCGTGCACGGCGTTCGTGATGCGGCGCCATGCCGTGGCCTGCTCGTCGGTGTACAGGCCGGGGCACGCGGGGGTGACGCGACCGTGCGCGGTCACGGCGGTCATCCCGGTGAGCACCAGCCCGGCGCCGCCGAGGGCCTTGCCCGAAAGGTGCAGCAGCTCCGCTTCGCCGGGAATCCCGTCGACCGCGCTGTACGTCGAGATCGGCGCGGCGACGATGCGGTTGCGCAGATGCCGGCCCGCCAGGACGAGCGGCTGGAACAGCGGGGGAGTGCCGTCGTCGCGGCCGCCGGGGCTGTGGGTGCTGAACCAGCGGTCGACGGTGCGGATGTAGGCCGGGTCGCGCAGGCGCAGGTTGTCGTAGGTGACGCGACGGCTGCGCGTGAGGAGGTTGAACGCGAACTGCGGCGGCTCCTGGCCCACGACGTGGTCGATCGTCTCGAACCACTCGAGGCTTGCCTGCGCCGCGCGCTGAGTGGACTCGACGACGGGCCGGCGTTCGGTCTCGTAGTGTTCCAGCGCCGCGGCGAGGTCGCCGGGCGTGGCCTCCAGCGCGGCGGCGAGCGCCAGCGCGTCCTCCATGGCCAGCTTGGTGCCCGAGCCGATGGAGAAGTGCGCGGTGTGGGCGGCATCGCCGAGCAGCACGACGTTGCCGTGGCGCCACGTCTTGTTGCGCACGGTGGTGAAGCGCAGCCACTTCGAGTTGTTGGTGAGCAGTTCCGCGTCGCCGAGGAAACCGTGCAGCAGCTCGCGGCAGCGTTCGACGCTCGCTGTGTCGCTGACGCCGGGACCGAAGGTGCCGTCGGTGAACCCGGCGGCGCGCCAGGTGTGGTCGTTCAGCTCGACGATGAACGTGCTGCGGTCGGCGCTGAAGGGGTAGGCGTGCACCTGCACCGGGCCGAACTCGGTCTCCTCGACCAGGAACGTGAACGCCTCCAGCACGCGGTCGGTGGCCAGCCACATGTAGTGGCACTGGCGCACGTCGAGCGAGGGGCGGAAGACCTGTTCGAAGCGTTTGCGGATGGCGGAGTTCACCCCGTCGGCCGCGATCACGAGGTCGTAGTCGGCGGCGAGCCGCTCGACGTCGGGTGCCTCGGTGCGGAAGCGGACGTCGACGCCGAGGTCGTGACAGCGCCGTTGCAGGATCTCCAGCAAGCGTTTGCGCGCGATGGCGGCGAAGCCGTGGCCGCTCGAAGTCTGCGTGGTGCCGCGGTAGTGCACGTCGATGTCACTCCACCGGGCGAACTCCCGCTCCATCGAGGAGAACACACTCGGGTCGGCGTTGGTGATGCCTTCGAGCGTCTCGTCGGAGAAGACGACGCCGAAGCCGAACGTGTCGTCGGCGGCGTTGCGTTCCCAGACGGTGACCTCGCGGCTGGGGTCGAGCTGCTTGGCGAGCGCGGCGAAGTAGAGCCCGCCGGGGCCCGCCGCCCACGATGGCGATCCTCATCACGCCGGCACCTCCTTCGTGAGCGCGGTCCGCACCGCTTCGGGCCACGGCGTGGCGGCCGGCTTGTCGGGTTCGGCGTGGACCACGACGACGGAACCGTCGGCGGCGATCCCGTTCGGGCCGTGGACCTCGAAGGCGAACGTGAGTGACGTACGCCCGAGTTGCGCAACGCGGAACATGATGCGCACGGAGTCGCCGAACCACAGCCGGCCCCGGTAGTTCACCTCGTGGCGTACCCGGGGGGTGCGGCCGAACAGCCACGCGAGGTCCTTGCCCCGCAACAGGTCTGCTTCGGCCTCTTCGGCCCAGCGCAGGACCACGGAGTTGTGCTGGTGGCCCGACGCATCGGTGTCGTGCCATTCGACCCGTCGCTCGATCGTGGTCTCGAGACCGGCGAGCGGGGGAGAACCCGCGGAAGGGGATGTCGGCATGAGTTTTCCTCCTGGCGCCCTTGACATCACGAACGGTATAGCTGAACTATGACTGTCGTCAAGAAAACGACATACGGACGGGAAGGCGCGATGACCACACACAGCGATGACCAGCTGGGCCGCGCACGGGTGACGGACAACGAAGATCTGCGGGCGTACTACGAGAAACTGGAACAGCTCGACGCCGGTGCACTGTGGACGATCGCGAACAAGATCGAGCCGTGGTACCCGCAACCGCAGTCCGTACCGATCAAGTGGAGCTACGAGCAGCTGCGCCCACTGGTGCTCGAAGCGCTCAACCTGGTCAGCGGTGACGACGCCGGCCGCCGCGTGGTGGCGCTGTACAACCCGCTGCGGCGCGACATCGCGGCCACGGTGGGGCTCCTGTACACCGGCCTGCAGGTGATGGGTCCCGGGGAGTCGATGACGGCGCACCGGCACCAGGCCGCCGCGCTGCGGTTCGTGCTGGAGGGCACCGGCGCGTGGACGATCGTCGACGGGCAGAAGCTCAAGGTCGGCCCGCGCGACTTCGCCATCACCCCGAACTGGACCTGGCACGAGCACGGCAACGAGGGCCTCGAAGGCGTCGACGGCCCGGTCATCTGGCAGGACGGGCTCGACATCCCGCTGGTCAACGCGCTCGACGCGCCGTTCTACGAGGTGCACCCGGACGTCTATCAGAAACAGGACGGGGTCGTGAACTCCTCGCTGCTGACCTACGGTGCCGGGCAGCTGCGTCCCTTCGGTGACACGTGGCACAAGAACCACTCACCGCTGCTGGCCTACCCGTGGGAACCGACGTACGAAGCGCTGCTCAACGCGGCGAAGGCGAGCGACGGTTCGCCGTACGACGGCATCATCATGGAGTACAGCAACCCGCTCACCGGCGGTTCGGTGATGCCGACCATGAGCGCGCACATGCAGCTGCTGCGCGCCGGTGAGTCCACGCTCGCCCACCGCCAGGTCGGGTCGAAGATCTACACCGCGGCCAAGGGCAGCGGCACCTCGATCGTCGCGGGCAAGCGGATCGACTGGTCCGAAGGCGACATCTTCTGCGTCCCGTCGTGGGCGTGGCACGAGCACGCCAACGCAAGCCGCTCCGACGACGCGTGCCTGTTCTCGTTCAACGACTTCCCGGTGATGCGTTCGCTCGGCTTCTTTCGCGAAGAGGCCTATTCGGACAACGACGGTCACCAGCCGCTCGCCTGAGCTCACTGTCCACTTCGAACGGAGTTCTTCCATGCTGCTCGTCACGTTCGCCGGTCCCGACGGCCAGGACCGGCTCGGGATCCAGGACGGCACCGACGTCGTCGACGTCCGGGCCGCGGCGACCGACCGCGGAACCACCGCCCCCGCGTCGATGCTCGAGGTGATCCACGCCGGCACGGCGGCGCTGGAGTCCCTCGTGGATTCCCCCGTGCGCAGTCCACTGGAGACGGTGACCCTGCGCGCGCCCCTGCGGCCGGGCAAGATCGTGGGTGTCGGGCTCAACTACACCGAGCACGTCGCGGAGTCCGCGCGGACGCTCGACACCGACAAAGAGCTGCCACAGCGCCCGGTGCTGTTCAGCAAGCCGGCCACCGCCGTCGTCGGTCCGGGGGAGCCCATCCGGCACAACGGCGACCTCACCGCGCAGCTGGACTGGGAGTGCGAGCTCGCCGTGGTGATCGGGAAAACGGCGAAGGGCGTGTCGAAAGAAGATGCGATGGACCACGTCTTCGGCTACAGCATCGTCAACGACATCAGCGCGCGCGACCAGCGGCGTTCGGGGCAGTGGTTCTTCTCCAAGGGCCAGGACTCCTACGCGCCGTTCGGCCCGGCGATCCGGACCGCGGACGACGTGGCCGACCCGTATGCGCTGGAGCTGTCGCTGCGCGTGAACGGGGACGTGAAGCAGAAGTCGAGCACGAAGTACATGCTGTTCCGCATCGCCGAGCTGATCGCCGACATCAGTTCCGGCATGACACTGGAGCCGGGCGACGTGATCGCGACCGGTTCGCCGGCGGGCGTGGGCGCGAGCTTCACCCCGCAACAGTTTCTCAACCCCGGCGACGTCGTGGAAGCGTCCATTCAGGACATCGGCACGCTGCGCAACCCCGTGGTGGACGCCCGATGACCGCGCGGACCTACCGCATCGGCCAGATCGTGCCGAGCTCCAACGTCACGATGGAGACCGAGATCCCGGCGATCTTCCGCGCGCGCGAAACCGTCGCGCCAGAGCGGTTCACGTTCCACTCCAGCCGCATGCGGATGAAACACGTGCGCAAGGAAGAGCTCGCGGCGATGGACGCCGACTCCGGCCGGTGCGCAGCCGAGCTTTCGGACGCGCACGTCGACGTGCTCGGGTATGCGTGTCTCGTCGCCATCATGAGCCTGGGCCACGGTTACCACCGCACGTCGGAGTCGACGCTCGCGCGGATCACCGAGGAGAACGACGCGCCGGCCCCGGTCGTCACGAGCGCGGGAGCTCTGGTGAACGCGCTCGACGTGCTGGGCGCGAAGTCGATCGCCGTGATCTGCCCGTACCTCAAGCCGTTGACCGAGACCGTCGTGGACTACATCCGCTACGAGGGCGTCGAGGTGACTGACTACATGGCGCTGGAGATCCCCGACAACCTCGAGGTCGCCGCCCACGACCCGCGCAGGCTCGTGCCGCTGGCGCGCGACCTCGAGCACGAAGGCGCCGATGCCGTGGTGCTGTCCGCGTGCGTGCAGATGCCCTCACTCGCGTCGATCGACATCGTCGAGAACGAGCTCGGCAAACCCGTGCTCTCGGCGTCGATCGCCACCGCTCACCAGATGATGCGCGCGCTCGGCCTGCCCGCCGTCGCGCCCGGCGCCGGCGCTCTGCTGTCCGGCCGCTACGCCGAATCCCCTTATCCCGTCCCGCCCGCCGTCGGCTGACGGACTCCCAGGAAGGCCGCAGATGGAGCTCACCCCATCGGCCCACGTCGACTCGTTCTGCCGCGACAACCTCCCCGCACCGGCGGACCAGCCCGAGTTCCGGTTCACACTGCCGGAGCTCGCCTACCCGCCGCGGCTGAACTGCGCCGTCGAGCTGCTGCGCGGGAGCATCGACCGCTTCGGCCCGGACCGGCCGTGCCTCCGCACGGACACGGAGACCTGGAGCTACGCCGACCTCGACCGGCGCAGCGACCAGGCCGCCCACGTGCTCGCGCGGGACTTCGGGGTGGTACCCGGCAATCGCGTGCTGCTGCGAGGGCCGAACAACCCGTGGCTGGTGGCGGCGTGGTTCGCGGTGCTGAAGGCGGGTGCGGTGCCCGTCACGACGATGCCGCTGCTGCGGGCCCGTGAGGTCGACGACCTCGTGGAGCTCACGCGGCCTCGCCTGATCGTCACCGACCATCGGTTCGCCGCTGATTTGTCCGAGGTCTCGTTGCCGGTGCTCACTTACGGCGCCGACGGTCCCGACGACTTGGTGGCTCGGGCTCGCGGCGTCGGGGAGGGTTTCGCCGCCGTGGACACCGCTGCCGACGACGTCGCCCTGCTTGCCCCGACGTCGGGGACCACGGGCAAGCCCAAAGCCACCATGCACTTCCACCGCGACGTCCTGGCCGCCACCGACACCTTCGCCCGGCACGTCCTCAAGCCCGTGCCGGAAGACGTCTTCACCGGCACCCCGCCGATCGGCTTCACCTTCGGCCTCGGCGGCCTGGTCCTGTTCCCCCTCCGCTTCGGCGCTTCGACGCTGTTGCTGGAAAAGGCGTCCCCGGAAGAACTCGCCGACGCGGTCGAACGCCACCACGTCACGGTGTTCTTCACCGCTCCCACCGCGTACAAGGCCCTGCTGTCCTCGGGCAACGCGGCGACGCTGTCGAAACTCCGACGCTGCGTGTCCGCGGGCGAACACCTGCCCGTGTCCACGTGGGAGGATTTTCACGCCGCCACCGGAATCAAGATCATCAACGGCATCGGCGGCACGGAGATGCTCCACATCTTCGTGTCCGCGGCCGACGACAACATCCGACCGGGCTCCACCGGCCGCGCCGTCCCCGGCTTCGAAGCCACCATCCTCGACGACGCCGGCCGGCCCGTCCCCGACGGCACGCCCGGCCGCCTCGCCGTGAAGGGGCCCACCGGCTGCCGCTACCTCGCCGACAGCCGCCAGAAGAACTATGTCGACAACGGCTGGAACCTCACCGGCGACACGTACCTCCGCGACGCCGACGGCTACTTCTGGTACCAGGCCCGCAACGACGACATGATCGTCTCCTCCGGCTACAACATCGCAGGCCCCGAGGTGGAGCAGGCCCTGCTGTCCCACCCGGACGTGCTGGAGGCCGCCGTGGTCGCCGCCCCGGATCCTGCCCGCGGCACCATCGTGCACGCCTTCGTCCACTTGCGACCCGGCGCCGCCGAGGACGCCGCCGCTCTGCAGGCTTTCGTCAAACAGGCGATCGCGCCGTACAAGTACCCGCGCGCGATCGACTTCGTGACGGAGCTGCCGAAGACCCCGAGCGGGAAGATCCAGCACTACCGGCTCAGGGAGCTGGTGGCGGCCCGGAACCGGTAACGGCGGCCCGGGGAATGGCCTGGTACCTCTCGGTGCCGGGCCATTTCGCATTTCGGACTCGCTCCAGGAGCCGCCGTTGCACCAGGGGCAGGCCGTTACCGAGCGGCTTCCCGACCCAGCAGCACATCCGCCGCCCGTTCGGGTCACCGCCAGCACCGTCGCGTTGGTGTTCGCGCCGATCAGGGTGGGGAGGACGGACGCCTCGGCGATGCGGAGGCCGGTGACGCCGTGGACGTTCAGCGCGGGGTCCACCACGGTGCCGAGGGCGCAGGTACCACAGGCGTGGAAGTAGCTGCCCGTGCTCTGGCGCAGGAAGTCCTCTTCCGCGGCAGGGTTCATCGAAGCCGGGCCGGGCAGGACTTCCTTGTCGCGCCACGGATTCAGCGCCGGGGCGGTGCCGACGTGCCGGGCGAGGCGCAGGCCGGCCAGCATGCCGGCGAGGTCGCGCGGGTCGCGGAGCAACGCGGGGTCCACGATGGGCGCGACGGCCGGGTCGGCCGATGCCAGCGTGACCGAGCCGCGGGAATGCGGGTACAGGTAGTTGAAGCCGATGGTGAACCCGGTCGCCGGGCCGGGCAGGGGCGGCCGGAAGTACGGGATGTCCAGGAACAGCAGCTGCACGTCGGGCGCTTCGAGATCGGCGCTGCTGCGCACGTCGGCGACGAGGTCGCTGTGGTTGTTGGCGCCGTCGGGCAGGGGGCGGGCGTTCGAGTACACGACGCCGGTCAGCGGGTGGTCCTGCAGGTTCGCCCCGACGCCCGGCAGTGCGACCCGCGGCGTGACTCCGGCCTGCTCCAGCGCGGCCGGGTCGCCGATGCCGGAGAGCATCAGCAGGTGCGGCGAGCCGATCGCGCCGGCGGACAGCACCACGGACCGTTCGGCCTCGGCGGAGGCCGACGAATCGCCGAAGCGGTACTCGACGCCGGTGCGGTGGCTGCCCGCGAGCACGAGCCGGGTCACGGGCGCGCCGGTCACCACGGTCAGGTTCGGCCGGTTCAGCACCGGGCGCAGGTAGGCGGCGGCGGGCGACTGGCGCGCGCCGTCGACGATGTTCATCTCCAGCCAGGTCGCGCCCTCCGGCTCGGCGCCGTTGAGGTCGGGCGATTCGGGGAACCCGCGCTCCCGCACGGCGGCCAGCGCGGCGTGGGCCGGCGGGTGCCGGACGGGCGGCGGCCCGACCCGCATGGGGCCGTCGGTGCCGCGGTACTTCGGGTCGCTGCCGGGCCGCGCGGTCTCGCTGCGGCGGAAGTAGGGCAGCAGGTCGTCGTAGCGCCGGCCGTCGACGCCCCAGGCGTCGTAGCCGGCGCGGTGGCCGCGAAGGTGTGCCATGGCGTTGATCGAGCTCGACCGCCGAGCGTGCGCCCGCGCGGGTACGGCAGCTCCACGCCGTGCAGGCCCGGCTGCGGGGTGGTGTGGAAGTTCCGGTCGACCGAGCTGCCCAGCAGCGCCGGCCACGCGGGCGGCACCCCCATCACGTCCGGCCCGGTCGCGCGACCGGCCTCCAGCAGCAGGACGGTCGCCGCCGCGTCTTCGCTCCGCCGCGCGGCGAGGACCGAACCGGCCGTCCCCGCCCACGACCACGTAGTCGTACTTCATCTCTTGGGTGTCCCTCCTCGACGGACATCCCGGGGTGCCCACGGCCCATGAAGCCAGACCCCGGCGGGTGAAAGAGGGCTCAGCCAGGACTTGCCGTTCCCAGGATCGGCGTCACACGAGCGACCGGCCGGGGCAGCTCCGCGGGTACGGGCGGTCCACGACGGACGGGCCCGGTCCCCGGCCGACGCAGGCTGTGACCAGGCGAAAGGACGGGTGGCGATGAGGGGCTCCGAGCTCGGCGAGTTCCTGAGGACGAGGCGCGCCCGCGTCGACGTCGCCCAGGTCGGCCTGCCGCCGACGGCCCGCCGCCGCGGGCCCGGGCTGCGCCGCGAAGAGGTCGCGGCCCTGGCCGGGCTCAGCGCCGGCTACTAGGCGCGCCTGGAGCAGGGCCGCCAGCTCACGGCGTCGCACGAGGTCCTCGATGCCCTGGCGCGGGTGTTCAGCCTCGACGAGGCCGAGCGCGCCCACCTGCGCCGCCTGTCCGCGCGCCGCAGCGGTCCGCCGGACGAGGTCGCGCGCGGCGTCGGGCCCGGCATGCGCAGCCTGCTCGACGAGCTGCGCCGCGTGCCCGCGATCCTGCTCGGCCGCTCCACCGAGGTGCTCGCCGCGAACCGGGTCGCGCGGCTGGTGTTCGCGGACTTCCCCGGCATGCCCGCGCGTGACCGCGTGGTCGTACGGTGGCTGCTGTGCGACGAGTCCGCCCGTGCCCTCCACGACGGCTGGGAGGGCATCGTCGAGGAGATGATCGGCATGCTGCGCCTCGCGGTCGGCCGCGACCCCGAGGACCTGCGGGCCCGGCGTCTGGTGGCCGAACTGTCGGCGACCAGCCCGCTGTTCCGCCGCGTGTGGGCCGACCACCGCGTGGAGGCGACCCCGCGTTCGACGAAGCGGATGTTCCACCCGGGCGCGGGCGAGCTGAACTTCTACGTTGAGTACCTGGCCTCGCGAGGCGCCGGCCGACAGAACCTTTCACGTTCGTTCCCCGCCCTGGAACGGGTACCGCGGAGGCGGTCGACGAGCTCCTGGCCAGGGAAAACGTGCCGGCGAGCTGAGTTTCGGATCCACTGTGGACCAGGGCCGGTCCGTGACCGGGCCACTTCCGGTGATTCATTCGTGACCCGATCGGGTAAGTCGGAAGTGCGCTTACCGCGAATCGGGGAGGTGGTGCCGTTGACCGGGGCCCGAAGTGCAGGCCGTCCGGGCACGTGGGTGCTGCCGCTGCACGGCACCACGGCTGCGACGGTGCGGACGATGCGCAGATGGGTGTCACAGCACCTGAGCACGCTGGGTGACGAGCACCGCGACGACGTGCTCCTCGTCGCCACCGAACTGCTGGCCAACGCCCACGACCACGGCGACGGGCCGCGCCACCTGCAGTTGTGGCACAGCCTGCGCCCGTGCACCGTGCGGGTCGAGGTGGCCGACCGCAACCTCGTGCAGCCGACCATGGGCTTGTCCCGCCTGCCCGGCCCGCGCGGCCGCGGGCTGCTGCTCGTCGACCGCCTGTCGGTGACGTGGGGTGTGCTGCCCGAGACCGGGTTCGGGCGCAAGACGGTGTGGGCGCAGATCCCTTGCCTCGGCCGGTGTCCCCGGCCCGGGCGGACGGGTGACCAGCGCACCTGCGTCGGCGGATCCGGCGAGCTGGCCGGCTGAGGCCGCAACGGTCCCCTGTGGACTGACCCGCCGCGAGTGACATCGCGGCCACCGCGCCCCGCGCGTCGCGGCCCCGCGAACTCGCCCGCACAAGCCCGTCGCCGGCCCTCCCGACGCGCCGGCCCAGGTCTCATCCGGCACGGGTGAGGCGCGAGCCGTGTGCGCACGGTGACCGTATCCCCGGGACCCACCGGCCGGAGCCGCCGCGCAGGTCCGGCCACACCGGAGTGACATGGGGGCGTCGCCCGTCGACGCGGGGCACCGCCGCAGCACCCCAACCCGGACGAGGGTGAGGTGGTCTCGTGAAGCTGCGCGGACGAACCGGTGCCACGAAGCGCAAGCGATCCGGCCCTGTGCCCGTCGCGCCGACTTTCCCGCCCGGGAGCATGCTGCCGCGGGTGCTCGTGATCATGGTCGGTGCCGCTTCGGTGGTCATCACGCTGGCCGGCCTCCGGGCGATCGCGTTCATCGTCGGGCCCGTGTTCCTGGCGATGGTCATCGTGGTCACCGCGAGCCCCGTGCAGTCCTGGCTGCGGCGCAAGGGCTGGCCGCGCTGGCTCACGACGGTCGTGCTCGTCACGGTGGTCTACCTGGTGATCGTGAGCCTGGTGTTCGTGGTGATCGTGTCGCTGGCGCAGCTCGCGACGTTGCTGCCGACCTACGCGTCGAAGGCCAGCGAGCTGCTGCAGTCCGCCACCGACAAACTCGCCCAGTTCGGCGTGGGACCGCAGCAGCTGCGGGACATGGTGTCTTCACTGGATCTCGGCAAACTCGCGAACGTCGTCGGCTCTCTGCTCTCCGGCATCGGCGGCGTGCTCACCAACCTCGTGTTCCTGCTGGCGCTGCTGCTGTTCCTCAGCACCGAGGCCACCTGGGCGGACAAGCGGCTGGACGCCATCGACACCGACCGGCCGTGGCTCACCGCCGCGTTCCACCGCTTCGCCGCGGGTACCCGCAGCTACATCCTCGTGACCACCGTGTTCGGCTTCATCGTGGCGGTGCTCGACGGGGCGGCGCTGGCGATCATCGGCATCCCCGTGCCGATCCTGTGGGCGTTGCTGGCGTTCGTCACCAACTACGTCCCCAACGTGGGGTTCGTGCTCGGCGTAATCCCGCCGGCGCTGCTGGGCCTGCTCGACGGCGGCTGGGAGAAGATGGTCGTCGTCGTCGCGGTCTACTGCGCGCTGAACTTCGTGGTGCAGTCGCTCATCCAGCCACGCTTCGTGGGCGGTTCGGTCGGGCTGTCGACGCTGGTGACCGTGCTCTCCCTGGTGTTCTGGACGTGGCTGCTCGGCCCGCTGGGCGCGATCCTCGCCGTGCCGGCGACACTGCTGATCAAGGCGCTGTTCGTGGACATCGACCCGACGGCGGGCTCGGCCGACGCGCTCATCCGCATGGTCGCCAGGGGCCCCGACGGTCCGGCGCCTGGAGAAGAGGCGGCCGAGGAGACCGAAGCACCGGGGAAAACCCGCGCGGACACCGGCGCGGACCCCGCGGAACCGGGGCCCGCACCGGCCTGACCGCCCCGTCAGATCCTCTTCATCTCCTTGCCGTGCACCGCGAGCGCGTAGATCACGAGCACGTCGACGGCGATGATGATGATCGACCACAGCGGGTACGCCGGCAGGAACGCGAGGTTGACGATCGCGCTCAGGCCCGCGAGGACGATGCCGGTGATCTGCGCCGCGCGGTTGCCCATGTACACGCCGACGCCGACGAGGATGAGCAGCGCGCCGAGCGCGAGGTGCACCCAGCCCCACGTGGTGTAGTTGACCGAGACGACGAGACCGGTCTCGTCGACCACGTAGTAGCGGGTGTTGAGCAGTGCGACGAGCCCTTCGATCACCTGGAACGCGCCCAGCAGCATCATCATGGTCGCGGCGAAGGCGACCCAGCCGGTCCAGCCGCTCATTACCGGCTGAGAGTCAGGGTGGCGGCCGGTGGTTCCGCCGGCCTCGGTGTGCGGCGCTCGTGCTCCCGTGTCGGTCATGGTGAGAGTCCTCTCGTGTCCGCGGGATCCGTGCCCGTGCCGGGCTTGCGGAAAGCGTCGGACGCCGGCGCGGGTCCGGCCTCATCTGTCGCGGATGAAGCCTCACGCGAGACCGTGCTCGCGGGCGATGAGCACGGCGTCGCGGCGGTTGGTCACGCCGAGCTTCACGTAGATCGCCCGCACATGGGTCTTGACGGTGTTCACGGACACGGTCAGGTCCGCCGCGATCTCGTCGAGTGAGCGTTGCGACGGCAGCCGCTGCAGCACGACCTGCTCGCGCTCGGTGAGGCGGTCGTCCACGGGGGCGGGGTCGAAGCGGCGCAACCGGTCGCGGACCGAAGCGGCGAAGCCGTCGAGCCGGCCGAAGCCGCCCGAGTGGTCCACGAGCAGGTGCTGCACGGCCGGCTCGGTCAGCGCGAACGGCCGCGCGAAATCACCGCCTGCTGCCAGGTCCAGCGCGTGTTCCAGCGTCCGCAGCGCCTCGGTGCGGCGCCCGGCGCGCAGGGCGAGCGCGGCTTCGATGAGCTCGACGTGGACCGGAGTGGTCGGCAGCAGTGCCGCGCGGCGGGTGCGCGCCGCGGCCGCGGCCTCGTCGAGCCGGCCGGCGGCAAGGTGGGTCCACGCCTGCATGAGGTCCAGCTCGCGCGTGTGGGGGAGGTGGTCGCGGGCCCACAGCAGCACTTCGTTGGCGTGCAAGGGTTCTCCGAGAAACACGGCCGCGTGGTGCTCCAGCACGGCGACGAGCGCGGCCGGGCCGGCGGCGAGCTCGCCGAGGTCGTGGCGGGCGCGGCGCATGGTCTCGAGGCCGTTGCGGCGGTCCTCGCCGTCGAACTGCGCCGCGCCCTCGAGGAACGCGCCCAGCGGCGTGGCCGCGTCGCGCGCGTCGCGGGCGGCGGCCGCCGGGTCGAGCCGCAGCAGGTGGTCGCACGCGAGCACGAGCCGGCCGACGGCCAGCCACGGCGACCGCGGCCAGCCGTGCCGGGCGGCGAGTTCGACGGCTTCCTGGCAGGCCGCGCGGGCGGCGTCCTGGTTGCCGCCGAAGGCGCCGGCCACGGCGAGCGCAGCCAGGCCGTGGAGCACGAGGTAGTCCTGGCCGTCGCCGCGCGCGGTGTCGAGGGCGTCGCGGACGCGCGTGGCGGCGTCGTGCCAGGCGCCGCGGTAGAGCGAGGACCAGGCGCGGTCGAGGTCCGCCCAGGTGCCCGGCTCGGTCGGTCCGGGCCCGTCCGGACGGCGGCCCTCTGCCAGCGCGTGGTGGCGGGCGAGCAGGGGATCGTCGGGCGTTTCGACCGGGTCGCCGCTCTGGATGGCGGCGAGCGTGCGGGCCGCGCGCAGGCCGGGATCGACGTCGTCACCCAGGTGCGCCAGGGTTTCGCGGACGGCATCGTCGTCGCCGGCCAGCAGGCACGGGACGGCGTGGGCGTGGAGGAGGTCGACGATGCCGTCGCGGTCGAGGCCGGCGACGGCGTGTTCGAGGGCTTCACCGATGTGGTCCTCGTTCGCGAACCAGCGCGCGGCCGTGGCGTGCAGCTCGCTCGCGAGGCCGGGGTAGCGCAGATCGAGGTCGGCGCGCAGGTAGGAGCGCAGCAGCGGCTGCACGCGGTAGGAGGCGCTGGGGTCGTCGATGCGCGCGACCAGGAACGTGCGCCGCTCCAGCTCGGCGAGCACCGCGCCCGCGTCTTCGCGCGCGGCCAGCTCGCGGGCCAGCGCGGCCGGCACGGAGTCGCACACGCTGATGCGGCGCAGCAGCTCGGGCGCGCCTTCCGGCAGGCGGGCGAGCACCTCGTCGGCCAGGAACCCGGCCACGGAGCGGTCGTCGCCGTCGAGCTGGGTGAGAAAGGCGTCGACGTCGGCCACGGTCCGCAGCGACACTGCGGCCCAGTGCACGGCGGCGGTCCAGCCCGCCGTGCGTTCGACCAGCCGGCGGACCTCGTCCTCGCCGCAGCGCACGCCCGTGACCCGCAGCAGCTGGGCGGTCTCCGCGGTGGTGAAGCGGAGGTCGTCCGCGCCGATGCGGACGAGGTCGCCCTGCACCTGCAGGCGCGCGAGCTGCAGCCGGGGATCGGCGCGCGCCGAGAGCGCGAGGCGCAGCCCGGCGGGCGGAGTGCGGATGAGCGTGGTCATGTCGTGCAGCGGGCCGGCGGCCACGATTTCCTGGAAGTCGTCGAGCACCAGGCGTACCGGGGCGGGCAACGCGTCGAGGGCATCGACGAGCTCGGCGAGGAAATCGGCGCGGCTGTCGCCTTCCGGCGCCGCGACGCTGTGCACCCGGCTGTCGGCGGGCACGGTTTTGTCGAGCGCGCAGAGGATCGCGGACCAGAAGCGGCGCGGGTCGTTGTCCTCCGTGTCGAGCGAGACCCACGCGACGGGGCGGGTCGTGGCCCACTCGGCCAGCAGCGCGGTCTTGCCGAAGCCGGCGGGCGCGCAGACGGCCGTGACGGGGCTGCCGGCGGCCGCGTCGAGGGCGTCGAGCAGTCGTGGGCGCGTCACGAAATCCGGTGGCAGCAAGGGCATTGTCACCTTCGCACCCGGTACCCGCCACCGGTTGGTCCCCGACCGGCCGACTCCACCCACGCCTTCGACCGTAGGACGTCGCTGTGCCCAGGTAAGGGCCGAACGTCCCAACTAACTGTCCACGAGACCGCGCCGGACGGCCGAGCGCACGGCCTCCCGTCGCGAGCCGACGCCGAGCTTCCGGTACAGAGCCCGAACGTGTGTTTTGACGGTGTTGGGCGACACCATGAGGTCTCCGGCGATCTCGTCGAGCGAGCGGACCGTCGGCAGGAGGCGCAGTACGGTCCGCTCACGCTCGGTGAGCGCGACGGCGTCGGGCTGCCTCCCGCGGACGGCCCGCGCCTGGCGCAGGTCGGTGGTGAAGCGGCGGCCGCCCGGCACGTCGAGCAGCGCCAGGTCGAGCACCTCCGGAGCGGCGGTGACGAGCGGGCGGAGCACGCCGAGCCGTTCGGCCGGGCCGAGCGCCTTCGCGACGGCGCGCCGCGCGCGGGCGTCCTCGCCGCAGCGCAGGGCGATCTCCGCTTCGAGCAGCCAGGCCGTGACCGGCGTCCACGGCAGCACCGGGTCGACCGCGCCGTCGAGCAGCGGACGCAGCAGGTTGCGGGCGTGGCCGTCGCGGCCGAGCACGACCTGCGTGCTCGCGCGGACCAGGAGGATCTCGGCGGCCGAGGGGATCCGTTCGCGCGCCCAGGCCAGCACGTCACGGGCGGTTTCGCCGCGGCCGAGGCGCGTGGCGGCGTCGTGCTCGCACACGGCGGCGAGGGCGACGATGCCGTCGGGCAGGGGAGCGGGGCCCTCGGCGACGCGGGCGTCGGTCATGCGGCGCAGCCCGGCCGAGCGCTGACCGCCGTCGAAGCGCGCGGTTCCTTCGAGCGTCGCCGTCAGCAGCGTGAGGCCGCCGTGGCCGAGGCTTTCGGTGGTGGCGAGCACGCCCGCGACGCGGTCGACCTGGGCCAGGCAGGCGGAGGCGTCGGCACGAAGCAGCGCTCCGCAGGCCAGGAGCAGCGAGGTTTTCGCGCCGGCCACGGTATCGCGCCAGCCGTGGGTTTCGGCAAGCTCGTCGGCGTCGCGGGCGAGGGCGGTCATGGCGCGGAAGTCACCCGTGGCCGCGGCGACGCCGGCCAGCACGGTGAGGCACTGCTGTTCCAGGTGCCCGTGACCGTGTGCGCGAGCGAAGGCCAGCGCCGACTCCACGGGCCGGCGGGCCTCGACGGCGCGGCCCGCGGTGAGCAGCGCCTGGCCGGACTCCAGCAGCGTCATGGCGCTCAGCGCGGAACCCTGCTGGGCGAGGGCGTCGATGTCGCCTTCGAGGGAGCCCGTGGCGTGGGCGAAGCGGGAGTCGACGAGCCCGCGCAGCGCGTGAAGTTCAGGCGACGGCTCGCGGGGCCACGCGCGTTCGGCGAGCGTGACCTGGGCGCGCGCGGCGCCGGGGCGGGCGGCGTCGAGATGCTCGAGGGCGCCGGTGAGGGCGAGCCACGGGTCGTCGCCGACCACATCGTCGCTGAGCGCGGCGCGAGCCCGGCGCAGTACGTCGTGTTCGCCGGCGAGCAGCAGGTCGAGGGCGTGGCGGCGCAGGAGGTCCGCGACGAGCGCGGCGTCGCCGGCCTCCAGCGCGTGCGACACGGCGTCACCGGCCTGGTGGCGCTCACGCAGCCACTCGGCGGCGCGGCGGTGCAGCGCGGGCACCCGGCGGGGGGTGCGCAGCATGAGGTCGGCGAGCAGGTGGGCGCGCAACAGCGTGTGCAGGCGGTAGATCCGGCGCCCGGCGCCGGCGCGGAACAGCATCGCCGTGCGGTGTTCCAGCCGGGCCAGCAGCTCGCCGGCGTCGGCGCGACCGGAGAGCGCGGTGGCGAGCGAGGCGGAAACTCTTTCGCAGACGCTGATCTCGCGCAGGAACTGACGCTCCTCTTCGGACAGTGGCGCGAGGACCTCGTCGACGAGGTAGGCGCTCACCGTCGGGTCGGTGCCGGTGAACTCCGCGCCGCCCTTGAGGGATTCGGCTGCCAGGCGCAGCCCGCTGGCCCAGCCTTCCGTGCGCGTGACGAGCCGGTCGACTTGTTCCGGACTGATGGTGACGCCTTCGGACGCCAGTAGTGCCGCGGCTTCGTCCGGGCGGAATTGCAGGTGATCGGAGCGCAGGTCGGCGAGCCGGCCGGACAACCGCAGGCGTGCGAGGGGCAGCGGTGGGTCCCAGCGCGTCGACAGCACAAGTCGCAACCCGCGTGGGCGCAGGCGAAGCAGCTGTTCCACGTCGTGCAACGGTTCCGTCGCCACGAGCTCGTGCACGTCGTCGAGGACGAGGCGCAGCGGCGCGGGCAGGGTGTCGAGGGCGTCGACGAGGTCGGCCAGGAAACTCGGGCTGCCCGCGTCGAAGTCGTGCAGGCCGGGCGCCGCCGGGGTGAGCGCGTCGAGGAGACCGGAGCGGAACCGGTGCCCGTCGTTGTCGGCGGCGTCGAGCGAAAGCCAGGCCGCGGAACCGAGTCCGCCGCCGCGCAGCCATTCCGCGAGAACCAACGTCTTGCCCGACCCCGCGGGCGCACACACCATCGTTGCGGCTTCCGGCGCCGCGCGATCGAGCGCCTTCAACAGCCGCGGCCGGGACACGAACCCCTCCGGAAGTTCGGCCACACTCCTCTTGCGCCGCGGCACGCGCGGCTTTTCGTTGTGGGACACCCTCTTCTCCCTCCGACCCGCCGTCACCCACTGTCGCACGCCCACCGCCCGAACACGAGCTCATCCGGCACGGGCGAGGACGCCCACCCGCGCACGCGCGACGGTGGCGGCGAGGGGCGCTCGAAGGGCCAGACGGGAGGCTCAAGTGTCGCAGTCCAGCTATGTGTTCCGCGTCTCCGGCCGCCTGTCCGACCGCGCCGCCCATGCCGTCGTGGACTTCGGCGAGCTGGAAGTCGCCGCGGCCCCACCGGAAACGATCATCTACTGCCACGTCACCGACGAGGAACGTTTGCACCGCTTGCTGAGCCTGTTCCGCGTCCTCGGCCTCGACGTGGTTTCCATGCACCAAGTCCCGTGATTTTCCCGGCGGCACGGCTTTTTCACCCGAGGCGGCGCACGGGTGAGCTTCGCGGGCCCCGACTGACATTCTGTGGCGGAGCGGCGACGTACCGGTTCTGCTCCTCACGAAGGGAGTTCGCCGGGGCAGGCAGAAGAATCGCGGCGGGCGCATCGCCGGCCCTGCTCGGGCGGGCCGCCGAAGCCCAGTGCGTCACGGACGGTCACGTGGTACGCACAGTCACCCGACCAGTGCGGGCGGTGGCAGCTGACCTGGCTGCTTCAGCTCGGCTGTGCACTCAGCGCGGCCGACGCGTCCACCAGCGCCAGCCGAACCATCCACGACCCCGGCGGACGTCGTGCGGCACCCACTGCTCAACCCTCCAGGCCGAGGTCGTGGCGGCGACGTCCCTGCAACCTAACGACGAGTCCCACTCCACGGCACAACGACAACCTGTTCGACCTACTCCACCGGCGCGCCCGCGGCCCTGTGATATTTTGGAGCGAACTGGGGCTCATGTGCTAATGCAAACTGGGCGTCAGCGAGGGGCCGGTAGCTCAGTTGGTTAGAGCAGGGGACTCATAATCCCTTGGCCGTCGGTTCGAGCCCGACCCGGCCCACTTTGCATCTCCCGATCATGCGGTTGACCTGGGGAAAACTCAAGTTGATCTTGAAGGCCTATTGGCGTCTGGCCAACTAGTATTGTGCATGTCACCGATTCCGGCGGGCGGCTGACCATGGACGGCGTGTGCGACCGCTTCCGCGCCTAGCGTGACGTCCCTCCACGGAACTGGGGATCCACGCCCACCAGAACCTCGTTCTCGATGTCGCCAACAGCGTCGTCGCGGTGGAGAACGGCGCGACCCGGGTGGACGCGTCCCCGGCCGGGCAGGGCGCGGGCGCCGGGAACTGACCCCTCGAGCCTTCATCGCGGTCGCCGAGTTGATGGGCCACGAGCACGGCTGCAACCTCTTTCCGCTGATGGACGCTGCCGACGACCTCGTCCGTCCGTTGCAGGATCGAGGGGGCCGCGTGGACCGGGAAACACTCAGCCTCGGCTACGCCGGTGTCTACTCGAGTTTCCTGTGCGCCACGCGGAGGTGGCCGCGACGTGGTACGGCCTCGGCACCCGAGCGATCCTCGTGGAAGTCGGCCGCCGCGGCATGGTCGGCGGCCAAGAAGACATGATCACCGACGTCGCTCTCGACCTTGCGGCCGGCCACCGGGGGGGTGATCTGCTTGCAACGCCGTCGGTCACTCGTCGCTTCGCGCGGTCTGCGTGGGACATTCCCTGCCAGGGGACGTCCGGTCTTCCCGTCGGCGCCGGTTTCGCTCTTGGCGTTCCCGCTCGCGGCGGCTGTAGGTCGCCTTGCGGACGGTCTCCTCGTCCTCCAGGCTCGACCCGAGCGCACCGGCGACGATCCCGACCGAACTGCACAGCCACACCAGGTTCAAGTACGAACCCACGCCGACGGGGTGCCCCAGCGTTTGCGCGAGATAGCCGCTGTCGATCAGGACGACGGCCGCGAGCAGCGCGAGCACGAACAGGATCGCGTACATGCACCCCACCCCGACCGCCAGCGTGGTCGCCGTGGAAACGTTGTATATCAGGGCTTTGCGTCGCTCGATGGCCTCGGAAGGCCGGTCCCACAGGTGGTTGTACACCATCAACCACACCGCCATGACCAGGACGGTGACCACCGTGATCCCCGCCAGCCGCAGTGGGGACAGCGCGGCCGCGAGCTTCCAGAACGAACTGGTGATGACTCCGTAGGCGGCAGTCCCGGCCGCCGCAGCGGTGGCGCCCGCCAGGTGCGGGACGAGCTGCCACGGACGGTTGTCCCGCACCATCCCCGCCATCAGTCGTAGCTGGCCACGCAGCCCGACCAGAGCAAGGTGGGTCGCGGCGGACTGGTGTCCGCCGGACATCCGCTGCGTCGGGGCCAGCGCCTCACGCAACCGTGCCACCGCTCCCCGTCGGCCGTGATCCGCGTCGATTCCGAGCCGCGACACCAGCTGCCGCACCACGCGGATGAGCAACGCCCGTGCCCGGTGACGCACCAGGACGGCGCCGAGCGCGGGCAGCGAGATCATCGCGACTGCGTGCTCGACGTCGATTCCTGCGACGACGGGTTTCGTCCCTGCGCGCCGGGGCAGATCGGTGATCAGGACCAGCAGGTCCCAGCCCTGGTTCTGCCGGTGCTGCTGCGACAACGTGCGCATCGGGATGTCACCGTCTCCGTCCAGCGGCAGCTGCGCCACCTGGTGCTCCACCCGCCACCGCGTCTTCCCGCTCACCCGGGCGGCGAAGATCCCGGGCAGATCGTCGGCGATCGCGGCGATCACCTGCTCCGGTAGCCCTTCGTCGGCCAGTACCCCGACGGCCACCTGGCGTGGTGCGTTCATGTGGTTCACCTCGCTCGTCGGCACCCGCCGGTTTCCCCGGGTGGCACCGGCCAAACCGCCCGGCCCGGCAGCGAGCTCGGCTACCGGCCCTGACAGCGGGTCAGAGCGGAAGAGCCGGATGCCGGGACGTCGCCACGCGGTAGGCCCGTGCCGGTCGCGAGCCCTGCCGCTCCCGGTGCGCCCGCGCGACCAGCACCAGTAGCCACACCACCTCAGCAGATTCCTCGCAAAATCGTCAGGGGCCGAGCGCGCTCGTGACGCCGATCGCCTCATGACCCGCTGGGTGACCTCCGCTAAGGGATGTCTCGTAACTGATCTTGTGGTTGGTGGGACTGGTGTTGCGGATCAGTCTGCGAGGAGGATGTTGTGCAGATGCGCGATGCCGGAGACCGTGTCGTTCAGCGTGCTGGCGGCGCGGCGGTAGTCGCGCAGGATCTTCCAGCACTTCATCCGCGCCAGCGCGTGCTCGACACGGGCCCGGATCTTGCGATGGTCGGCGTTGAGGTCTTCCTGCCAGCCGGGCAGATCGCTGCGGTCACGAGGTTTGCGGTAGGGCATGATCACCTCGGGATTGCCTTGGTAGCCGCCGTCGGCCATCACCGAACGCCCCGCCAACTCCTGCTCGATGCCGCAGGCGCCCTAGATGTATTTGGCCAGGACGTTGGTAGCGGGAAGTACGGGTTGACGTGGGGAGAGCCTCCGAGTTGGGGTGTGGCTTGTCTAGGACCCGCCCCGAACCGGAGGCTCTCGTGTCTCACCGTAATGCCCGGACCACCTTCCTTGGCAGATTGCTGATCGTCCAGCGCCATCGGGCCGGCTGGCCGCAAGCACACATCGCCGCCGCGATGGGAATCTCTCGCAAATGCGTGAAGACGTGGCTGGACCGCTACGCCACCGAGGGGGAGTCCGGTCTTCGTGACCGGTCCTCGCGACCGCACACCTCACCGCGGCGAACCGATGATCAGCTTGAGCAGCGGATCATCACGTTGCGGCAGCGTGAACGCCGCGGCCCGGCCTGGCTTGGCCATGAACTCGGGGTCCCGACCCGGACCGTCTCACGGGTGCTGGCCCGCCACCAGATCCCGCGGCTGGCCGCGCTGGACCCGATCACCGGACTGGTGATCCGGGCCAGCAAGACCACAGCCGTGCGCTACGAACGAGAGCAGCCGGGTGAGCTGGTCCACATGGACGTGAAGAAGATCGGCCGCATCCCTGACGGCGGCGGCTGGCGAGCACATGGCCGGGCCCAGCGGGAAACCACCCGCGACCGCCACACCAAGGTCGGCTACGACTACATCCACTCCCTGGTCGATGACCACTCCCGGCTGGCCTACTCCGAGATCCACCCCGACGAGAAAGGCCCGACCTGCGCCGCGTTCCTGCACCGGGCGATCGCCTACTTCGCCGAACACGGCATCACCCGCATCGAACGACTGATGACCGACAACGCCTGGGCCTACCGCTGGTCCCTACGCCAGGTCTGCGCCGGGCACGGCATCCGGCAGAAGTTCATCAAACCCCACTGCCCCTGGCAGAACGGGAAAGTCGAGCGCCTCAACCGCACCCTGCAAACCGAATGGGCCTACCGCCAAGCCTTCACCAGCAACACCGACCGCACCGCAGCCCTTGCCCCCTGGCTCGAGCACTACAACACTCAACGCCGCCACAGCGCACTCGGCGGACACCCACCCACCAGCCGACTGCCACCAACCTAATGGCCAAATACACCTAGACGGTGCAGTCGCCTGCGTTGCCCGGATGCGCGTCGCCGGTGGCGATCACCAACCGGGTGTCGGCATCGATCGCGACCTGCACGTTCGCCGAATACCGGTAGTTCTTCGACGGTGCTGCCAGCCGGTGATCCCGCGTCGGCACCAGGGTGCCGTCCACGATCGCGATCGCGTCGATCCGCCGTGTGCGGACCGGGGCCAGCGCCAGCAGCGGCCCGATCGTGTCGATCACCCGATGCGCCGCGGAATGCGACACTCCGAACAGCGGCCCGATCTGGCGCATCGTCAGGTTCGTCCGCCAGTACGTCGCGACCAGCAGCACACGATCGGCCAGGTCAAGGCGCCACTGACGACCAGGTCGGCCATCGGCGATCTCGTCACCGCCACGTTTCGCCACGATCCGTACCAACCTGCGGAACTGACCCGGTTCCAACCCCGTGAACGGGGCAATCCACTCCGACCGCAACGCCGAGATCACCTGCACCACACCATGATCAACTATCTAGGCAACCAGACCCACACCGGGTTACGAGACATCCCTTAGAGCAGCGGTCTCTGGTTCGCTCCGACCTGTATCTGTACGGCCTTGAGGAATCTTCGGCTTAGTAGCCAGGGCGTGTCCTCAAAAGCCAGATGAGCAGGGTGGCCAGGTCGAGCCCTTGGTAGGAGATGGCGGTCTTGTTGTCGAACCGGGTGGCGATGGCGCGTGATTGCTTGAGGCGGTCGAAGCCGCGTTCGACGATGTTTCGGCGTTTGCAGGCGACGCGGTCGAAGACCGGTGGGCGGCCACCGGCCTGGCCTCGGCGCAGGCGGTTGGCCTACCGGTCACGGCGTTCGGGGATTGTCACCGGGATGTGCCGTCGGTGCAGGTAGGGACGGATCGCGCGGCTGGAATAGCCCTTGTCCGCCCGCACCCTGCCCGGCCGGGTCGGCGGCCGCGACCCGCCGACAGAGCTCGATTCCGGTTAGGGACCTGGGTGAACATCGTGCAGTCGTTGATGTCGCCGCTGTGAGGACCACCGATAGCGGTCGCCCGTGACCGTCGCTGGCGAGTGGATCTTGGTAGTGCGTCCGATGTCATCGGCCGGTCCTGTGGCTTGAGCACGTCGACCATCTTGTCAGCGATCACGAACGGGGTCATAGGACCGGCCGTCATGGACGCGGCGAAGAAGGAACGTGGCGAACTGCATGCTGCAATGCGGTCACCGCAGTCCGATCACCGACGCAGATAAGAACACCCTCGACGACCTGGCAGCCGATCCTAGTGCCGCCCCCGGCTTCGCCTGGTGCAACCGCTGCCAGTCGTGGCACATCCACGAGGCTGTATCGGCTCCAGGAACAGTCGAACGGCAGGAGCGGTAGGTCGTCGACGGCCTGGGCCATCGGCTAGTTATTTCGAATACAAAAATTCTGCAATTCATCGACCCCCATTTGCACCGATGCTGGCCAGACGAGCGAGGCTCGGTGACTTGCTGCACGGCCGGTTGTCACCTGCAGGACTCGCAGCTCGGCGCCACGACTCTGCCGGTGTGGCGGTACGGCTCGATTGCGTCCATCACGGGCGCTCGTGAGTGGCCGTGGGTCGATCTAGTTGCGGCTCAGGCGTCCGGAGACGTCAGCCGCGGGGGCGGAGGCGGTGAAGAATTTTCGCCAGGAGGCCCGGCGTGCGGAAGCGGCGGCACCCGCCAGGCGGACAGAGTGCACATTCGGTTCCGCCGCGCAGATGAGTGTGCGCATCGCGATGGTGACCGCAACGGCACTGGTCGCGCTCTGCGGGGATACTAATGGCGACCCTCCAGAGAGCCTGGGTTGACCGCAAGTATAGCCCACTCGTTCACAGCACCGTGTTGACGACGCGGAACACGACCGCGGCGATGACGAGCGCGGTGACGACCACGCCGGCCCGGTCGAGCCGGCGCACGAGCGGTGTTCGGGCGTGTGGCCTGCCGTGCCTTCCTACGGCCCGTTCCGTCAGCACCGTGCGCGCGAACACGATCGCACCAAGTGCGGCTGCCAGCGCAACGGTGAGCAGGGCCAGCAACGCGTCGTTCATCGCCTTTCGACTCCCGTGTGGGCCAGCAGCCGGCTCCCACCTTCGTCGAATACCACGCGGTACTTCCCGGAGCGGACGAGATCCGCGACGAGTCTGTCGGTCCAGCCGGCGCGGAGCCCGTAGTAGATCTGCCCGTAGTTGTCCTGCGAGGGAATGACCACGAGGTAGTCCGGCGCCGTTTCCTGTACGCAGTCGGTCACCTGGACGTAGCGCGGGCAGGTGTCTTCGATCGAGGTCTGCGACACCACCCCGATCTTGTCGAAGCCCAGCGGTGTGGCGTCGGCGCTGAGGCCACTGATCGTCTGTCCGGGCTTGGCCAGTCGGTAGGCGTCCGCCACCGCGGCGACGTCGCTGCGGGTGTAGCTGAGGTAGGCGTCGCCGCCACCTCGGGCGGTGATCGTCGCCAGGCCCAGCGACGTCAGCACGAGCCCGACGACAACGGGCCCGGCCTGGGGGAACCGGTGGGCCACCCGCGTCGTCGTGGCCAGCGCTCCCGGGGCAGCTCGCGCGCCGAGCGCCGCGTTGAGTCCCCCCGCGGCGAGCAGGGCGGCGAACGGTAGTGCGAACAGGTAGCAGCGGACGAAGACCTCGCCGCCGTAGGACTGGAGCACTGCCATCGCCAGTGGAGCGGCCGCGAGCACCACCAGGGGCAGAGAGTGCAGACCCCGGCGGTGCCGCACCCACCACCCGCCGAGCGCCAACGCGCTGACGGCCCCGGTCAGCGCCACGCGCACAATCAGGATGGCCGTCCGTCCCGCGTCGCCGGTGAACCGGCCGGTGATGCCCTGGTCGACCGAGGAAGTCACTTGCCCGATGTCGCCGATCACCATGTGCAGCTGGCCCTGCCAGAAATCCTTGGCGCCCAGGGAGAACCACACCAGCGCGGGTACCAGGACCAGCCACGGTAGCCAGGCTGGCCAGAGCCGCCGGGTCAGTGCCATGACGAGGAGTAGCCCCGCCAGCACGAAAGGAGTCAGCTGGTGAGTGGGTGCGAGCGCCAGGGCGAAGATCAGGATCAGCCCGTGTGCGGCCAAGCGTTCGCGTGGCAGGTTCGTCGGCGGCAGGCGGCGGCCCGGCCGCGACCGCACCGGATGGGCAAGGCCGGGGCGCACCAGGTACCGGACGGTCAGCGCCAGCGCGGCGAGCATGATCAGGTAGCCGGCGGCCTGGGGCGACAGGTAGTCCTGCTCGGTCCACTCGGCCAGCAGGAAGATCCAGGTCGCAAGCCACCCGGCGCGCCCGTTGCCGAAGACTGCGGCGGCGAGTGCTCGCATCCCCAGCACGGCGGCACCGGCGAAGAACGTCGGCGCCCACTGCAGGAGCGGGGACGCGTCCGGTTGGCCGCTCGCCTCGGTCAGGAACGCGGTCAAGGAGAAGAACCCTGGCCACGAGAACCGCGCGTCGTAGCCGTCCAGCGCGTGCCCGTTCTCGGCGATGTAGCGCGCGAAACCTGTGTGCAGCCAGGAAACCGTCAGCCGGGCCGTCTGTTCGGTCGCCGGCTGCAGGCCGTAGACGAGCACCACGCCCAGCGTGGTGACGCACGCCAGCACCCGCGGCCGCGGACGCCGCCGGACCAGTTCGAGCACCACCGCGGCGACGAGTACGGGGTAGGACGCCAGCAGCACCGGCGACAGCACGGTGATCAAACCAGTGCTGCCGAGCTGTGTCGGCAGCACCGGACGCAGCCCCAGCAGCCACAGCAGTGCGGCGAGGAGGGCCAGCAGGGGACTCAGTGCGTCGCGCCACTGCCAGCCGGGGCTGCCTGGGACGGAAACCTGCATCGGCGTTTCGAGGTCGGCTCTGGACCGCCGGAACCCAGGAAATGCCAGGGCAAGTCTCGTCACCGCGCCGCCCCCGCGGCGCGGGGCGCGATGAGCTGCCACAGCAGCGCCAAAAACGTGGCCGCCGCGATCACGACGAACCCCACCGTCGGGTGCCACCAGTGGGTCGAGACCATGACCTGCGCGAGGAGCAACGTCCCCGACACGCCGATCGCGATCGCGGTGATCCACTCCAGGGCGTGGGTGGCGAGGCGCACGTGGACGGCCACCGCCCACCCCGGTGCCAGGAGCACGAACGCGACGTCCAAGTAGAGCCGCAGTTCGCTGGTCACGCGAAAGGCAGCCAGCAGCAGCACGGTCGTGGTCAGGCCGAGCAGGACCGCGGCCACCGCTCGCCGCTCGTTCAGGGGCATCGTGACCACCTGGACGGCGCGCGCCAGGCGCTGCGCGCGAGCGCTGCCGGCCCCCACGCCAGGCCGGTAAGCTGCTCCAGCAGCAGCCGCGCACCCGGTCGGGCCGAGCCGCCCTCCCGTGGCGAGGATCGCGCGAGCAGGATCCGGCGGGCACGGCTCGGCACCACCGCAGCGACCGCCCCGGCGTCCCCAGGCCGCTGCAGCAGGTGGCGGACGAACATCGCCGACAACCCGATGCTGTAGGCGTGCAAGCGATCGCGCAGCTCCGCCCATTCCGCGGCGTGCTCGTGCCACGCCACCGCGTGCGGCGTGTAGACGATGGAGCCACCGGCGCGCGCGAGCCGCAGGAACAGTTCGAGGTCTTCGCCGGCGCGGGTGGGAGTACCCGGGCCGAGCAGTGGGTCGAACCCGCCGAGGCCGGCCAGGGTGGAGCGGCGCCAGAGCGCGCAACCGCCGGGACCGAACTGCCCGGGGGTGAACGGGTTCTGCGAGCCGCCGCCGGAGAGGTCCGGACCGAACACCTGGCGGCGCACGCCTCGGCCGAAACCCTTCAGCTGCTCGAACTTCCGCTGGGCCGGAGTGTCCAGTGAGGTCGGCAGAACCAGGCTGGTCGCGCAGTCGACGGCCTCGTCGGCGAGTTCGGCCACCAGGTTGACGAGCCACCACCGGTCGACCTCGATGTCGTCGTCGACGAAGGCGACCAGCGGCCCGCTCGCCTCGGCCAGACCGGTGTTGCGGGCTCGGCTGACACCGGGCTCGGCTTCGGCGAGGTAGCGGGTCCGCGGGTCGCCCGAGGCGAGTTCGACCAGCGCGGCGGCTTCGGCCGCGTGCGGCCTATTGTCGACCAGCAGGACTTCCAGGTCCGGGTAGTCGGTCGCCAGCAACGATTTCACGCACCGGCGAACCGTGTCGGCGCGGTCGGCCGTCGGTACCACGACGCTCACTTTCGGGGTCCACGAGCTCGGTTCGGGCCGCGCCGGTGGAGCGGCGAGGCGAAGGTCCCCGGGGTTCACGCGCCTACCGGTGACGGGCAACCGGAGCAGGTCCACCGTCCAGCGCCCGTCACGCACGAGCACCTGCGCGTCGCGATAGACGATCCCAGGGTTTGCGGGAACCGGCAGTGCCGCCGGCCCGCGGCGTATGTCGAGTTCGGTGACCGCCGTCGCGGGCGCGGTGCCGGCGGCTTCGGCGGCGGCAGGCGCCGGACCGGTTCGTCGCCGCGCCGACTCGCGCAAGTAACCGCCGGCCGTGGCCAGGAGTGCGGTGGCGATCGCGATGATCGCCTTGCCCGCGTTCGCCGGTCGTCCCCGTGCGGCCTGGACCAGCTCGTGTCCCACGGCGGCCGGCAGCACGCGCGCGACATATCGGCGCTCGTCGGCGAGCGCGGGTCCGGTACCGGCCAGCCGGCTCACCGCGGCTTTGGATACCCCTTCGGACCAGCTGCGGCGGCGCAAATAGGACCAGGTCAGCCGGTCCACGCTGACTTGGTGGGTCACGGTCGCGCGCGGTTCGAAGAGGATGCGCGCCCGGGGCAACCGCCGGCGGGCGCGGATGCACAACTCTGTTTCCTCGCATCCGAGGGGAAGCGCGCCCACCCGGCCCACCCGGGTGGAGAAGCCGCCGATCGTGTCGAGCACGGTGCGGCGAAAGGACATGGTGCAGCCCATGACGTTGCGCACCTCGGCGAGCGTGGTGGGCAAGCCGGTGTAGGTGCAGCCCACCACCCAGTCCAGCACTCCAGTGGCCGGAAGCCAGGCGGGACGGCCGGACCCGGCCGCCCACTGTGGACGAGCCGCGCCACCCACAGCGACAACGTCGGGATCCGCGTAGGGCGCCAGCAGGTGTGCCAGCCAGCCGGGCAGCGCTGCGGCGTCGTCGTCGAGGAAGGCGATGACGTCTCCGACGCTGTGGTCGATCCCGGTGTTCCGGGCACCGGACAGGCCGCGCGCGCCTTCGTTGTCGAGAACTCTGATTCCCGACAGTTCGGCGCGGGCGCGGTGCGCGAGGTCCGGGTTGTGGTCGACCACCAGCAGCACTTCCAGCGGAGCCGGGGTTTGCCCGGCGGCTGAGGCAAGCGCGGCGCGGATCGTGTGCCACCGCGCAGTCGTGTAAGCACAGACAACGACCGAAGTCGCCAGTGCGCGCTCGCGGGTTTCCCCCGAAACGGCCATCACGCGATCTCCTGCGCCGTGATGTCGCCGGTACCGGACAGGCCCGATTTCTTCCGAGCTCGGTATCGCCGGTGTTCCGCGAAGATGGTGCGAAGGATCCGGATGCCGTCGGCAAACGTACGCAAGTTGGTCTCGCCGAAGATCCGGGTCCGTTCGAAGCTGGGTACCTCGGCGACCTTCAGCCCCGCTGCGACCACTCGGCAGTTCAGCACGGTCTCGATCTCGAACCCGTCACCCCAGAAGCCTCCCGAGGCGAGGGCGGGCACGGTGGTCGGCGGCAACTTGAGCTGAGGCACGATGTCTCGCCAGAACGCGTTGTAGCCGTAACAGAGATCGGTGAAGCTCGTGTGGTACAGGGCATTGGTCAACCCGTTCAGCGCGGCGTTACCGGCTCGGCGCAACGCGGTGATGTCGTCGCTGCCACCGTGCCGGAGGAACCGGGTCCCCTTCGCGAAGTCGGCGCCCCGAACCAAAGCTTCCACGAAGGCGGGGATCTCCGCCGGGTCGGCTGACCCGTCGGCGTCGAACATCACGACGATGTCCCCGCCGGCGGCCTCGAAACCACACGCCAGTGCGTTTCCTTTTCCGCGCCGGGTCTGCGTCAGCGTCACGATCGAGGGCAGTACCCTGCGCGCGACCTCGACGGTCTGGTCCACCGAATGCCCGTCCACCAGCACAACCTCGTCAACTTCGGGCAGTTCCGGAAGGATCACTTCCAGATTGCGTGCCTCGTTGCGCGCGGGAATCACAATGCTGATCTTCGGATTCGCGCACCGTTCCATCGAACGCTCCTCTTCTCGATTCATTCGGCGCTGATCCATTGCGTTAAGTTACCCCAGATTTAAGCTGACATATGGGTGTCGTACACCGATTGGTGACCGTTACGGTGAAAAAGAAATGGCGGCTGGGGCGGTGACGATTCACGAGAAGTGCGAGTGGCTCATGCGACGATCGCGGTGTCCTGGCGGGCACGAGAATTTCGCAGGTCAGGTCGCATATTTCGGGGGCCTGCGCGGGAGTTTGTGCTGGCGGCAACCCCAGACGGTGCGCTCGTGGCCACACGCCGTGCACGCGGACGGTACTGGTATGTCTGAATCACGGAAGCTTGAACGTTATGCGGCCGTAATCTCCAGCTGGGCAATTTTTCAACCTCGTGCGCTGGCTGTGGGCGATCAGCGGCGAGGAGTGATCAGCAGTCCATAAGCCGGCACGGGTCTGTTTTGTCCAGCCGGGATCAATTCGCCAGCGGTGAGGTTGACGGTGAGCACCTCCCGTTCCGCGATGATCTTCAGAATCGTGCCGGCCGTCGAATAGTCGATCGTGGTCCGGGTGTCGACATTGGCCGCGAGCCAGGTCCAGGCCACAGCGAGGGGCAGCGGCTCGGCGGCGGTGCTCGCGGTGGGCGTCGTCCACAATGCCGCGCTGGGCACGTCGGCAGAGGCTTGTGGCTGCCACAGCAGCATCCGGGCGGCCCCACCGCGCAGTGCCTGGGCGACCGCGGCCACGGTCAATGCGGCCGGAGCTGGGCTTTCCTGTGACCAGCGTGGTCCGCCGGGTTGCGTGGGGTAGAACTCCGCCCACCACACCGGAAGTCCGATCCGGGCTCGAAGCCAGCTGCTGACCGCGCCGAACATGGCCGTCGCGCGGAACGCGTCGGTGGTCAGGCCGGCATCCCGGGTGCCGCTCGACCCGTCGATGACGAGGAAATCTGCGCCGTGCTTGTGCGTGTTCCAGTAGTCGATCACGTCGAGCGCACGTTGGTCGACCACGCCCCACGGGCCGGACAGAGCTGACGGCGCCGGAGTTCCCGCCGCTGACCAAGTGTCGAGGACCACGTACGGGCCACCGATCAGAGCATCAGGGCGCACCTTTTTCACGGCGTCGTAGACCGCGTTGTACAGCTCGGTGTACGCCTCGTAGTCCCATCGGTTCGCGGCTTCGTTGTACAGGCCTTTCAGCTCGCTCCACACCTGGAAATACCGCACCTGCGGGTAGCGCGCCGCCGCGGCGGCGGCGAGTGCTGCGAAGTCCCGGTAGTGCGCACGGGTGGGTGCGGTGTTCAGCCGGCTCCAATCTGTGGTGCCGGCCGAACCGCCCTTCATCCAATCCGGGGCGCCGGCGAGGGTGAGTACAGGTACGCCGCGGGTTTGCCCGATCAGGTTCATCCGCTGGTCCAAGGACGACCAGTCGAACACGCCTGGCGCGGGTTCCGGGTTGTCCACACCCCACCCCATCAAGTACTGATTCTGGATCATCGGGTGGCTGGCGAGGGTCGTGGTCGCGGCCACCACCTGCGCGGCGGGGTAGTCGTCCGCGCTGTCCTGCGTGTGTGTCACGCCCACGACGGGCTCCGGCGGGACCGCCGTGCTCGCCGAGGGGGAGCAGGCCGGCAGGGCCGCGGCGAGCAGAACCGCGACCACACCGGCCATCCGACCGCGGTTCATCGGAGGAACCACGGTACGGTCCGCGCTTCGCCCGTAGCCAGGGCATCGCCCAGTGAGCGGCCTCGAAGCCCTCGTTCGTCGAGGCCGGCCAGCACACGTCTGACCAGATCGCCACGATCGAACGCCGGTCGCGGTCCGTCGTCCGCGCCGTCTTCCGGTCCCGCATGGCCGTCGTGGGCCAGCAACACCGCCCCGCGTCCGAGTCCGCGCAAGGCCTGCGCGGCAAGCAGTTCGGGCGGCCGGTCGAGCCAGTCCCAAGCGCAGGGCCCCCACAGGACGGACGTGAGTCCCTGACGGCGCGCTGCGCGCCACACCGCCGGGGTCTGCGCACCGTAGGGAGGTCGGAACCAGCGGACCGGCGCGCCCAGGAGGTCCTCCAGCTGTGCCGTGGCGGAGGCGAGCAGCGTGCGTACGGCGGCGGACGGTATCCGCGAGAGCCTTCGGTGGTCCATTCCGTGCAAGCCGATCTCGTGCCCGCCCGCAAGCACTTCCTGCACTAGTGAGCGATGCCGCCGGGCGCGGTCGACGAGCACGAAGAACGTCGCCGTGGCGGCGTGGTCCGACAATGCCGAGAGCACGCGGTCGGTGCCCTCCGGCTCGGGCCCGTCGTCGAAGGTCAGGACGACCTCCGGTGCCTGCGTACGGACGGCGATGAGCGACCCGATGGGACGGGTCAGTGGCCCGGCGAGAGCAAGTGCGCGCCGGCGTGCCGCGGCGAGAGCGCCACCGGCTTCGGGGACCGCCGGTTTCCGGTTCCACTGCGGACGGTCGCGGGGGGCGCCGCGCCCGCTGCCCGGGTCAGGCACGCCAGACATCGATGATCGGTTTGGTATCGGCGGCGTGTCCCAGTGCGGGCAGGCCGTATATGGCTTCCAGGGTCCGCAGCAACCGGTAATGGTTCACCGGCTCCGGGTAGGTGCCCGGCCGGATCATCGGACCGGTCAGGCTCAGCGGTATTCCGTTCGTCGTCGAGGTGTCTTCGGCTTCGTCGAATGTCACCGCGAGCAGGCTGTTGTGCGTGGCTGCCCAGCTTGCGTACCCGCTCAGGTGGGTCCGCAGCCAAGAATCTGCGGTGCGAGTGTCGCAGTCGTGCATGTTGTGGCACATGTTGGGGATCACGAACGACACGGTGGGCAGTCTCGTGAAGTCCGGTCCGAACGCGGTGAACGGCCGGTTCACCGCCGCGGGGACCGTGGTGAAGTCCACCCAGGGCGAGTGCCAGCGCACGTAGTCGCCGGACCGGCAGCCGGGGTAGCCGGGACCGGGAAGGTCTTCGGCGAACGCCCCGAAGTCGTAGCCTGCGTCGATCAGCTGGCGGGCCAGGTTCGGACCGCTGAACGTGTGTGGGCAGGAGTCGTCGGTGACGCCGTGCGGATCGCCGGAGAACAGCGCGAGGTAGTTCGGCTGACTCGGGTGGGTGATGGCGGTGGCGTCGGTGAAGCGGGCGCCCGCGGCGGCGAGCTCGTTGAGGTACGGCGCCTGGCTGTTGCCTGAGATCTCGGTCCCGTGGTTCTCCAAGACCACCACGACGACGTGGCTGGGCCGCGGCAAGGCCGAGTTCGCCCGGGTGCCGGTGTCGGGTGCGGTGGTCGGCGTGGCCGTGGGCGGACCGTCCGATGTGGAGGGCGCGCACGCGGCGGTCGCGAACGTCGCCGCGAGGAATACGCACGTTGCAACCCGGCCGCGGGCGCTCATCCGAGGGCCTCTTTCGGCCGAGTCGCCTGGTTCCGCCACCGCCACAGAACGCCGACGGCGCCGATGGCCACCAGGCATTGCACGATCAGAAAGCCCACGCCGACCAGATTCAGGTGCGTTATGGGAACCACGGCGACCACGCCGATCACCCCGAGTGCGCTGCTGGCTTCCAGCGCGGCGACGAGTCGTCCGCGTCCGTGGGCGATACCCGCCGCGACCACCAGGGTGATGAGCAGTCTCGGCAGACAACCGAGCATGACCAGGCGCAGCAACCACGCGCCCTGGTCGGCATAGGCCTGGCCGAACACCGACAGCAGCGGGTGCGCGAGCGCGACCGCGAGGAGCAGCGACGGGATGAAGACCATTGCGAGTTTGCGGCATCCGATTCCGAATAGTTCCCGGGTGCGGTGGGGTTCGTGCGCGATCCGCACTATGACCGACTGGGAAAAGCTGATCGCGGCGTAGTCCACGGTGTTCCCGGCCATCCACACCAGGAAGAAGACCGCGCCCGTCGCCGGGCCGAACCGCCCGATCACCAGCAACGGCACAAGGTCGGTCAGCACGCCGCCGGTCACCTTCGCCGGATACGTCGGCGCGAGCAGTCGCAATACCTCGCGCCGGTCCGGGAGCACCGGGGTGCGCTGCGCCAGGGAGGGTTCCGGTTCGCGGGTGAGCACCCGGTAGAGCACGACGGAGATCACCGCCACACCCGCGACGGCCGGGAGGATCCACGACAGCAGGATGCCGGTGGCGCCGAGCGCGGGTCCGGCGAGTGCCAGGATGCCGACGCGCGCCAGGCCGATCGTGGCGTTCTCGTAGGGCACCCAGCGGGCCCGGCCCAGCGCGACCAGCACGGCGTCCTGGAACTGGAACAGCGCCCAGGCCACTGCGGCGAACAGGAACGCGGCGGTGCTGAAGCGGGGAAGGCTCTCGGTGATCTCGTCGCCGGTGGGTAGCAGGAGCACAGCAACCGCCGCCACTACGGAACCGGCGAGTACGAGGCCGTAGCAGCGGGCGATGAGCCCGGTGCGGCGGACACCGGCGCGGGGAACCCAGCGCATCAGGGCGGCGCCCAGCCCCAGGTCGCCGAGGCCGGCCACCAGGAGAAATCCGGACACGAATGCGGAAGCGTGCCCGACCTCGTCCTGGGGCAGCAGGCGAGCGGCCACGACCCACGCGGCGACGCCGACGAGTGAGGTCACCACGGCGCCTACGACCAGTGACGCGCCGTCGCGGACCATGGTCTGCTCGGAGTTGCGGCCGGCTCGACGGCTCGCCCAGGCGCGGGACGCCGGATCGGCGCTCACGATAGCTCCAGGCGGATCGTGCGTAGCACCGCGACGACGTTGCGGCGCAACCAGATCGGGTTGGCGGCGTAGCGCGAGGACTTCGCGAGATTGGCCGAGACCATGTGCAGCCATCCCAGCAGCACGAGCGTGCGAACGGGTACCGGGTCACCACCCAGCGTGCTTCGCTGGTGCAGCACCTCGGCGAGTGCGGGCGCCGCACCCGGAGCGAGCCATGTGGAGACCACTGCGCCGAGCTCCCGCCCGGTCGCCGCTGTCGCCGTGGCCAGGACGAGGCCGGCCACGTCGACGGCGACGAGCCCGGCGCTGGTCGCCTGCCCCCAGTCGACGACGCCGGTGACGTGGCCGTCGGCGTCGATGAGTACGTTGTCGGCACTGAAATCGCCGTGGACCCATCCCACGGGCAGACGTCGGTCCCGCAGTCCCGCGGAGAGCTCGGCCACAAGCTGGTCGACTGCGGATCCGGCGCGTTTCGCGACCGCCGCACGGACCAGTTCCGCCGGCGCAGTGACGTGCTGTCGGACCAGGCGCTCGTCGACCCGGGTCAGTTCCGCGGTGCACTGGTGCAGTCCTGCGAGGGTGGTGAGCGCCGCGGCGGCGAACCGGTTGCGTCCTGCCGGATCGGCTACGCGGGCGCGCGCGTCCGCGCCGGGCAGCAGTTGCTGGATGCTGTAGGAGGCGCCCAGTGCGTCCCCGACGTCGTACACGGCCGGCACCAGGTGCCGCCAGCCGTCCAGCCGGCGATCTTCATTCAGCCGGCGGAGTGCGCTTACCTCCCGAAGGAGCGCTTTTCGTCCCTGCTCGGTGTCGGCGACCTTGAGCAGCGCTGCCCGGCGGTCGCCGGGGCCGATCGACGCGATCGCGGAATCCGACAGCCCGCGCAACCGGTGCTGGAGGCACCACGACCGGGACCTGAGTGCGGTCGGGGCGATCCGGCGCAGCAAGCCCCGGCTTCGCACGCCGGCGAGCGGGCCGACGATGGGCCGCGGCACCCACTCGGCCCGCAGCAAAAAGATCATGCCCGCCAGCCCGGATTGCCCGGCCAGCACTGCCAGCCCGACCCCCACGATGCCGAAGGCCGGCATCAGGACCAAAGCGAGGCCCAGCACGAGCACCGAGAGCGTCCCGAGGACCGTGGCCACCACCCCGGTCCGCCTGAGCGCTCGGGCCTGGCTCACCGCGGCCGCGACGACGATGTTCGGCAACGCCGAGGTCGCCATCAGCGGCAGCACCCAGCGGCCGGCATCGGCATAGGCGGGGCCCAGCAGCCGCAGCACCCAGGGCGCGGCCAGGACCAGCACGGCGACCACCGGCAACAGCAGGAACAGCGACCGCCGCTCGACCCCCGCCCGGGCCGCTGCCACGCTCTCGGGGTTGAGCGCCGTGTGCGCCACCAGTGACTGTCCCATCGCCGCCGGGACCAGGTAGAGCGCGTAGGCGATCGTCCACGCCGCCGCGAAGGTCGCGGTCGGCCGGGCGCCGAGCACACCGAGTACCAGCACCGGCAGCAGCTGGGTGCACGCGAGCCAGCACGCCGCACCGACGAAGTCACCGCCCAGGTAGCCGGCAAGCGACCTCAGCGAAATCCGCTCGCCGACGGTCGCTGTGCCCTCGTACACGGGCAGCGCGTGCAGGAACAGGTAAGCGGTGGTCGCGAGTACCGCCACCGCGGTGGCGGCCATCCACGACACGGTGATCCCGCCGTGGGGCAACGCCGCCGCGAGGGCCGCGAGCAATCCGAGCTTCACCACGGAGAACACCAGGTTCTCGACGGGGACCATCCGCGCCCGGCCGACGGCGGTCAGCACCCCGTCCTGCATCACGAAGATGGCCCAGACCGCGCAGGCGCCGGCACAGCCTGCGACCGCGACGGGACCGTGCAGGAGCTCTGCCAGGCCCGGCGACCACCAGCGGATGCCGAGCGCGAAAACCAGACCGGCCAGACCCGCCAGCCCGCCGCCGACGAGGTAGGCCAGGGCCACCAGACGGCGTGTCCGCGGCCCGGCCACCGGGACGAACCGGATGAGCAGGTTCATCAGGTTCAGCTGTGCCACCCCGGCCAGGAACATGATCGCGAAGACCAGTGCCGAATTGCGGCCGAGTACGGCCTGGTCGTAGCTGCGCGCGGCGACGATCCAGAACACCAAACCGATCCCGGAGGTCAGCGCCGAACTCAGGACCAGGGCGTAGCCGTGGCCGTACAGGGAGCGGCGGGGAGGTGCCCCGCGGGCAGCGACCGCTCGCTCCGGTTGCCCGTGCATCGCGGTCGTCATCGGGTGCTCACCGCGGCCCTCGACAAGCACCGGGCGACGGCCGCGGGCAGTCCTCGCGCGCCCGCGTTGGACGCGTCG
This sequence comes from Amycolatopsis sp. NPDC051373, assembly GCF_040689465.1. Lineage (NCBI taxonomy): Bacteria > Bacillati > Actinomycetota > Actinomycetes > Pseudonocardiales > Pseudonocardiaceae > Amycolatopsis > Amycolatopsis sp. NPDC051373. Next base: position 44,668 of record NZ_JBFBAE010000012.1, on the reverse strand, counting down.
AGCAGGGTCAGCAAGGTGCGGGTGCGCGCGGTGTGTGCAGGCGGGCGGCACCTCTCGCAGGCGCCCGGACGATGGCCGAGCAACAGCGCCGCGGCCCGCGCGGTCCCCGCGGCGTATCGCCGGCGAAGCACCGGCACCCCGGACGCGCGCACCCGCTCGTCCGCGTTACCGGGTGCGTAGGCGGCGGTCGCGGCCTCCAGCATCGGCAGGTCCGCCGCGGTGTCCCCGACCGCCCACGACACCGTGTCGACCCCGAGCCGGGCCGCGAGGACGGCCAGCCCCGTGCCCTTGTCCACCGCCGCGGCGACGAAATCGGTCTGGCCGTCGCCCGCGATCACGCGCAGATGCGAGACGGCGCCTCCCACCTGCTCCAGCACGCGCTCGACCACCTCAGCGGGCAGGGCCCGGTGAACGCCACCGGAACCGCGCCGGTAGGCGCGGACGATGCGCCGGTAGTCCTCGTCCACGACCACGTCGGTCCGGGTCGCCAGGACGTCGCGGACTCGGGCGAGCGCGTCCGCGCCCTGCCCGGGGACGAGATCGTGCGCCGCTCCGTCGTGGAAGACGACCGATCCGTACTCAGCGACACCACCCGCCAAGCCGTAGGACGTGCACCGCTCGCGGACCTCGTCCAAGCAACGGCCGGTGACCAGGACCGGCCGGAAGCCGTGGGCCAGCAGCGCGCGCAAGGTGAGTGCGGCGGTCGGTGTGGCCATGGGGAACCCGAGCGCGTCCGATTCGAGCACCCCGTCCACATCGAGTGCACACACCACGCCATCCGCAGCGGCGTGCACTCCGGCGAACAGCACTTCACGCAGGTAGTGCTGGACGGCTCGCGCGCCGGCGCGGTGCACGGCCCGGCCCTCGCGTTCCCGGTCCCACAGGTGCACGAGTTCGTAGAGGAGGAACCGTTCGGGATCGCACGGCATTTCCCGGCGCAGGGACGCCGCGAACTCGGGGTCCGCGCTACCCGGATCGATTCCGGCCAGGTCGTACGCCGGGTCGTAGCAGGCCAGATCGGTGTTGGCGAAGTCGCGGACATCAGCGTCCACTTTGTACAGCCTGGTGACACCGCGGAACCAGTGGTCGAGGCCGGTCGCGCCGTCGACCACGGAGGGCTCGGCCACCTCGCACAGACGGCGGATCAGAGGATCGAGAAGAACGGGCCGCAGCACCACGCCGGCGCGGCCGTAGTTGCGCTGCAGCACCCGGCTCGCCGCCTCCCACACCGGTTGCCGGCCGGCCAGCCCGGCGGCGTGGTCGGCTCCGGCCGGCAGAGCGGCCGCCCGGTCGCGGACGTAGCCGGCCAACCGTTCCGCGTCGGCCGGACCGGCGGCCCGGAGCCGCTGCTCGGTCGGCAACCAGTCACGGAACACGATCCCGTCGAGGAAACCGTAGGTGCGGGGCAGGTGGTGGGACACCGCGTGCGCGACGGCGAGCGCATGCCTCCCGAAGAACCCCAGCCCGGCCCCGGCGGCCACGATGCGCCGGGGTTCGCCATCGGGCAACCCGACGTCGAACACGGCGCGGGCGTGCTCCCGCCCGCGGGACACCCCGATGTGCGGCACCCGGCTGACCGAACGAACCGGACGGCCCAGCAGCGCGGACAGCGACCGCACCACGACCTCGGTCTCGAGCCGGTCGTGGATCGCCCACTCGCGATAGGGCAACGTGACCGAGTCGTAGCGGGCCAAAGTAGCCGGCGGGGTGTCGGCGAACAGAGGCAGCAGCAACGTGACAGCGCTTTCCTGCACTCCGGCCCGGCAGACGGCGGACGCGACGTCGGCGACCGACTGCCCGGTCTCGGGTGGGTCGTCGACCACGGCGATCCTGCCTCCGCGCCATGCGGCCGACCGCACCAGCGCGCGCAAGGGCGGCCGCAGCCGGTGGTTCGGCCGTACCGTCTCGGCGTGCACCTCTCGGAAGCCGGCGTCGCGCAACGCCGCCGCGACCAGCGGGGCGAGGTAGCTGCCCGAAGTGCGCACCCCCAGGACGACAACAGGCCGTCCGCGGTCCGGATACCGCAGCCGGAGCCGCGTCGCGAGCGCGACCATGTCGGCCGGTTCCTGATCGAAACTCCGGAAACACGACGGAATCCGAAGGACCGCACCGGCGAGGTCGCGGTCGAGCGAGGGGAGGGAGCCGCGCAGGCGGACGGCAGCGGTCGCCCACGACTCGAACTTGGCCTCCGATGGGTCGGTGACCACGTGCAGGGCGGCCACGTCGCGCAACGTCGCCGCGGTGTCCCGCCAGCGGATTGCTCGCCGCTCGGCGGCCCGTGACGATGTCGCTATTTCAATGGCAGTGGCGACCTTGCCCAGCAACTCGGGGACGACCGCGGCTGTGCCCCGGTCACGGAGGTACGAGACGGCGCGGTGCAAGGCGAAAGTGTCCCGCTGGAGGTGGTCTTCCACGATCTGGACCGCGGCGGCGGCGAGCAGGTAGGCGTCAAGGACGTCCTGTGCGGCCACGCGATCGATCAGCCGGTGGACGATTTCGGTCAAGTCGGAGAGCAGGTCGGCCACGACGAGCAGATCACCGTCGAAGATCGGTTTCTCGCCGTGCGAATGCCTCATCGAAGAGCCCTCCAGCATGGTTCGCCGCTCGTGTGCACAGATTCGCCGCGTGTATTCGCGACATCACCTCATCATCGGGAATTCGCTGATCCGGTTGCGGCTGTTACAGCGGAACTACCGATCGGGGTGACTTGTCCGGGCAGAAATTTCAACGATCTTGTGTAACTCTTGCGGCGAATCAGACGAATCACGAGGTATGCCACCTGGGGCAACGGCCGCGGGTGAAGAGCGAACGGGGCCGCGTCATGGACAGGAAAGGTGTGCAAAATCTGTCGGATGGGCGGGTGGACGTACCGGCCGCTGACGGATTGGTGAAAATGATCAGTCCGGCTCCTCGTGCGGAGTGGGTGGCGATCATGCGCAGTGATCCGTACGCTCTGGAAAGCCAATCTCCGGAATGGGCCGACGCGATGTGCGACGCCCATCCGCTGCGAGATGCGAGCAGGCTGTATGTAACGGCCGGAGGGCGGACGCTCGTCCTGCCGATGCTCCGGCGTCCGCTGGCGGTCGGGTTTTTCACGGCGGAGCAGTCCAATCCGCCGGCGTGTGGGCTCGGTGGGCTCCTCGCGGCGGGTGGGGTGCAGGCCGGTGAGGTCAACGCCGTGCTCGAGGACCTGGCGAAGCGGCGCGTTGTGGTCCAGTCCGTGTCGCCGGGCCCACTTGAGGTGGACGCGTGGCGCGACGCGCACCACCCGCGAGCTCTGGTCCATCCGCACCACGTGCACTTGCTCGACTTGCAGGGTGGGTGGGACGAGGTGTGGACGCAGCGGTTCACCAAGAACTCCCGGCGTGGTGTCCGGACTGCGGAGCGCAAGGGCGTCACGGTGGAACGCGGCACCGGGGGCGAACTCGTTCCGGAGTTCTACGCACTGATGGAACGAGCGGTCCTGCGATGGGCGCGCCAGCAGCACGAGCCGGCGTGGCTCGCGAGGCGCCGACTGCACCGGCGCGACCCACGTGAGAAGTTCGAGGCGATCGGGCGCCGCCTGGGCGATCGCTTCCAGGTGTGGGTGGCCCGCGTCGACGGCCGGCCCGCCGCGGCCTGCCTCGTAGCACGAGGTGTCAACGCGCACGACTTCCGCGGGGCCATGGACGAACGACTGAAGCACTACCGCGCCACCGATCTGATACAGGCGCGAGCGATCCAGGACGCGTGCGAGGCCAGGTGCCGCTACTACTACCTCGGCGAATCCGGCACCGGGACACTTGGCCAGTTCAAGGAACGTTTCGGCGCGCGACGGATCGTGTCTCCGGAGTTCCGTTTCGAACGGCTGCCGGTCACCCGGGTCGAACGGGGAATCAAAACGGCGGTCAAGAAGATAATCGGGTTTCAGGACTGATACGCCGGCGTTGCGCCGCTCTGTCTCGCGACGCGTTGCCCTCGGCTCGCTACTCGCCGCCGCCGAAGGCGAATTGGAGGACGGACAACCGGAGTCGCCGCGCTTTCGCATTCGTTTCTGCAACTGGGACCACGCCGAACGCACCGCCGCCCATCACCCGGCCCCGCTGCTCACCTCGCTGACGACGACGGCACGACCAGCGGGTGGTGGTTCATCCACAAACACCCGTGCTGGCGACTGCGGCTCCGCTCATCTCCCGGCCACAGGTACGCCCTCGTGGAGACGTTGTTCGCTGCTTTCGACGACTCACCGCCCGTGGACACCTCCATTCGTGGTGGACCGGTTCCTACGAACCCGAAACCGCCGTGGTTGTCCATGCCCCCGAACACGCTCGTCGGCTCGGGCACCGCTATGTCGGCTGCGAACATCTCCTGCTCGCCGTTTCCTCCACCGACCGGCCCGCTGCCGGCGTCCTGCGCGAGCGGGGCATCACGCCGGACCGCGCCGAGGAGGAAATCGTCCGCCGGGTCGGCCTTGGTGGCGGTGCCAGACTGTTCGGAGACCTTGACGGGGACGCGCTGGCGGCCGTCGGGATCGATCTCGACGCTGTGCGCGCGCGGATCGTGGCGTCCTTCGGTGCCGAGGCTCGTGCCGAAGCCGCCAATGCTGTGCACCGTGGGCCGCGCCCGTCGCGGCTGAGTCTCCGTCGTGCGATCCCGCCGCGCTTGCTTCGCCGCGGACGTCGTGTCGCTGCCGTCTCGGTTCCCGCCTCGGCGGTGACCGGTCGTTACCGCGCCGTGGGGGCGGCTTCTCCCGGGTACCTGCCGTTCACCGCGCGTGCCAAGAAGAGTCTGGAGTACAGCGTCCGCGAGGCGCAGGCCGGGCACGATCGGCACATCGTTGTCGAACACCTCGCCCTCAGCCTGACCAGGATGAACAAGGGGTTGGTAGCCGAGATCATGCTGACCTTCGACGTCTCAGGACCTGCGTTGCACACGGCGATCCTGGACCGCTACCGGCAAGCGAGCTGATCCCGCTCTGTGAGCGGCCCGTTGGCTGCCCCAGCCGATTTCCCGTATCCCGGAGCCGACGGTCGGCTCGGGCTAGGTCGGCGCGGCCAGGTCAGCGGAAGGCCCGCGACGCCTCGGCAGGTGACTTGCGGTCGAGTGGGGTGACCTGGTCGGCGACCAGCGACATGGTGCTCTGGCCGACTTGGGCGTTGCCGCGCACCAGCAGCGCCGGGCTGTTCAGCCATAGCTGTCGGTGCCGGCGCCACACCGTTGACCGGACAAGGGGTGAGTGCTGGTGTCACGATGCTCACGGTCGGGTTGGGAGCGTCGTGATGGTCGAGACCTCGGAGTGGATTGGCTCTGGTCATCCTGCGGGCGGGTGGCGGTCACGAGCCAGACCGAGCCCGGGATGCGGACTCCGGTCGACGTTTCTAAGGGGCGAGCCCGCCGTTCGCCCCGGAACACGGTCGGCCACGCCGGTCACTGCTACCGCCCGAAACGCTGCAGGGCATGGTCGAGTGCGGCGCCCTGGCCCCAACCGACCCGAGCGACAGCTGATCACCGGCGCCCTTGGTGTTGCACCACAGCGAGCTGCGGCGATGTAGCAGCCGTGAACCTGATAGCCGTGAACCTGCCCCAAGGTCCCGATGACGACGACTACCTGAGTCGCCTTTCGCTGAGGAGCCTCGCCGAGATGGTCAAGTCTGAGCTGGTGGCCGCCGGACTTCCGGTCACCCCGGGGCAACTGGTGGAGTTCACCGCGGGCGCGGAGGTCTTGATCGAAGAATCGGACAACCGCGTCACGGTTGACTGGAACACGCACACCATCCTGACCGACGCTACGCAGGACGCCTGGGGCGACGACCCGTTCTGGGAGGGGCCGGAGGCGGCCGCGTTCAATCGGCTGAACAACGCCATCTTCGAGACGATGCAGGACTCGATGTACACGATCCTGACGGCGGCCGGCTTCGAAGTGGCCAAGGAAACAGACCCGGACTTCACGCCGCACCGGCTCCTCGTCACCCGCCGGCTGGCCATGTCTCCCTGGCAGACCCGGCGCGACGCGCACTTCGACAGCCGTCGGGAACGGAAGGTCGCAGCCTGGAACCAGCGGCACGAAGACGAGCGCCGAGCGACCGGAAAAGACAGCTCATCCGAGTGATCTGATCAACTAGCCGGAACGACCCGGGGATTTCCGGATACCGGAAACGGGTTAGCCGTCGTGCGAGCGCGGCGTACACGCGGCCCCAACCCGAGCCGAACCCCGCACCGGGCCGCCGGAGACAGGGCCGGCGGCACCGTCCAGGCACCAGGGTGGGGTGCACGAGACCACCGCGCCAGCGCGGGGGCCTGAACCAGGCCGACGGGGCCTCTACCGGAAATCCCGCGATTTCGACGCCAGGGCTTTGAGGTCCAGGGGTGTGAACTGGTCGGCGACGAGCGAGACCGTGCCCTGCCCGACTTGCGCGATCCCACGGACCACGAACGCGCTGTAGTTCTGCAGCAGCCGCTTACTCCGGTGAAAGAGCCCGATCGACACGATCATGTTGGCCATGCCGGTCTCGTCCTCGAGGTTGAGGAAGGTGATCCCGCCCGCCGTGGCCGGGGGCTACTGGTGGGTGACGGCGCCGCCGACCTTGACCCGGGTTCCGTCCGAGACGTCGAGGAGCCGGCCGGCGGGGATGGCGCCGAGCTGGTTGAGGTGGGCGCGCGGGAATTCGATGGGGTGGCGGTCGGGGGTGATGCCGGTAACCCACAGGTCGGCCGTGGCGAGTTCGAAGGCGCTCATCCCGGGCAGGGCGGGTGCGTCGTGGCCGAGCGCGAGGCCGGGCAGGTGCTCGGCGGGTCGCGGCGGCGGCCCCGGCGGCCCACAGCGCGGCGCGGCGGTCCGGGCCGAGGTCGCTGAACACGCCGGCGGTGGCGAGGGCTTCGACGACAGGCCGGTCGAGCTGAGGCGTTCGGGTCAGCTGCCCGATCGAGGCGTACGGACCGCCGGCGTCGCGCTCGTCGACGATCCGTTCCGCGACGTCCTGCCCGACCTGGCGGATGCTGGCCAGGCCGAGGCGGATCGCCACCCCGCCAGCGGAGTCGGGGTCCCGTTCGACGGTGGCGTGCGGCAGCGAGAGGTTCATGTCGGGGTTGTGCGTGACGACGCCATGTCGGCGGGCATCGGCGCCGGCGACGAGCGACTGCGGGGACGCGGCGGGGTAGTAGCGCTTGAACCACGCCGAGGCGTAGACCAGCAGCGCGAAGCTCATGGAGTGGGCCTTGTGCGACACCGCCCGGGTTCATGGGTTCGTCAGGGCGGAAGCGCGGGGCGACGGTATGCAGGCCCAGCGCGTTCGCTGGGCTTGTGGGTGATCCACCTCACGATGACAAGATTTCAGTATTTCTGAAACTCTTACGTAGATTCCGATAGATCAACAGCGCTCGTGAAGTAGGGGTGGTGGGGTTGGCGCTCGCGGTAGTGCAGGACTTGCGCGATCGGCGCCCGGTGGTCGATGCGGAGCAGCTCGCAGGTTTCGAGACCGATGTCATGACGGGGTTCGTGCTGGCGCGCGCGTCGGCCGGGTTGGCCGACAGCACGATCCGACACGACGTGTCGAATCTGGAGCACGTGCGAGGCTGGTTCGAGCGGCCGTTGTGGGAGATGCAGCCAGCGGATGCGGACCGCTACTTCGGGGTGGCGATGCGGCAGGCCGCTCGCGGGACTCGGCATGCTCGCGCGCAGTCACTGACGACGTACTTCGCGTTCCTGGAGCTGCGACACAAGGTCGAGCTCCACGAGTTGACCGGCCGTGTGGTCGAGTGCCCGATCGATGAGATGAACCGGCCGCGCGGCGACAAGACCGCGGGGCTGCGGATTCCTCCGACCGCGGCGGAGCTCGACGTGTTGTTCGCCGGGTGGCGCGACGAGCTGGTCACGTGCCGCAAGTTCGCGCCGACGGCCCGCAACTACACGGTGGCGAAGCTGTCGTCGCTGGTGGGGCTGCGGATCAACGAGGCCAGGTGCCTGGATCTGGACGACGTGAAGTGGGACTTCGGACGATTCGGGAAGCTACACGTCCGCGTCGGCAAAGGAAGCCGCGGCAGCGGGCCTCAGGAGCGCATGGTGCCGTTGATCAACGGCGCTGATCGGTTGCTGCGGTGGTTCGTCGAGGACGTGTGGGGCCACTTCGGCGACGACCACACCCGGCCTGGAGTACCTCTGTTCCTGTCCGAGCGGCGCAACCGCGACGGGTCGTCCTGCCGCGTTGGGTGTAATGCGCTGCGGACTGGTCTTGCGGCGGTGACGGCCATGCACCTGCCCAATTGGGTCGGGCGGTTGTCACCGCACGTACTGCGGCACTTCTGCGCCAGCGAGCTCTACTTGGCCGGGGCCGATCTGCTGTCGATCCAGGAGATTCTCGGGCACGCGTGGGTGGCCACGACGATGAAGTACGTGCACATTCACCGCACCCGGATCGAGGAAGCGCTGCTCGCAGGCCAGCAGCGGGCCGCGGGTCGTCTGGAAGGACTCCTGCCATGAAGTGGAACCTGCGCTTGGCTGCCGCTCAGCGCGGCATCTGGAAAGCCAGCGAGCTGCAGCGGATGCTGGCCGAACGCGGTGTCGTGTTCTCGGTGGGCAAGATGTCTGGGCTCTGGTCGGGAAACCCCGCCAGCTTCAAGGGTTCCGACCTCGACGCCCTGTGCGCTGTGCTCGACTGTGGCCTTGAAGAGATCATGACCCCGGAGCCGGAAGTCTTCCCGATGCCCACGCGCGACACCGGGCGCTTGGCGGCGACAGGCGACACCGACGTGACGCGGCCGAAGGTGACGCCGCGGCGGCGTGACGGGCGATCGCTGCCGCCGGCATGAAGTCCTGGTCGACCGCACGGGCTGCCGATACCTGCGAAGGTTGTCTGGGCTGGGGCCTGATGTTCGCGCGGCAGCGGTGCACCGGCTGCTACGCCCACGACCGCGCCTGGCCGCCCGGCACGTGCCGGACGTGTGCGCGGACAGCGTCCCTACGCCGAGGGCATTGCCGTCTGTGCTGGGAAAATGCCCGGTTCCTGGCACACGCGACCGGTGAGCACCGCATCACTGAGATGCATCGAATCGGCGAGTTGCGCCAGCCCCAGCTGTTCCTGACGAACATCGTTCCAGCCCGTCGGCGCAGCAAGCCTGCCTCGTCTCGCACCGGCGCCGCGCAATCCCGAGCATCGGGCACGTACACCGAAGCGACGGACGAGCCGCGACCCGCTGACGGCCAGTACTGCCTTTTCCGGGTGTCCGAGCACGGTCCAACCGCCTACGACGGCGATCACGGGCCACCGCGAACGGGACGATGCCCTGTCCGGGTGGCAGGCGGCGCAGGTCCGGCAGGCCTACTTCGACAAGGAACAACCCTCCGGGCCGCAGGTGCGCGGCCGCATTGCGGAAGACGTCGACCTGCCCATCCTGCGTGGTCACGTTGCTGATCGTGTTGTACACCAGATAGACCATCGAGAACCGGCCGGCGACCCGCGTCGTCGTCATATCACCAATCGTGACCTCGACCGCGGCGCCACCCGGCTTACTCCCGAGCCGCGCCGCCATCGCCCGGCTCAATTCGATGCCGCTCACCGGCACGCCGCGAGCGGTCAACGGCACGGCGATCCGACCGGTCCCAACGGCGAACTCGAGTACCGGACCGTCGGCCAGATCCCCAAGGACGTCCACCACAGGCGTCACCAGCTCGGGTAAGTTTGCGCCGCCCGGGCCGTCGTAGCCCGCGGCCACGCTCTCGGGGAACCAGCCGTCCGCCGGGTCATCTCCGGTGTTCACCTCACCGATCATGGTCGCCGACGCTACGCCCGCGACCGGGGCACCTCACCCCATTTTCGGCGCCCCAGTAAGGGGCACGGCGACGGAGGACCGAGCGGCAGTACAAGAAGTGGGAGACGCGGTCGACGAGTGCGGTTGGATTGCCCAATAGGATGTGACGAACCGGAACGGGTGACTACTAACGCGTAGAAGGCGTTCAGGACGGACAAGCGGTCTTTGTCGCTGAGCTCCGTCACCCGAAGACCGTCGGCGGGCCGGTCAACCAGGGGATCCCGAACTGTCACTTCTGGCCCAAGACCTCGTCGTGCTGTGCCGTCCGGCGCCGCGTATCGAGTCGACGGCCAGGCCGCTTCCGAACGTGGCGCGTGCGGACGAGTCAGCGAGACTGCTTCGATGGCTTCCGAATACGCCGAGAGCGACCAATTCCGCGGTGCCCGTATCCACCTGTGCGACCTCGCCGGCCTCGAGATCCGCGATTGCGAGGTGAACGGTCTGAAGATCGTCGACTGCTACGGCAGCGACGTCTACCTTGGTGGCTACTTCGAGCGCCTCGTCGTCAACGACGTCGACGTGACCGCCTACGTCGAGGCCGAGCTCGACCGCCGGCACCCCGCGCGGGCGCTGGCGCGGAATGCGGCTTCTCCCGAGGACTACCGGGCTGCTTGGGACGCCATCGAGACCCTGTGGAGCGCGACGCTCAACCGGGCGAGGCTGTTGCCCGCGGCCAAACTGCACGAGCAGGTCGACGGCGAGTGGTCGTTTGTCGAAACACAACGGCATCTGCTGTTCGCCTGCGATGCCTGGCTCGGCAACGCCGTGCTCGAGGAGGAAGCGCCCTACCACCCGCAGGGCTTCCCCGCCGGAGGGACGCCGCCCGATGAGGCGGCGAAGCTCGGCCTCACCCTCGAAGCCACCCCGACGCTCGACGAGGTGCTCGCGCCGCGTCTCGCCCGCATGGCCGCGATGCGGCGGGTCGTCGACGGGCTCACTACGGCCGAGCTCGACCGGGTGTGCGGCCGCAAACCGGCAGACCCGTATCCCGAGCAGGAGTACGTCGTGCGCCGCTGCCTCAAGGTAGTGCTGAAGGAAGAAGCCGAGCACCACCGTTACGCGGTGCGCGACCTCGCGGTGCTCGAGGCAGGCGTGGCTGAACCGCAGTAGTCGCCGGGCGATTCCGGGCAAGTGGCGACGCGTGGGCAGCTCCCGCAGCTGCGCACCGGCGAGGAATCGCGGCAGCGCGACACCTGCAGCCGCAGGCACTCGGCTCGCCCGCGAACCCGGCTGCCAGACTTCACGAACCCGGCGGTCGGCACTCGTGTTCCCCAAGCAGACCCTTCGGAATTCCTGAACCCATGGCAGACCGGGGAAACCATAACCGGAGAAGGCGTGGATCTGCTCGAAGATCCGCACCGCCAGGTCGCGGGGGATCCGGTTGGCGTCGGTGCCCTCGAAGAACCGGCCCGCCAGCCGCGCCATCTTCGCGCTGGAGCGTTTCGAGCCCTTGGCGCGGCGGAGCTGGTCGGCCTCGGCGGCGGTGAACGAGGCGACGTCGCGTGCGTGCGAGGACCGGGGAAGAGCCTTTTGGGTGCTCGCCCCGGGGGCGCCGCGCTCGCGTAGCGTCGCGCCCTGCGAGTCCGGGGGTTCCCAGACCCCGGGTCACCGGGCTCGCCGGCACCGGAGGGGTGCTTCTCCGGACTAGCGATTTGTCTGTTTACAATTCGGCTAGTCGGTCGTCGCGCCAGCTCTCGTAAGCGAAATCCTCGTCAACCGGAAAGTAGTCTTCGGGGTTGTCGACGTCGAGGTAGTGCTCCTTTTCGAGGTCGGCGAGATCTACTTCGTCTCCTCCCCTCACTCCGCCGCCACGCGTTCCTCGGGGCATCCGAATTTACCCCGCCGGGTGGTTGCTCAAAACCGACGTTCCCTGTGGCGGGGGCCCGGGTATTCGAACGCCGAGGGTGTGCGCGAGTGCACGCTCCGGCAGGGAAGAAGGCACGTGAAGGGCGACGTCGAGAGCTACTACGAGGCCGGCCAGTGGAAGACCAAGGTCGAGGGCAACCAGCAGGCCTCACACACGCACGATCAGAAAGAAGAGGCCGTGGCCAAGGGCCGGGAGATGGCGGTCGAACGCGGCGTGGAGCACTTCATCCGCAACATGGACGGCACGATCGGCGAGCGCCACACCTATCCGCGCAGCCGCGACCCCCGCAACATCCCCGCTGACACGCCCGTCGGCGTTCCCCCGTCGGCGTTCCCCCGCCGGCGGAGCAAAGACCGTTGCGCCCCTCGCCGGACGTCTTGAGGGGAGGACAAACCCCTTTGGGACGCGTGGGTGAGCAGTGGGCCAGCCGATCGGCGCCCCCGGAGCACCGGTGGCCCGGCGCGGCTGGATGCCGCGTCCGAGCCATCTTCCGTGCTCGGGGACTACGCGGCGGGCGGGGATGTCGGCGCCGCCGACGATATGGATCGGGCCGATGTCGATCTGGGAGCCGTCCATCGTGCGCAACACCGCGATGACCAGCCCGGCTGCGACCGTGGCAACCGTCGCTGAGAACTATAAAGGTGGCGCTGCCGGCCGCTGCTTGACCGGCAGCGCCCTCGCGCGCCGCCCGCGCGACGCACGGTCCTCGGGCCGCCGCCCATGGCTACGTCCGGTTTCAGCCGGCTACTTCCCAAGTTCGGTTGCCTTGCGGTGTGCCGCCGCGGCGGAGGCAGCTGCCAGCGTGCTGCCTTCGGCGGCCAGGGCGTCCAGCACGAGCGCGCGGCGCTCGTGCCAGGCGGCCGAGCTGTCCGGTCCGGCGGCGGTACCTGGGCGGGTCAGGTGCAGCGCGCCGAGTTCACTCAAGGTGTTCGTCGTTTTTCCTTCCTCGTGCGCGGGTGTTTCGTACCCATTCAGAGTGGCTGGCGACTTCGGGGTTCGCTTCGGAAGAACTACGGAAGAGTTACGTACGCAGCGTCAGAGGGGTATCAGCCCCGTGCGTGTAGATCAGGCTGATCCGGCGGGGAGATCGGCACGGCGCTGGGAATAAGCAAGAAGCGGGGCCTTTAGGGCGCTGGTGCTGTCTCAAAGTTGGTGGCCGGTGTTTCGCGGAGGATGGTGGCGACCACGTGTGGCTGGGACAGGAACGGCGAGTGCGACGTGTCGATCTCGAGGACCTTGCCGCCGATGTGGGCGGCCATCTGGCGCTGCGCCTGGGGTGGGATGGCCTGGTCCTGGGTGCACACCACGTACGTCGTGGGTAGATTTTCCCACGCCGCCTCGGTCTGTTGCTCAGTGAAGGCGGAGGAGTGCTGCAGTCGCAGGTGGGAGGCTGCCGAGCGCGCGGCTTCCTCGGGCAGGTCGTTGAAGAACACGTTCTCCGGGGTGCGGACTTCGATGAAGCCGTCGTCCCGCATGCGAGACCACGGAGGTTTGCCCGCGCCGAGCACCGACTCGCCCCGGCCGAGGGCGAACGCGCACAGGTACACGACATGCGTGACGTTCGGCAGCCCGGCCAACGCTTGCGAAGCCACCGCCCCGCCGTAGGAATGCGCGCACACCACAACCGGTCCGGGTTTAGCCGCCACCGCCGCTCGCAGGACCTCGGCGTCGGCGTACAACCCTGCCGGCGGAGCCGCCACGCTGGGCAATTCCACGGTCTGGACGTCGACGCCGGCCAGCTCGGGCAGCAGGGCCTCCCAGCACCACGAGCCGTGCCAAGCGCCGTGCACAAGTACCAGGGCCGGATCAGCGGACATCGGCGGAGGCGAGCTCGTCTCTGAGGATCTGCGCCAGAGCAGCTGGCTGTGAGAGGAATGGCGAATGGGAGGTGTTCATGCGGTGGATCCTTCCTGCGCGCTGGGCGAACAGGTCCTGGGCAAAGGGCGGGAACGCGTTGTCGGCCTCGCAGATGACGTAAGTGCTGGGGATGGTCTTCCAGGCCACTTCGGTCTGCTTTTGCACATTCGCCGAATACGACGTGTAGCCGAGCTGCGAAACCGCCTCCTGGGCGAGGTCCGGGTCGACATCCCCGTAGAAGATCTCCACGGGATCGAGGGCTTCGACGTATTTCTCGCCGTCCGTGCTGTTGATCTTCCACCAGGGGGCGGGCGTGCCCCCCACACTGGACAGCATGGACTCACCGACGTCGAGCAGGAACGCGGCCAGGTAGACGATGCGCTTAACGTTGCTCGCACCCGCTAGGGCCTGAGTCACGGGAATTCCGCCGTAGGAGTGCGCGCAGACCACGACGGGGCCGTCGATGGCAGCGACCGCGGCGGCGATCTGCGCCGCGTCTTCGTACATGTCTCCCAGCGTGGCCGGGTCATCACCCGAGCTGGTCAGATCCACTGTGTGCACGTCCACGTCGGATAGTTCGTCCACCAGACGTTTCATATGGCCTGATTTGTGCCAGGAACCCGGGACGAGGAGGAGCGAAGGAAGAGCCATGTCAGCTTTCTGAGATTTCCGTTAACGATGACGAAACGATGATCTGTTCACCTCTATACTGCCGACCACGCGGGTTCAGTGCCGCCTCTGTCCGGCCGGGAACCACTCAAATCCGGACAGGGAAACTGACAGCAGATCACGGCGTTTTCCGGGGCCTGCTACCGAGGAGCTTCTTCTGCGCTGGGACAGTTCGGGGTTGGCGGGCGTCTCGCGCAGCGCTGTCCGACACCGAGTCCACCGATCTTCACGGCCGGGTGTTGGAGATCGCCGTCGTCTCCCCCGGGAGGTCGGTGTCGCGGGAGACACTAGCCAACCCCGAAGGTGAGCCGATCGTGCCGGGCGCGGCCGCGAACCACCACATCACCGCGGAGACGGGAACCGCACCCGACGTGGCCATTCCGCGGATCTGCACGATGAGCTGGTGAACCTGCTTGCTGCGTCCGCGTGGACCTCCTGTCCGGTCCCGGTCAACGAGACCTGCTGGGTCGCGGCCGGGCGAGGCAACGCGAAGTCCGTGCCGGCGTGGGACTTCTTGCCCGTGACACCGACTTGCCGAGGCTCGGTGGCCGAGATGCCGGGCGCGGACGCGGACACCTGGTAGGTGCCCTCGGGGACGTTCGGCACGGTGTAGCGGCCCAGCAGACCTTCTCCGCGCAGTTCCCGGATGGCGCTCTGCACGGTCATCGGCGCGAGGCCGTACCGCGCCTGCAGTTCGGCGCCGGAGGGGAGGCGATCCCCTGGCTGCAGCTCGCCGGCGGTGATGGCGTCCCGGATCTTGAGAATCCCCGGGAAATACAAAAGGGGCTGGTGGAGCACACCGCGTGGCGTGCGGTGCCCAGGGCGTTGCGGGCGACAGCCTCGTCCGGCCGTCAGAACAGGCGCAGTTGGCCTGCGCCGGGATTGCGGCCCTGCTGGCCGACGCGGTAACGGTGGCGATCGACATCGACTTCGTCACCGAGGCGTGGCGCAAAGTCCTGGTGGTGAAGGACCGGCCCGGCAAGGTGCGCCGCCACCTGGAGGTGTGCGTGTTCTCCTACCTCGCCTCCGAGCTGCGCTCGGGCGACATCGCCGTGGTCGGCGCTGACTCCTACGCCAACCTGCACGCGCAGCTGATGTCCTCGGACGAATGCGTTCCTCTGGCCGAGAAGTTCTGCGGCCAGGCCGGGATCCCCTCAGACCCGAAGCAGCTCACCGCGCATTACCGGGCGGCGCTGACCGACGTCGCCGCGGTGGTCGACGCCGGGTTCCCGCACAACACCGACCTGTCCCTTCGAGGACGGCCGCCCGATCCTGCGCCGCCGCAAAGGCGCCGACGGGCGCCCATCCGCGCTCGCCCTGGAAGACGCGATCCATCAGCGCCTCCCGGAACGCGGCCTGCTGGACATCCTGGCCCGCACCGCGCACCGGCCCCCGGAGGCCTGTGGGGGTGAAGCTCGATCGGCCGGGCCAACTGATCCCCTCGAGGGCCAGCGACCCATGGCGTAGCCGGTACCGGACGTCCGGTGTACCGAATCCGTTCACCCCATTGCCACGAGCCCGGCACCCGTGTCCTGCACGCTCGCCCAGGTTCGACGAGAGAACGGACGGGACGGACAGATGGCGACGTTTTCCCTGGATCGGCGGCGGTTCCTGACACTGGCCGGTGGCACGGTCGGCGCCGTGGCGCTGGGGGTGGGGCAGCTCGCGGAAGCGGCTGAGCTCGACCCCGCGCCCTTCACCCTGGGCGTGGCCTCCGGTGAGCCCGACCACACCAGCGTGGTGCTGTGGACGCGGCTCGCGCCGGATCCGCTCGACGCGGCGACCGGCGGGATGCCGGCCGAGCCGGTGCGGGTGACGTGGGAGCTGGCGCGCGACGAAGGTTTCCGTCACGTGATCGGGCGCGGGGAGGTCACCGCGGTGCCCGAGTCGGCGCACACCGTGCACGTGCTGGCCACGGACCTCGCGCCGGAGCAGTGGTACTGGTACCGCTTCACCGCCGACGGCGTCCGCAGCCGCACCGGCCGCACGCGCACGCTGCCGGCGCCCGGTGCGAAGCCGGACATGATGCGATTCGCTTTCGTTTCGTGCCAATCGTGGGTGGGCGGGCCGTACCCGGCCTACCGGGACCTGGCCGCGCAGGACCTCGACTTCGTCGTGCACCTCGGCGACTATATCTACGAGACCACCAAGGGCGGCCTCGACGAGTTCCGCCGGCTGCACGCGCTGTACAAGACCTCGCCGGACCTGCGTGCGGCACACGCCCGGTTCCCGTTCTTCCTCACCTGGGACGACCACGAGGTGCAGAACAACTACGCCGGCGACGTCGCGGGCGGCGTCGGCGACGGGCGGCCGTTCCTGGAGCGCCGCGCCAACGGTTACCAGGCGTACTACGAGCACCTGCCGATGCGTCCCGAACAGCACGCCCACGGTCCGGACGCCCTGATGTACCGGAGGATGAGCTTCGGCCGACTCGCCGAGTTCAGGATCCTCGACACCCGCCAGTACCGCTCCGACCAGGCGCTGGGTGACGGCCGCAAGGAACCGACCGGCGAGGTCTTCGACCCGGCGCGCACGCTCACCGGGCCCGAGCAGGAGCGCTGGCTGCTCGAGGGGCTCGCCGCGTCGAAGGCCACGTGGAACGTGATCGCGCAGCAGACCATCATGGCGCAGTTCGACTACGACCTCGGCCCGGGCAAGATCGTCAACCTGGACCAGTGGGACGGCTACCCGCCGGCCCGTGCGCGCATCCTCGACTTCATCGCCCGCGAGCGCCCCGCCAACCCGGTCGTGCTGAGCGGCGACTGGCACACGCACTGGGTCAACGACCTCAAGACCGACTTCGACGACCCGCAGTCGCGCACCATCGCCACGGAGTTCGTGGGCTCGTCCATCTCGTCGGGCGCGGGCTGGGACGCCGACGTCCGCCTCGGCTTGCCGGCGAACCCGCACGTCAAGTTCTACAACGGCACCTACCGCGGCTACGTGCGCTGCGAGGTCACGCGTGAGACGTGGCGCAGCGACCTGCGGATCGTGCTCAACGCGAGCGACGCGGCATCGCCCGCATACACCATCGCGGCCTACGAAGTGCGCGACGGCGTGCCGGGTGCGTACCGGGTCGATGACGGCGACGGCCTGGCCGGTGTGGTCACCGACCGCGCCAACGGCAAGCCGCTGGGCAACGTCGAGGTCGCCGTGCACCGGGAGGACGGCTCGCGGCTCGTCGCCGTCACGACCGACCCCGCCGGCCAGTACGTCGCCTTCGCCCCGCCGGGCACCTACACTTTGCGCGTCAACGGCGTCGGCTACGACCTGGCCTCAGCACCGGCGGCGATCGGCGCGATGGGTGGGGCCACAGTGGACTTCCACCTCACCAGGTCGGTGGCCACAGCGGCGAAGGGCCGCACGGTGCCGGGTCCGCAGTCGCAGGCCACCGCGTCGGACTTCGTGCTGGCCAACGACCTGCTCGCCCTGGCGATCTCCGCCGGCACCACCGACCCGCAACTGCCCGGTGTGACGCTCGGCAAACCGCTCGACCTCGCCGCCGTCGGCCACCTCGATCAGCTGGACTGGATGAACCTGCCCTACGCCTCGGCGTCGCAGCCTCGCGGCGGCAATGCGTGGCAGCAGCTGACCGTGCGGGCCACCGCCGTCGACCTGATCTCGCCGACCGAGATCCGGGTCACCGGCGTCAGCACCGCGGTGGCCGGCATCGGCGTGGTGACCACGTTCGGCGTGCGCACGGGCGAGCCGTGGGTGCGCGCGGAGACGGTGTTCACCAACACCGGCGACGTGGCCCGCACCGTCTGGCTCGGCGACGTCCTCGACCATGACGGCACCGGCCAGCGCAGCGGCATCGCCGGTCACGGCACCATCACCGCCTCCGCGCCTGCCGACTTCACTCCCACGTCCCCCTGGCTCGGCATGACCGGTTCCGACCGCCAGACCTACGGCCTGCTCTACGACGAGCTCGGCTTCACCGTCTACGCGTGCGGCATCTGGGCCATGACCCAGCGGCAGATCACCCTCGCCCCGGGCGCCACCTTCACGCTGGGCCGCCGCATCGCCGCCGTCGACAACGGTGGGGTGGCCGATCCGTTCGCGGTGCTTGCCGGACTCTGATCGGGCGGTTGAGGGTGGGGCACCGGAAGCCCGGCGTCCCACCCTCCTTTGTGGACGAATGGCCGCCGGCGCGGTCCTGACGAAACGATGGGGGCGGCCGAACAGGTCGCGCTCCACCGGATCTTCGGGCGGGAGATGATCGTCGAGGGCACGATGGACGGCCTGGCCGCCGCCCGGGCCCGTGGCCGCGTCGGTGGCCGGCCCCCGGCGCTGACGCAGCGGCAGCTGGATCAGGCGCAGCGGATGTATGACACGGGCGAGCACACCGTCGCCGAGATCGCCGAGACCTTCCGCGTCGGGCGCACCACCCTCTACCGGCAACTGCACGCCTACAAGGACGGCGGCGACTGCGCGCTGATCGTCTACCGCAACACCCGCACCCACAAGATCGACGCCGACACCAGCCGCCGCTACGGCGAGACCGGCGCCGGCGAGAAGGTGCAGCTGGAGGCGGACCGCAAGTGGTCCCGATCGCCGCGGCCCGCTGGCCGCGGCTGAAGGCGATCGTCTACGTCGTCGACGGCGTCGTCGCCCGCATCCGCGGCGTCGAGGCGGACCTGGCGAAGTGGGATACCGATGACCGCGGCTACGCCGACGTCCCGGTCGCCAAGCCGCTCACCGAGCTGCAGATCGCCAAACGGCTCCCGACACTGGGCATCGCGCTCGGCGACCACCGCCCCCACGTAGCGGCAAGATCCGCGAACACGTGCCTCTGTAGCCGTCGTCACGGCCGCCGGTCCTGGTCGTGCCAATCAGTGAGGCAGGCGTTCATGAAGGCGCGAACCCACCGACGCATACCCGCCGTTCGACCGGACTAGGCAGGGTCTGCCCGGGCCGCCGTGACGCTGCCCGCGCCCGTGCCGCCTCGGGACGGCGCTGGGAGATAGCGGACCGTGACTGCACAAGTCCCGACGCGACTGGGCCACGACCACGCTCTGCTACGACCAGCTCCCACCAGGGCGCACCGCGCGGAACAGTGGATGGCGGCCCGGCACGACGCCGACGTTCGCACCGCCATGGCCATCGCTCCGCGCAGGCAGGCTTCCAGAACAACCCCCTACCTGGGCGGGCCTTCATAGAAGACTGGATGATGCCCCACAAAGTCGGCATCCCAGATACCAGCTAGTCGCGCCGGCTCCTCGACCTGGCGGAGGATTTCCCCGGCCTCTTGGTCCCAATCGGGACCATGCATAAAGAGGTACCGGGCATAGCAAAGCCGGGAGCGCACATCGTTGACCCCGATCGCGAAGAGTCTTTCATATGTCGCCTTGACCACAGCCACTGGGAGGCTGAGCCCGACGTCGTATCGCAATACCTCGCCTAGGCGGTATGCGGAGGTTTCAGCCTGCACAAGCATAGAAGCGCATCGGCAGCGCGGCCCCACTCCTGCGGCGTCCAGGCCTCAGAGGGGTCTACGTGTTCAGCCTGCCGTGAATACTCTCGGGCAAGTTCGATGGTGTCGTTCCACATCGGGTCAGATCCTTTAAGGAATCCAGTAGGTGGGAATATCATAGCGTTGCAACTGTGGAATGTATACGGCGCGATACCCGACATTGTAGCCGTTGAGCGCAATCTGGAAGGTAGAGGCCCCTGCCTTACCTCCGGTTGCGACCTGGGTTCCGGCGCCGACCCGCGCAGCGAGGTCTCTGGCCACTGCAGAGTCCACGACATCTCTATCCAGAACGGAGGTTATGTCCGCCGATGTCGCCGCATGATCCGAGCGGTACCCATGACCACTCTCAACACGAATCTGCACACCGCTGACATAGACATCACGGATAAGGTTGTCGCCCGCAAACGAGTCTTTGAACGCTAGGGGCCCAGCTTTTGCAACCTTTGCGCCCAGTGACTCCAATTTGCCAAGCTTGCCGAGGATCTTTCCGCCGAGCTTACCGAAGATGCCGCCGAAAATGCCCATTGCAGCGGATGTGCAAGGCAGGGCGCTGCCGTTGTCGGCACAGTTTTCAACGTCGGAAGCCGGAGAGAGTTTGTAAGCAATTCCGCCGAGCCATTTGCCGAAGTCGAGCAGATCTCCGTAAGTTGGGCGGCTCCCATGGTTGTCCTTGAGCGCGGCCGCGCCCATGGCGTTGATGTCTTCCGAGCGCTTCCAGTAGCCGTTTTCATCGAGCACCTTGGTGGTGTCGAGGTTCGGGTCTTTTCGCGCAGGTGGGGAGCATGGGTTCGTGGCCGTCGAGTTCGATGCGGCTGATGGGGTTGCCGCCGGTGAAGGCGTAGCGGTTGGCGGTCCAGGGGTCGGTGCCGAGGTTGAGGTCGGCGAGGGCGCCGTTGTAGGAGTCGCGGGTGGTGAAGCGGTTGATGCTGGGGTTGAGTCGCGGAAGCCCATGTCGTAGCTGCCGGATGCGCTGTTCTAATATGTAAGTAAATGACCAACTTATGCCGCAGTACCAGGCCATGCCGCGCCCGCAACGTTGGCCTCGACGGGACGCGGATGGGCCTCACGCAGGTTTCCGTTCGCCGTCGGGCGGCGTGGTCGGCGGCTTCCCTGCCCGCCGGCCTGCTTCACGGCGTAGTCGATCACCGGGGAGTCGGCCAGGTCGCCCTGCGCGCTTGGCGGTGAGTGCCAGGTTCACGTCGGTCGGGGCCTGCAGATGGGTGACGTCGATGGCGAGCTTGCCGGCCGTGGTGCAGTCCTCGGAACGTTTCTGCAGGTCATCAAGCAACGTCGGTTCTGCTTCGTCGCGGGCGGGCAGACCCGGATGGGCTGAGCTGGCCGCAGGGGTTCCCTGCGGCCACCGGCGACGAGCCAGGAACGCGGCACTGGCAGTGAATGTACTGTGCCCGCTCGTGAAACTGAACCGCTCTGACAGAAAGAGCTTCGTAGCCGCATCCTCCATTGTGGCCTTCACAGCCGGCGCATTACTTCTCGCCGGCTGCTCATCGTCGGACACATCGAGCGCGGCCTCTTCCGCCGACTCAACGGCCACAACGGCCGCGACCTCTCCAGCGAGCCAGGCGGCGCAGGCCGACGCGGCCGCCGGATCACCGAGCGACCCCTGCACGTTGCTCAGTGCTGACGCAGTCGCCCAGGCGTACTCGATCGACAAGGTGACCAGCAACGCAAAGGCACCGCAGAAGGCGAGCAACGGCCTGACGACCTACATGTGCGAATACCACAACGCGGCAACCGACTCGTCGCTCGGTGCCCTGGCGATCAGTCCCACTGACCCTTCCGTGACTCCGGAACAGGTCATTGCCGCGTGGCAGAACCTGCCAGGTGCCAAGCCTGTCAGCGGTGTCGGAGACGCCGCTGTGTACACCGGCCAGGGGCAGGGCTCCATCCTCGGGGCCGCCAAGCACACCAGCGAAGCCACCGTCGCTGTGATGTACACCGGTCCTAAGGCGGCACAGGACAAGCTGGCCGTCCTGGTCCGCACCGCCATCGACGGCCTCTGAGCGGATCCCGCCACGGTACGCCGGCAACGCCTGTGCAATGACTCGCGCGACCTGAAGACGGTCATCATCGACATCCACAGGACGAGTGTTTGGGCAGCGGTTCCTGGCCCAGTCCGGACGGTCCGAGTTGGCCCAGGTGAGGCCTGCGGGCAGCGCCAGCGCGGAGTCCAGGACGGCCAGTCGGACAGTCGATTTTGACCCACCCCTGGACGGGTGGACTCGGCGGTTGCGCGGCGGCACGGGTGCCGGTGCGGGCGGGCGTTAGCTGTGCGATCCGGGTATTGGCCTCGTAGCGAACCGCGAGCTTGTCGTACCTCGTGGCCACGGCGCGGTCGCGCTTGAGCTGGTTGATTCCGCGTTCCACGGCATGACGCTGCTTGTGGATCTCCGGGTCCACCATGGGTGGCCGCCCACCGGCACGGCCTTTGGCCTGCCGGTGGGCGGTCGGGTGGCCGCGGATCCGCCCGTAGTCGATCCGCCTGGTCCAGACCGTTGCGCACCCCTGAGAACGTGACATTGGCGCGGACACGGCATGCGTTACAGATCTCTGCTGCGGAAACAGTTCGCGCAGGCGTGGGTCGCGCCGAGCTCCAGTGCGAGTTGGCGCTTCTCCGGCACCGGGTCGATCGCGACGATCACGCCCGCACGGTCGACGACCGCTCCGAGCACCGCGGCCAGGCTGACGCCGCCGAGGCCCAGCACGCAGACCGCGTCGCCGGGCTCGAGAGCCGCGGCGAGTGATCCCCTTTTACCAGCACCTCAAACGAGAAGCCCGGCACGCCAAACGGGGATGGCGCGTGTTGCGTCGAGTAACAGCTTTTTACACCGAGTAAGCCGGGAACAGACCGTTCGGGTCGACGCGGTGTTTAAGGCGTGCGAGGCGTTGACGCGTCGGGAGTGGAAACGCGAGGTCGGCGATCGCGCGGTCGCCGTCGGCGTCGAAGTTGACGTAGGCGCCGGTGAAGTGGCGGGCCAGTGGTGTGATCGACTCGTCAAGCGTCACGATGTTGCCGGCGCCCCAGACGGTGCCGACGATCATCGCGGACTGGTGGCGGTGGGCGAAGGCGGTGGCGTCCTCGTCGACGTCGCCGATCGCGCCACCGAGGGCGCGGATCTGGACCAGCACCTCGGGTGCACCCGTCAGGCCGAAGACCCGGCGCTGGACCTCGTCGTCCAGTTTGTCGACGAATCCGTTGCGGACGAACGAATCCTGCTGCCCCACGTTGGGGTGTTCGTGTGCGACCGGCACCAGCGCGCGGTAGGGCATCAGCTGGGCAGCGCTGTCGCGCACGGGGCCGAGGTCGCCGAGTGGCCGGAAGACCCGTGACGCTGTCGAGGGATCGTCGCCCGCGTACACGGCGGTGAGCTGGGCGGTGGCCGTTCCCTTGCGGCCGCCGAAGAGGGTCATCGTTGCGGTGAGCTCGCGGGGAGCGGTGCGCAAGTACTCGTCCCACGCGACCAGCGAGCTGCGGGCGTTGCTGACCTCGACCTGCAGCTGGGCCACGGCGACCCGGGTGATCTTCACCGCCTCGAACACGAACGCGGTGACGATCGCGAGCGTGCCGCCGCCGCCGCGAAGGCCCCAGAACAGCTCGGGGTCGCGGTCTGCGTCGACCGTGGTGATCGTCCCGTCGGCCAGCACGACCTCGGCGGCCCGCAGCCGGTCGATGGTCAGCCCGTACTTGCGCACCAGCCAGCCGATCCCGCCCGCGGTGGCCAGTCCGCCGACCCCGACGTTGCCGTGGTCACCCGAGCTGAGCGCGAGCCCGTGCTCGGCGAGCGTTCTGGCGACGCGGCCCCACCGGGCACCGGCTTCGATCCGCACCAGACGGCGTCCCCGGTCGACGACGTCCACGCGGTGCAGTCCGGAGAGGTCGATCACGATGCCGCCGTCGTTGGACGAACGCCCGGACATCGAGTGGCCACCGCTGCGGACCGCGAGCGGCAGGCCCGTGTCGTGCACCATCTCGAGCGCGGCGCGGACTTCTTCGGGCGAGCGCGGCAGGATGACCGCGGCGGGCGAGTGGACCCTGGTGTAGGTCGAGCGCAGCAGCCGGTACTCGGGGCTACCCGGTCGGACCACCCGGTCGGCCAGCGCCGGCGGCACCGTGATCTTCATCGGGGCGCCACCGTGGTCCGTGCTGCGAGTGCCTCGCGGACCCGCGGGATGACTTCATTGCCGAACACCGCAGTCTGACCGGCCGGATCGGTCATCGGCCAGAACACGAACCCGTCGAAACCGAGGCGGTCAACCCAGTCGACGATCCACTCGACCCAGGCGTCGACCGGCCCGGCCAGGTCCGCCGCTCCCGGCGCGCCGACGACACCCTGCACGTTGTAGATCCGGCGGATGCTCGCCGGCTCCCGGCCGACCGCCGCGGCGGCGTCGTCGATCGCAGCGCTCAGGCGCGGCACCATCGCCGGCTTGAGGTAGGAACTGCCCGGCGCCAGCCACCCGTCGGCGGCGCGGCCGATGACCCCGAGCATCTTCGGCATCCGGCCGCCCACCCACAGTGGAACGGGCTCGGCGGGGCCGCCGCGGTACCCGCGCACATCGAGTTGGCCGGTGTGCAGCTTCACGATGTCGCCGCGCAACGCCGTGCGCATCAGCTCGATCGACTGCTCCGCGTACTCGATCATCGCCCGCCCGGACCGGTCGACACCACCCATCGCCGGGATCGGCCCGCCCGACGCGCCGGCACCGACCCCGAGGACGACGCGACCACCGAGCAGCCGCGACAGCGTGGCAGCGGATTTCGCGAGCATCGTCGGCGGGCGGAGCCCGAGGTTGGCGACATTCGGTGTGTACGTGATCGATCGGGTGTTCGCGGCGAGATAAGCGATGAGCGTCCAGGTGTCGTAGAACTGCGCCTGGTACGGGTGGTCCTGGATGCCGATCAGGTCGAACCCGCTGTCCTCGGCCGCCCGCGCGAGGGCGACGAGCTCGCCCGCGGGCACGACAACGGGATCGACGTTCACTCCGAACGTCACGGTCCGCCCGGTGTTCGTTTCGATCATGGTGCTTCTCCTTCGTGAGCCGAAGCCCACAATCCGCCCGGGCACCACGCTCCGCAAACACAAGGTAAGTGAGTTACTATTAGTAAGTGATCAGCAAACCGGCCACGTTCCGAGACGTGGGTACGATCGACGACGAGTCGTGCCGAGAGTTCCAGGGCAGCATCGAGCTCGTCGGTCGCAAGTGGAGCGCCGCGATCCTTTTGGCCCTCGCCCGCGGGGCGCAGAGGTTCGGCGAGGTGCACCACGCCGTCGACGGCATCTCCACCCGGCTGCTGGCCGTGCGTCTCAAGGAACTGGAGAGCGAGAACCTCGTCGAGCGGACCGTGATCCCGACCACGCCGGTCGAGATTCGTTACACTCTCACCGAATCCGGCCGGGAGCTACTGGTCGGACTCATGCCGCTGATCCAGTGGCAGCAACGCTGGCGCGTCGATCCCGGGCGGCAAGGTGCTCAGAGCTGACGACGGCAGCGAACCGTCTGGCGCCAGTTGATCGCTCGGCCAGGGAGCCAGTCAGTGACAGGGGACTCAGAGGCATCTCCGCTACGGTTGGTACCCGATCTCCTGCACGACCCACGTATTGCCGTCCGGGTCGGCGAAGTCGAACGCGCTCGCGTAGTCACGGCGATCCTGCGCGAGACCCGGTTCCCAGTCGCCCTGCCAGGTGTCGGCGTTCTTCTTGTGGCGGAGCGGGCCGGGGGCGACGCCGCGGGAGGTCAGTTCGCGGTGGGCGGTCTCGGCGTCGGTGACGGCGAGGTAGGTGGCGCGCGCCGAGCCGGGGCCGGCGTCGGTGAGACCGGTGCCGAGCTGGATCGAGCAGGCCGAGCCGGGCGGGGTGAGCTGGACGACGCGGAAGCCGTCGCGGGGGTGGTAGTCGACGTCGAGGGTGAAACCGACGCGGTCCGTGTAGAACTCGAGCGCCTTGTCGACGTCGCTGACCGAGAGGGTGAGGACTTCGAGAGCCCAGTTCATCGGGGGATTTCCTTTCACATGTCCAGGACGAGGTCGGCGTGTGGGGTGGAGCAGCACAGCAGCGCCTGGCCGGCGGCCGGTGGCTCCAGCGGTGCCGGCGCGTAGTCGACGGCGCCCGACAGCACGGGGGTGAGGCAGGTCTGGCAGACGCCGGTGCGGCAGCTCCAGCGGGCGGGCACGTCGCAGGCTTCGGCGAATTCCAGCAGGCTGCCGCCGGGGAACGGGGCGGCGACGCCGCTGCGGGCGAAGGTCACCAAGGGTCCGGTGCCGGGCGGGCCTGTCGGCGGGTGCGGTGGGCGGCTGGTCTGTCCGACGAGCCCGGGGTTGATGGCGTCGCGGGCGGTGAACAGTTCGGTGTGAATCCGTGCCGGGTCGAGTCCGGCCGCGGTCAGCGCGGCGGTCATGTCGGTCATGAACGCGGCCGGCCCGCAGACGTAGGCGGTGGCGTCGGCGGGCACACCCAGCTCAGTCAGCGCGTCCTTGGTCAGCCTGCCCGCCCGGGCGCCGGCCAACCTACGTTCGGCCTCCGTCGCCCGGCTGTAGAACACGTGTGAGCAACCCTGTCGCAGGGACGCCACCAGCTCGCGCGCTTCGATCGCCAGCGGGTGCTCCGCCGGTCTGCGCGCACCGTGGATCCACCACACCTCGCGCGAGCTGCCGCGCGCCACCAGGTCGTACAGCATCGCCAGCACCGGCGTGACACCGATGCCGGCCGAGACCAGCACCACCGGACCTGCGTCGTCACCGAGCACGAAGTCCCCGCGCGGGGCCGCGACGTCCAGCGTCGTGCCGACCGCCACCTGCGTGGTCAGATAGGTACTCGTGACGCCTTCCCGTTTGATGCTGATCCGGTAGCCGTCCGCCCCCGGGGCGGACGAGAGGGAGTAGCTGCGCACTGGCGCCGGCGTGGCGGCCCCAGCGACCCGGATCGTCAGGTACTGGCCCGCGCGCGTGGCGGGGAGCGCACCGCCGTCTTCGGCTTCGAGGTACACCGACGACACCGAGGTGCTTTCGGGTTCGACCGCAGTGACCAGTAGTGGCCGGAAGCCGTCCCACGCGGGCCCGGCCGGGGTGTCCTGGGCGGCCAGCAGGTCTTCGAACGACTGCCGCCAGCCTGGGCTCAGCGCGGGGATTTCGGCGGCGAGCTTCAGCTTGTCGGTGTCCTTGTCGGGTAGGTACAGCAACGCGTCGACGTCGACGACGCTCAGCGCGCCGGGCCCGGTGTGGGTCTTGACGATCTCGTCGCCGGCTGTGACGTGGCCTTCGCGCAGCACCCGGAAGTAGAACCCGGGCCGGTGGTGGGCCACCAGCAACGCCGGCAACTCAGGTTCTCCCATCCGCAGGCCGACGCGATAACACGTCACCCGGGGCTGGGTCACCTCGAACTCAGCCTCACCGATGCGGTAACGGTCCCCGATGCACACCTCGGCATCGGCCAGACCCTCGACGGTGAAGTTCTCTCCGAACGACCCGTACTCCAGCTCCTCACGGCCGAAATACTTCTCCCAATGCCGGTACGAGTCGAGCTGGTACACGAACACCGCGCGCTGCTCCCCACCGTGACCGGCCGTGTCGCCCTGCCCGTCACCGTCGATGTTGAGCCGGCGCACCCTCGCCGGCCCCTCGACCGGCCTCTTCCACACTCCCGTGTGGACGGTCTTGCCCTGCCAGGACACGTCCTTCGGCATGCCGAGGTTGACCGACAGGAGCGTCGCGGTCATCACTTCACCTCGTCGAGGGTCAGGTCGCGGTCGAGGCCGTGCGCGACCACCGTCTGACCGGGTTCGAGTCGCAGGTGGACGCCATCGAGGTGCACCTGCACCTTGTCCGGCTCGAATGAGACGAATCCGGACACCTGCTGCACTCCCGACCACGCGCTCTCATAGGACCATGCGGCTCGGCGCTGGCCGGCGATGTCGAAGTAGCTGCAGATTCCTTTGTACGGGCAGAACGTCTGGCCCTTGGCGGGCGCGAGTACCGAGAAGTCAACGTCGTCGCGGGGCAAGTACCACCGTGGTGCGAAACCGGATTCGTACAGCGCCAGCGGTCGGGTGCTGTCGGCGACGACCCGGCTTTCGTGGTGCACGGTCAGGTGCCGACTCGTCTTGCGGATGTCGATGCGGTGGTAGGGGTCAGCGGCGTGCCCGACCACGCGCTCATCCTCCTCGTAGAACGCGTCCATCGCGCGCCACGCGAAGGCGACGCGTCCGCGGAGTTCGGCCGCGTGGCCGCGCAGTTCGACGTGCTCGTACGCCGCGCGCTGCTTGACGGCGTCCCCGGCGGCGACTGTGTACCACGCCGTCGGCCCGAAGTCGCGGTGGCGAGTGGTGTGGTCGGTCGGCTCCAGAACGCCGTCGACGACGTCACCGACCGGGAAGTAGGCGACCGGGTACCGGCCGGGTTCGTGCAGGAGCACCACGTCTTCGCTGTCGGCGATCCACGTCTCACCGAACCGCACGCGCATCCGCCGGCGCAGCGGTTCGGCGAACGGCATCCGCTCAGGCAGAGGATCCGGCACGAGGAACCGGCCGACCGCGCCCGGCGCGAGCGGACCTTGCTGCCAGGACAGGCCCATTGTTCCTTCCCTTCCACGTCGGTGGACGCCCCACTGTGTTCCACCCGCCGGACGGGATGCATCCGCCAGTGGCCAGCGACCCGGCGAGGTACGGTGAGCCGGTGCGGATGCCGTCGGACTCGTCCGGTGCGCGGCGCGCAGCGGACCTGGTGGGCCGGCGCGCCGAATGCACAGTGCTCGACGCACTGGTGAGAGACGTTTGCGCGGGCCAGAGCCGGACATTGGTGGTGCACGGGGAACCCGGCGTCGGCAAGACCGCCTTGCTGGAGCACATCAGCGGCGCGCCGGGATGCCGAGTGGTGCTGGGTGGCGGCGTCCAGTCGGAAATAGAGGTCGCGTACGCCGGGCTGCATCAGGTGTGCGCGCCGTTGCTCGGCCACCTCGCTGAGCTGCCGGAACCGCAACGCGCGGCGCTCGGCACGGTGTTCGGGCTCAGCGCCGGGCCGGCGCCCGATCGGCTGCTGGTGAGTCTCGCCGTACTGAGCCTGTTCTCCGCGGCCGCCGAGCGCGAGCCGCTGCTCTGCCTGATCGACGACCAGCAGTGGCTCGACCGCACCTCGGCGCAGATCCTCGCTTTCGTGGCACGAAGGCTCGGGGCCGAAGCCGTCGGCGTGGTGTTCGCGACCCGCGACGCCGGTGGCGACCTCGCCACGCTGCCCGGGCTCCGCGTAGAAGGCCTGCGCCCGACCGACGCCCGGGCGTTGCTCGACGCGGTGCTCCCGGGCCCGATCGACGCCCGCGTACGTGACCAGCTCGTGGCCGAGACCGACGGCAATCCGCTCGCGCTCCTGGAACTCCCCCTCGGCCTGACTCCGGCCGAACTTGCCGGCGGGTTCGGGCTCCTCGGCGCAACGCCGTTGCCGGGGAGTATCGAGGGCACCTTCGGCCGACGCTATTGCGTGCTCGACGAGCCTGCCCGGCTCGTGCTGCTCACCGCGGCGAGCGACCCATCCGGTGATCCCGCCCTTGTCTACCGCGCGATCGCCGGACTCGGAATAGAAGCCGACGCCGCGACGGCGGCGCAGGAATCGGGGCTGGCTGTCCTGGGTGCGCACATCCGGTTCCGGCACCCCCTTGCGCGCTCCGCCGTCTACCGTTCGGCCACGCCGGCCGAGCGGCTTCGCGTGCACCGCGCGCTCGCTGAAGCCACCGACTCGCGGGCCGATCCCGACCGCCGCGCCTGGCATCGCGCACAGGCTGCACCCGGGCCCGACGAAGACGTTGCCGCCGAACTCGAATTGTCGGCGGATCGCGCCATGGCGCGCGCCGGCCTTGCCGCGGCAGCCGCGTTCCTGCAGCACGCGGCTGCCTTGACGCCCGACCCCGCACGCCGGGTGGGGCGCGCATTGTCCGCGGCCCAGGCCGCGCTGGCGGCCGGCGCACTCGACGCGACCGTCGACCTGCTTGTCCTCGCCGAGGCTGGGCCATCGACCGACCTCCAGCACGCGGAGGCCGGCCTCATCCGGGCGCAGCTGGCCTTCGTCACGAACCGCGGTAGCGACGCGCCCCTTCTGCTGGTGCACGCGGCCCGGCGGCTGGAGACCGTCGATCCCGAACTGTCGCGGGCGACCTACCTGGACGCGCTGCACGCCGCGATCTTCGCCGGGCGCCTCGCAGGCCCGGGCGGGGATCTGCTGGAGGTCGCGCAGGCGGCAGCCAGCGCTCCTCCGCCGCAGCGCGAACCCAACGCGCCAGACCTCCTCCTGGACGGCCTGGCTATCTCCGTCAACGACACCTACGCGGCCGGGTTGCCGGCATTGCGTAAAGGCCTAAGTGTCTTCGGCGCCGGCATGCCGGCCGAGGAGGAGCTGCACTGGCTGTATCTGGCGAGCATCATCGCTTTACGGATCTGGGACGACGGCACGTGGGACGCGCTGTCGGCCCGTCATCTCCGCCTCGCCCGGGACACCGGCGCGCTGAGCGAACTCCCCCTGGCGCTGACGTCGCGCTCGTACCTGTTGCTGTTCTCCGGCGACCTCGCCGGCGCGGCATCGCTGAGCGACGAGGTCCGCGCCATCGAGGAACTGACGGGCAGCAACATCGCCCCCTACGGCGCGCTGGGCCTGGCCGCGTTCCGCGGCGACGAGACCGTGGCGCGAACCGTGATCCACGACGCCATCGGCGACGTGACCAGCCGCGGTGAGGGGGTAGGGATCACGTTCGCCGAGTGGGCGATGGCGGTGCTGTGCAACGGCCTCGGCCGCTACGACGAGGCGCTCGACGCCGCGCTGCGCGCCACCGAATACGACCACGATCCCGGGCAGCTGGTCTGGGTCCTACCCGAACTGATCGAGGCCGCCGTGCGCAGCGACCACCACGACCTCGCGCTCGACGCTCATGTCCGCCTCACCGCGATGACGAACGCCGCCGGCAGCGACTGGGCTCTGGGCATGCAGCTGCGCAGCGAAGCCTTGCTGGCCCAAGCGAACGCAGCCGGGGGCCTCTACCGCGAATCGCTCGAGCACCTCGGCCGCACGCGGATGCGCGTCCAGCTCGCCCGCACCAACCTGCTCTACGGCGAATGGCTGCGGCGGGAACGCCGGCACCTCGACGCTCGCGAACACCTGCGTACGGCCCACATGCAGCTCGAGTCCATGGGAGTACGTGCGTTCGCAGACAGGGCCGGACGTGAACTGCGCGCCGCGGGCAGCACCGTCAGGAAGCGGGTCGACGCCGTGCGTTTCGACGAACTGACGGCACAGGAAGCGCAGATCGCCGCGATGGCCCGCGACGGCTTATCGAACCCGGAAATCGCGACCCGCCTGTTCATCAGCGCGCGCACTGTGCAGTATCACCTGCACAAGGTGTTCACCAAACTCGGCGTCACATCACGCAGCCAGCTCGTCCAGGTCTTGCCGCACTGAACTGACGCGGCGAGTCCAAGGCACCTCGTCTGGGCGATGCCTTGGCAGACACAACTTCTCACTGCCTAATGGAACTGTAAGGTTTCCCTGGCCGGTTCTGGCCACGCCGGTAGGTAAGGTGCGGCAAGTGGATCGAGGCACTCCAACCTCACCCTCGCCCTTCCTCAGGGCGGCACAGCATTTCAGGAGTGCGCTCACTAGGCGGCGAAGGCGGGGGAGAACGGGCTAGGGCTGGTGCGTGATGTCACTTGACTTCCAGCTCCTGGGCAACGTAGAAGTCCTCCGCGACGGCGTGCTGCACCCGGTGGGCGCCACGGGTCCCCGCACGGTCATGGCTGTGCTCCTCCTCGATGCCGGGCAGCCCGTTTCGCTGCACGACCTGGTCATGCGGGTGTGGGGAAATCGTGCGCCGAACAGCGCCCGCGGCATACTGCACAGCTACTTCTCGCGCCTGCGCACGGCACTGGCGGATGAGCACCAGATCGTGCGCCGTGGCCACGGCTACGTACTCGACGCTCCTCCGGAGAACGTCGACGTCCACCGGTTCCGGGAGCTCGTACGGCGCTCCCGACGCGCCGCCGCGGCCGAGGCCGCGCTGGCGCTGTTCGACGACGCACTCGGCCTGTGGCGCGGCGAGCCGTTCGCCGGGCTCGACAGTCCGTGGTTGCGCGAGTTCCGGGCCGCGCTGCACGCCGAACGAGCAGGGGTACTGCTGGACAGGGCCGATTTGGCGCTCGAACTCGGCCGCCACGCGCAGGTGTTGCCGGGACTTACCGTCCGCGTCGAGCAGTATCCCTTCGACGAGCGCCTCGCAGGCCAATTGATGGTTGCGCTACATCGGACCGGCCGGCAGGCCGAAGCGCTGCTGCACTTCCAGCAGGTCAGGAAGCTGCTCGCGAGCGAACTCGGCGTCAACCCGGGGCCTGCGCTGAGGGCCGTTCACCAGGAAATTCTCACCGGCGATGCCGAGATGAGCGAACCGCGGAGGCAGTCTGCACCCGGCGTCATCAGCCCTCAGCCACATGACTTGGATGACGAGGATGTCCTACCGCCGTTGATCCCTCGCCAGCTACCGGCCCCGCCCCGCTCGTTCACCGGACGTGAAAAGGAACTGGAGGTCTTGTCTGAGACGCCGGCGCCCGTCTCGGTCATCGTCGGCCCCGGCGGTGTCGGCAAAACCGCGCTCGCCTTGCACTGGGCGCACGAGCACGTCGGCGAGTACCCCGACGCGCAGCTCTTCGTGGATCTGCGTGGGTTCGACCCGTCCGGGGAACGCGTGTGCCCTGACGCCGCGATGCGCACGTTCCTCATCGCCCTGGGGGTGAAACCCGCTGCGATCCCTCGGGACGGCGCCGCGATGAGCGGGCTCTTCCGCAGCCTCGCGGCGGACAAGCGTCTGCTCGTGATCATCGACAACGCACGCGACGTCGACCAGATCACGCCACTGTTGCCCGGCAACCCACAATGCTCGGTCGTGGTCACCAGCCGCACCCGGCTGACGGGACTCGTCTCGCGCCACGGCGCCGATCTGATCACCTTGGACGTCCTCGACGACAGCGACGCTCACGATCTCCTCGTGACCCGGCTGGGCCCCGCGCGCGCGTCCGCAGAGCCCGCGGCCGTCAGGCGTCTCGTCGACGCCTGTGCCGGTCTCCCCCTGGCGCTGAGCATCGTCGTCGGCCGCGCACAGGAACATCCGGACTTCTCGCTCACTTCGCTCGCCGACGAGCTCGTGGACGCGAGCTCGACGCTGAACGCGCTGGACGTGGACGCGGATCTCGGTATCCGGGCGGTGCTGCTGACATCGTTCGCGGCGCTGGACGACGAAGCTGCGGATCTGCTCATGCTGCTGGGTCTGACCCCGGGCGCCGATATCGCTCTCGATACCGCGGCTTCTCTGGCCGGGAAGACCTACGCCGCCATCCGCACCGCCCTTCGCGCCCTCGAGCGAGCGTCGTTGGTCCGCCAGTACCAGCCGGGACGGTTTCGCATGCACGACCTCGTCCGCGCGTATGCGCGTGAGCAAGCGGAACGAAACCTGGGCCTGGACCGGCGTGAAGCCGGCCTGCGTCGGCTCGTCTCGTTCTACCTGCACACCCTGGTTCGCACTGTGCAGCTCGCCGACCCCGGCCGTCCACCCATTAGCCCCATTCCGCTGCCCGTCGGCTGCACGCCGGTGCCCCTGCGCGATCGGTGCGAGGCGCTGCGATGGGTGACCGCCGAAGCGGACAACATCGCGGCTGTCCGCGTGACGGCAAAGATGCTCGGCTGGCACGAAGCCGTATGGCAACTCGCTTGGGGCAGCAGTTCCTTGTACGCCACGCAGGGCAACCCTGGCGAATCGCTGAGCATCTGGCAAGACGCGCTGGCCGCGGCCCACGCTGTCGGCGACGAGAACCTCGAGTGCCTGCCCCACCGCTGCATCGCACAATCCCTCACCCGCACCGGGAACCACGAACAAGCACTCGACCACATCTGCCGGGCCTTGGCCATCGCCGAGCGTTCATCCGATGTGGTCCAGCAAGTCCTCAGCTTGCAGGTGCTGTCCGAGATCCACATGCGACAGCAACACACCCGCGAGGCACTCGACACGATCTCCTCGGCCTGGCGGCTGGTGACCGGCCAGTCTGCGGCGCTGCGAGCAACAATCGCAAACCACTTCGCCTGGTGCATGAAGCTGGAACACCGGTACCCGGAGGCCCGGGAGATGGCCGAACGATCTCTAACCTTGGCCGAGGAAGCGGAGGCGCACAAGCTCCGCCCGACGATCCTGGACACCCTGGGCACGATCCTCGCGGAAACCGGAAACCTCGAACAAGCCGTCGACCGGCTGGAGGAGGCGGTCGCGCTCTTCGGCGACGAACTGTTCTCCGTGTCCGACACGCTGTACACCCTCGGCTGCACCTACCGGACCCTCGGCCGCGACGACTTGGCGGAGAAGAACTTCGGGCAAGCCTTGGAGCTCTTCCAGCAACAACAACGGGGGCGGGAAGCACGATTGGCGCAAGCCGCGCTGGCGGGCCTGAGCGGGCAGGCAGAATCGCCGTGAAGCATCGGCATCTCGTGGTGCGTAAGCGGTGCGGAGCTGCCTGCGGGTGCGAAGTTCGTCGGCTCTCCGGCCAAAACCGTACCAGGCGGCCTCTGTGGTGGCGCAGGATCGAGAGCCCGAACCACGGCACAAAGCGACGCGCCTCGACCGAAGGAAGCCAGATGCCCGTCTCCTCGCCCGCGCCCGTCCACGGAGAAGTCGCGGATGGTTTCGAAAAGGTCGCGTTTGCTTTCGAGCGCAACTTCGCCGAACGAGGTGAACTGGGCGCCGCGGTCTCCGTCGTGGTGCGCGGGCGCGCGGTGGTCGACCTGTGGGGTGGCTGGGTGGATCCGCAGTGCGCTGTCGAGTGGCGCCGGCAGACCCTGACCAACATCTGGTCGACCACGAACGGCTTGGTGGCCATCGCCGCGCTACAGCTGGTCGAGAGTGGAGACCTCGACGTGGACGCGCCCGTGGCTCGTTACTGGCCCGAGTTCGCGAGTGCAGGTAAGGGCGACATCCCCGTCCGCTGGCTGCTGTCCCACCGCTCCGGCGTGACCGGAGTGCCCCCGGAGCACCCCCTCGGCGTCGACGACCTGCTCGACTGGCCCAAGATGACGCTCGTGCTCGCGGCACAGGAGCCCTTGTTCGAGCCAGGTTCTGTCAGTGGTTACCAGGCGTTGTCCTACGGCTATCTCGTCGGCGAAGTCATCCGGAGAATTACCGGGCAGACGGTGGGCGAGTTCTTCCGTGCCAACGTGGCGCAACCGCTCAACGCCGACGTCCACATCGGCCTGGACCGCAGCGACCTCCAGCGGTGCTCCACGATCGTCGAGCCGGCCGCCGGTGCGGAGCAAGTGGCCGATGCCCTCGCGGCCGAACCCACGAGGGCGGCCCTCGCCGCGCTGGGCAATCCGCACTCCTTGACCAAGAACGTGAATTCAGCTCGTTGGCGCGTCGCCGAGATCCCCGCAGCCAACGGCCATGGAACCGCCTACGGCCTGGCGACGATCTACGGTGCCTTGGTCGACGACTCGGAACGGCTGCTCCGGCGCGAGACGATCGAGTTCGGCCGAACCGGACAGGGCCGCTGCCGCGATGTGGTCATGGCGCTGGACAACGAGTTCGGCCTGGGCTTCACTCTGGGCAGCCACCAGCGAAGCTTCGGCCCCAACTCCCGAAGCTTCGGCCACGATGGTTGGGGGGGTTCGACGGCCTTCGCCGACGTAGAACGCGGTGTCGGCTTCAGCTACGTGATGAACCGGATGGGTACCTCGCTGCGGGACGATCCCCGCAAGATGGTCCTGGTCGAGGCGACCTACGCCTGCCTCTCCGACGCCACCACCGTGATCAGATGACTCCGGCATGACCTCAGGCCAAGGCCCCGTTTGCTCAACCCTCCGTGAGGGATTGGTACTCATCGGAAGTCAGCAATTTGAGCTCGCCGGAAGTGGGCTCTCGGCGGGCCGGGTCCACTCTCACCTCGAGCAACCAGCCGTCACCGTACGGGTCGTCGTTGATGACCTCCGGACTGTCGGAGAGGAGGTCGTTCACCGATGTGACCGTTCCGGAAACCGGTGCGTAGACTTCGGATTCGCTCTTGGTCGACTCGACCTCGCCGAATGGTTCGCCCGCGACGACTGCGTCTCCGACCGATGGCAAGGATACCGAGATGACGTCACCCAGCGAGTCCTGGGCGAAGTCGGAGATTCCGATCCGAGCGAGGTTGTCCGGCAGGAGACGCAGCCACTGATGGTGGACCGTGTACCTGACTTCGGGGTCCAAGTCGGCCATCGCAATACCGCCCTTTCTCGCTGCCGCAGTATGGGAAGTTCAAGCCCCGCTGGACAGCGCTGTGCCTCCATCACGGGGCGTGTTTCACCGAACGGCTAAGAACGATACGTCACTCTGGCCTGGCTGCCGACAGGCATGCTTCTCGTGTTCGAGTGCTCACGGTCCGCAATAAAGAGTCTGTCGACACCCCACCAATGCCGCGGCGGCACCCTGAGGTCATCGCGTGCATACGACAGACAGGAACAACGCCGATGGACCAGATCGCGGCCAGGCCGTGGTACCAACCGGAGGAAGCCCGTGTCCACGTGGCGGGACCGGATGCCCTGACCACCACCGGTCTCACGATGGTCCTCGAAAGCCACGCTGGCATTGCCCGGGCCCGGGAGGGGACGCGTCCCGACGTCCTCGTGTTGGCAACAACGCAGGTGAATCCCGGCACGATGGACGAGTTGAGGACTCGGAGGACTTGTGGGGTGCCGGTCGTCCTTCTCACCGGCGAAGTCCCTGAGGCATCGTTGCTCGCCATGATCGAATACGGTGTCGTCGCCATCGTGGACAGCAAATCGGCCGATGGTGCTGCTCTCGCCGACGCCGTCTTGG
Organism: Amycolatopsis sp. NPDC051373; assembly: GCF_040689465.1. Classification (NCBI taxonomy): domain Bacteria; kingdom Bacillati; phylum Actinomycetota; class Actinomycetes; order Pseudonocardiales; family Pseudonocardiaceae; genus Amycolatopsis; species Amycolatopsis sp. NPDC051373. Next base: position 8,148 of record NZ_JBFBAE010000012.1, on the reverse strand, counting down.
GCGCGGCGCGGCAGCACAGTGTCATGCCCAGGGAGACCCTCCGCAAGCTGATCCGCTTGGTGCGGCAGATGCAGCGTGACGCACGGGACCGGATGGGCGTGAACAGCATCGGCCTCACCGAGCGCGAAGTCGAGGTTCTCCGCTTGCTCGCCGACGGGGCGGAAACTTCGGAAATCGCCCGGGAACTCACGTACTCGGAAAGCACGATCAAACTCGTCCTGCACTCCCTCACGACACGGCACAACCTCCGCAACCGTGTGCACGCCGTCGCGTTCGCCCTGCGTGCCGGAGTCCTCTGAGCGGCAGATCACAAGGCGGTTTTTGCCGTGATGCAAACGAAATCAGGTGAGTACTCGTTGAAGGGGTTATGAATTTAGGCAACTCGACCAACCCATCTGAGATACCCGCCGCACTCAAGGCCACTATCCGGGCGGCACAACCAGAGATTGACAAGAACAGTGATCTTCCCGCGCAACTGATCGACGAATTGCGGGAGGTCGGGGCTTTTCGCCTGCTGACCCCCAAGGAGTTCGGCGGTTACGAGGTGTCGCTGGCTGCCGCGCTGAGGGTATACGAGGGCCTCGGCCGGATCGACGCATCTGTCGGCTGGATCGTGTGGAACGCCAATTTCGGCTTCCTCGCAGCGTTACTGGACGAGACGGGTGCAGACCAGGTCTGGCGCAACGGCGACGAGCCGATCTTCGCGAATTCCGGCAGCCCTGGCGTGGCCGTGCCGGTCGAGGGTGGGTACCGCGTTTCCGGGACATGGAAGATCGTCAGCGGAATCCGCCACGCGACCTGGCTCTCGGTCATCGCAGTGGTCACCTGCGACGGCAAGCCTGTGATGACCGACAAGGGCGCACCGGATGTCCGGCTGTTCCTTCTCCGCCCGGGCCAGTACACCGTGCACGACACGTGGCAGGTCAATGGCATGCGCGGGAGTGGCAGCAACGACGTCACCGCCGAAAACGTCGTCGTTCCCGCGGAGCTGGCAGCGCGGTTCGACGTTCCGGCGAGGATCGATCGGCCTTTGTACCGGGGATTCACACCGACCCTCGTGTTCCCCGGGTGCACCGCTGTTGCGCTCGGCGTGGCGCAATCGGCCATCGACGAGACCGTCCGCCTGGCCAAGACGAAAAAGAGCGTGCTGTCCTCAGCGGTGCTTGCGGACCTGCCTACCACTCACGCGGTCATGGGCCGCTCGGAAGCAGCGCTCCAGGCCGCGAGAAACTACCTACTCGACGCGGCGGAAAGCATCGATGCCGCCGGCGAAACCGCCACCCCGGTCACGCTCGGCCAGCGGGCAACCCTGCGCGCCGCGATGAGCCATGCCGCGCAGGTGAGCCGTGAGGTGCTGGTCGCCATGTACGAACTCGGCAGTTCGTCGTCGATCTACGATGGCAACCCTGTCGAGCGCCAGTTCCGCGACGGCATGGTGGCACTCCAGCACGTCAACCACGCCGCCGGCTACTTCGAAGCTGTCGGCCGAGTGCGGTTCGGTATGGACCCTGGGGTTCCCCTGTTCTGAGGGAATCTCAGTCCGACTGGGGTCACCGCCCTGAATGACACCGCATGGATGCCCGGCCGCTACGCGCAGCGGCCGGGCATCTCGGTCTTCGCCGTCAGGAACAGACCGGACTCGGCATCCGCATCAGTTGATGCTGCCGTCACCGGCGACGATCGTCTTCACGGACAGCTGGCTCGTAGGGAGTTCGCTGCAGGCGACTTCCTGTCCGCTGAACGGGATGAACTCGGCAGCGGTGTCGTCAGGCGCATAAACTCGCAAGCCGCGGACCGGCACAGGCCGGCAGGTGTTCTGCGGGAACGCGAGCGCATCCGCTTCGGAGACGGGCGCCGAGGCCATCCGACCCGGTGCAAGGTTGATTTGCGGCCCTTTGGCGCCGACCCTGGAGGCAGCCTTCCCGACCTGTCGGCCTTGATCTCCCGCCACAAACGACACACCAGGAAAGCCGACGATGACGCATGGGTTTTCCCCGGTGTTGGTGAACTGGAGCGCGTAGTTGTTGCTCCCCGCGGCCGCCCCTTCACCTTCGCCGAAGCTGAGCTTCAGCTGCCCAGCCTTGCATTCCGGCGTGACAGGCCGGGGCGGTTCGGCGGCTCCTGCGGGCTTCCGGTCGTGTGTCGCGTCGGCAGCGCTGCTGGCCACCGTCGGTGCGGGCGTGGGGCTCGCCGAGGTGACCGCCTGGTCGCCAGGTGAGGTTGATCCCCCGACGTCGGGAGCCGCCTGACAGGCAGCAGTCAACGCGACCGTCATCGCGCAGGCCGCCAGTACCAAGGACGAAACAGTGATCCGCTGTGAAAACATTGTGACCTCATTCCCCATTGAATTCATCCACTGCTTGTGTACCGAAAGATGCTCGGGGCGGTGGCCTGGTTGCGTCCGTTGGGGAAATTCAGCTCACGGAGCAGAAGCCCGGAACCTGGATTGACCGCGAGGTCAATGACTGTGAGCTTTTCGTTCATGATCCATGAGGTCACGATGAGATACGATCTCTTCCCATGATTGAATGACCTGTGTGAACGATCGCGAGGACGACGTGCCCTGTTCGTGCTGGGTCGCAGCAGCGCACTCACTCGCGCTACGTCACACTTCTTATCGAAAAGATAGTTCGGCATCGCTTTGCGCAATGCCGGATCGGTGTTTCGGTCATCGTCCTTCATGCTCGCGGTACCTGGTATGCCTGAACGAGGGGGCTAAAAAAATGGGAAAACTGGACGGAAAAGTCGCGGTCGTCACCGGAGGCAACAGCGGCATCGGACTGGCTACGGCAGAGTTGTTCGTCGCCGAAGATGCGTATGTCTTCATTGCTGGTAGGCGACTGGCCGAGGTCGAGAAGGCTCGTGCGCAGATCGGACACGACGTCTCGATCGTGCAAGCGGACTCGGCGAACCTGGACGATCTCGACCGGGTGTTCACCACGGTGCGGGAGGAAAAGGGGTTCCTCGACATCTTGGTGACCAGCGCGGCGATCGGCGAGCAGGTGCTGCTCGCCGACTCGACTCCTGAGCAGTACGACAAGACTTCGACATCAACGCGCGTGGGACATTCTTCAGCGCGCAGAAGGCGCTGCCGCTCATGCGCGATGGCGGTTGCATGACCCTTGTGGCCTCCACCGGGCACGTGCTGGGCATGCCTGGCTACACCGCCTATCCGGCCAGCAAGGCGGCGGTCCGCTCGTTCGCACGGACCTGGGCGAAGGAGCTGGGACCGAGAATCCGAGTCAACTCCATCAGTCCAGGACCAGTGGACACGCCGATGCTGGACGCACAGCACCCGTCCAAAGAGGCCGCAGGCGCGGCGCGGATCATGCTTGCCGAGGCCCTGCCTGTCAAGCGGATTTCGCAACCCTCCGAGATCGCCAAGTCGGTCCTTTTCCTGTCCAGTGAGGACGGCAGCTTCTACACCGGATTCGACCTGGTTCTCGATGGCGGGCAGGTGCAGGGCTGATCACTGTGGCCCCATTTTGTTCGAAGCACCACCAACTACCTGGATTTAGCGGTCCCGCCGGGCCACGACATCGTCGTTCGGCGAGCCAGCTCAGGTGAAACGATCAGAGCATCAAGATGGGAAATCGCGAATGAAGATCGGCACCGGCCTTCCGAATCAGGTGCGCAACCTCGACCCGACTGTGATCCCCTCGATCGCGACTCGCGCGGAAGAAGCAGGGTTCTCGACGCTGGGAACCGTTGGCCGCATCGCCTTCCCCGGGGTGATGGACACCGTCGCCCTCGCGGCGGCCGCCGGCGCGACGCGCCGGATCGGCCTGCTGACCAACGTCCTGCTGGCCACCGTCTGGCCCGCGACGCTGCTGGCCAAGGAAGTGGCGAGCATTGACGGGGTATCTGGAGGCCGGCTGACGCTCGGCGTCGGCATCGGCGGACGCCCGGACGACTTCGTGGTCGAGGGTCGTGGCCCGAAGGGCCTCGGCCGGAGGATCGACGGCGACCTCGAGACCTACCGCAGCGTGTGGAACGGTGATCCGGTCGGGGGAGGGGAGAACGCGGCGGTGCCGAGCGGTAGCCGGCGGGTTCCCCTGTTGTTCGGTGGATCGGCGCCGGCGGCACTGGCCCGCATGGCTCGATGGGGTGAGGGCTACGTTGCCGGCACGGTGCCGGCGGAAATGGCCGGCGAAGCGTTCGCGAAGGCGCGCACGGCCTGGCAAGAGCACGGCCGTGATGGTGATCCTCGCCTCGTCGGCCTCGCCTACTTCTCCCTCGGCGACCCGGATCGCGGCCGTGCCAACGTCCGCGACTACTACAGCACCGGCGGTGACGAGCTGGCCGACTTCGTCTGCAGCGGTGTGCGCACCACTGCAGACGAGGTGCGCACGGTAGTGAAGGAGTACGCCGAGCTCGGTACCGATGAACTCCTGGTCATGCCGACGACCGACGACGTCACCGACATCGAGCGACTCGCGGACATCGTGCTCTGAGCGGAGGCCGGGACAGCGAGGCGGCGCGCCTCGGCTTCCCGCGGTCGCGGCGCCTCCGGGACGCCGCGACCTACTCCCCGCCCCGCACGAGAACGACGCGAACCTGCTCCCGCGCAAGCGTGGCTCGTAGTCGATGCCGCCGACAACGCAACCAACTCCCCGACCTGGCGGCGGCTACTCCAGCCTCGGACGGGACCCGGCTCGAGGTCTCCTCGAACGCCGATCTGGTTTGAGTAGAGGCTTTCGACCACGCGACGACACACGCAGGCATCAAGTGGCGGCGCCGCTCGCCGCATCGAACCGCCTGTGGCGCCGCCGTGGAACCGGCTGACCTGAATCCGCTATTGCAACGCGGCCTGGTCGAAGGTGTTGCGCCACCGGGCAAAGGGCCGGCCAAGGTTTCAGACGTCGAGGGCCGGTCGCGATCTTTCTCGGAGACGCTCACCGTCAAGGTGAGATCACCGGGAAGTAGGTGAGGACTTCTCCGGTGCCGACGTTGTAGTACCCGGCCAGCTCGAGGCCCCGCCACACGCCGGACCACGCCCCCGTCTTTTCGTCGCGTAGCGCCTCCTCCGATCGCCACGCGCCGTCGCCGGCCTGTCTCACCTCGTCGACCGTCCAATCGGCCGGAAAATAGGTGTGGTTGATGAACACCGGTTTGCCACCGCTCCCCGGCTGCCGCTCCGTGGTCATGCGCAGCACCACCGGATAGTCGGCCGGGCGAGCGAGGGCGGGCGTGTGAACCGTAGTGGCGAGAAACGCACGGAAGCCCCGGAGTACCGACCAGAACGCGCGCTGGGGAACCACGTGTCGTGGCCAGGTCTCGTACCGGTTCTCCAGCAGGACGAGTTCGTTCACGAAGTCAACGCTGCAACTGTTCCCGATCAAGGTCCGTTCTTCCGCGCGGCAGCGATCCAGTAAGTCTCCTAGCTCGTCGAGGCCGGCGATGTTGGGCTGGACATCGGTGTGCAGCCACGCCGCCAGCGGCAAGTGCGTTTCGGGGGCGACAATGCGGAGTCTGCGCAGTGAGTCGAACGACATCTCGATCGAGGAGCTGATTCCGAAGAGACGGTTCACCGCTGGCCAAACTTCCGTTGCACAGACGTCACCTTCCTAGCGCCTTGGTGGTCGTGGGCTGCTCGAGCCAGACGTTTGGGGCGGGCGTTGACTGTCCGTGTCGGGCCAGTAGGTCCTCGGGCCGCCGTCGCCGCCGTAGAAGCCGTCAACGTTCATGATCCGCCCGGCCCACTTGTTGTCGGGATCAGCTGCTCCGTGCGGAGGCAGCCCGGGGTCGCTGGCCGGGTTCCAGACCGGGGTGAACGGAATCTGGGCCTGTCCCTGCCATCGTCCTCCTGCTGGGTCCAAGCTGTTGGTCTTCGGGCCGTTCGGCTGGAAACCGCCATTGGGGTTGCCGAAGTTCCACGCCTGGTTACCGCTGTTCTGCACCAGTCCGGGATGCATTCCGTCCGGGTAGGTAGTGCTAATGCCTGGCTTGGTATAGGTCTTTCCATCGGTATCGACGGTCTGCGGCCTGGGAAGGTTGTAGACGCCGGGCACCCCGGGATCAGCGGGGTCGTGGCCGCCGATGAGACCGCTGTTCGGCGGAGTCGGGAGCGGTTGCGGCCGTGGCGGAATATTAGGGTTCCCATTCGGGCGTATACCGGTGCCGTGTCCCGCGGGGAACGTGGTGTCGGGCGGAATGCTCACCGCCGGAACGTGGCCGCCGGTGAACCCCGGCGGTTTCCTGCCGGGTTTCAGATCACCGAAGATGACGTGGTTGTGGGCGTCCTCTGGGACGGGGGTCGCCCACGGGCCTTCGGGGGCGGACGAGTACGGGGGACCCCCATGCACCCCGATGGGGCCCTGCTGCGGTCGCTGGGGAAAGTATCCTTGCGCGTCGATCTCCTCAGGCGCCATCGGCGACCTCGAATCGGGCCCGGTGGCGCTCGTGGAACCCGACCCGACTGGCGATCTGGCCGCTGGCGTGCTGCTGGGTGTGGTGGGCGGGCCGACGGGGGGCAAGCTACCCGATCCGCCACTTGACGGACGACGTGCCTTGATCGAATAATTCGAGAAACCGGGCATAAGGCTAGGCGCAGCGCTCGTGGCTGCGGTGCCCTGTTCGATGGCCTGGAGCGCCGACGTGGCGTGGTCGAACAGCCCCCCAGCTTTGTCGAGCAAACCGATCAGCGTCTTGATCGCGTTGATCAGGTTCTTGACCAGCCGAGCGATCTTCTCGGCGGTTTTGGCGATCAGTTGAACGCATTGCGGCACCACCCATGTCAATCCGATGCCGAGCGTCGCGACCACCTGCAACGCCCAGGACACCATGCGTGCCACGACTTCGCTGATCGTGTCCCGCACCAGCGCGCGCACGGCGGCCACCACCTGGCCGGCGGTGGCCACTCCGCTGCCGGTGCCGGCGCTCGCTTGGCTCGCCGCGCTCAGCAGTTTGGCGATGTCGCCGGCCTGCTGCCGGTAGGCGTCTGCCCCCTGCCCCTCCCAGCCGGCGACGTCCGCCGTGACGTAATCGGCGAGGTCGACACTGATCGAGGTCAGCTCCTGGGAGACGTTCTGCCAGGTCTGCGAATGCGCGGTGATCACGTCGGGGTTCCCGGCCAGCGCGTCCAGCGCCTGCTTCAGTGGGCCGACGTGCTCCATCAGCCAGCCCAGTCCCTGAGCCAGGATCGTGCCGAACGGATCCTCGACGAACCCCAGAACATCCAGTGCAGTGTCCGCGATCCCCAGGACACCCGAAGCCCAGTCACCGCTTTCGATGCTGTCCTTCACGCCGGCGGCGTCTTCCAGCAACGATGCGCCGGTGAATGGTGTCGTCGAACTCACCGGCTGGGCCATCAGTGGATTGCTCACCCTTGTCGTCCTTCACATCATCGAGGTTGCGGTTCCGGATGCCTGTGCGCCGGATGCGAAACAGCGGGCTTCTACGAGGCTTCCGGGGGTGTCGGGCGGACCAAGCCTGGCCCGACGTCGTTGAGATCGATGCCGTTGCGGAACGGTGTCGCGGCGCTGTGCTCTTGCTGGTCATAGCTCGCCGCGGCGGTCCGGATGTTGTCCGCCGTTGAGCTCATTCCCTTGACCGCCGCGCCGAGGGTGTCGTTCGCGTGCTGTTGGGTCGTGGCGTTGACGACGGGCGGGAGGAACGCGCAGAGGATGCCGTAGGCGGAGTTGTCGACACTCACGCTCCGCGCCGCGGACATGGCTTGGTTTAACCGATCGACCAGTCCGTCGAGGTGGGCTGAGTGCGCTCGAAGCTCATCCGGCACGAGCTCGAATCCGCTCGACATGAAGTTTCCTCACCTATGCTCGATTGAGTCACAACACCGCATTCCGTCTGCCGAGTGCCTGTAGTGCAATGCCGACGACTCGCCCGCAGACCGCTGGATCCCGCACGGCGCGCGGCGACTACTGCGATCAACGACTCCGCAAGGCGGTTGCACTCGCGACTCCCCGAATTTACCGGATAAGAATCGCGAGAATTATGATCAAAGAGACCGTTGTGAATGTCCACATGGACAAGCGGCGCACAACCACTCGAAGATGTTCCATCCGTAATCGTTTGATCAGGGGGTCGAAGCAACCTAGTGGTCTGTGTTTGAAGTGGTCTGACGGTTGGACTTCTTGAGGATCTCGTCGGCGGTTTTGGTCCAGATGAAGGGGTGGCAGCGTTCGTTCC